>NZ_JBHWGA010000069.1:0-40986 GCF_042733315.1 Streptomyces sp. NPDC059718
GCTGGTCGACTACGGCGTGGTCGGTGACCTGTTCCAGGTCGTGCCGCAGCTGACCGAGGAGGTCACCGCCCGCAAGGGCTGACCCCGGCACACCAACCGACCGGCAGCACACACCGGAGCCCCGTGACGCCCCCTGACGGCACCACGGGGCTCCGGCGCGTCCGTCAGCCTCCGAGGTAGCCCCGCAGCAGCCGCTTGCACTCGGCGATGAGCACCGGATCGCCCTCGGGGTCCCGGCGGAAGGCGAGTCGGAGGACCGCGTCGGCGGACTCGAGGGCGACGTGCAGCCGCACGCGAGCGGCGGCCTGGTCCTGGTCGCCGAGCAGCCCGCCGACGAGGAACCAGAGCCGGTCGGCGACGGCCGCGTTGTTCTCCAGCACCGCGTCGAGGAGGTGGACGCTGCGGGGGTCCTCGCGGCCGATCGCCCCGAAGTCCACCACGCCGAAGCCCGGTACGGCGCGGCGCATCGCGACGTACTCCTCGATCGCCAGGTCCACCATCGCCCCGATCCGCGGCGGGCGTTCGGCCTCCACCCGGCGGGCGAGCCGGTCGGCGAAGTGCCCCAGGTTCCGTTCGGCCAGCGCGCCCAGCAGCCCGTCGACGCCGGGGAAGAACTGGTACAGCGTCCCGATCGGGACCTCCGCGCGCCGGGCCACCTCCTTGGTGGTGAGCGCCGTGTAGCCGACCTCGTCCAGCAGGTGTGCGCAGGCGTCCAGGATCCGGTCGAAACGTTCCTGGCTGCGCTGCTGCACGGGGCGGCGGCGGAGGGGACCGGACGGGTTCGCATGTGCCTGCATGGTCCCACTCTGCCGGATCGGGTGTACGTTGGCGAGATCCAACATGAGCAACCCTCATGTTCACCGCGCTCCACTGAGGAGAGGATCCCGATGTCCCCGCTTCCCGCCTCCTTCAGCTGGGGTGCGTCCACCGCCGCGTACCAGATCGAGGGCGCCGTCGCCGAGGACGGCAAGGGGGCGTCCGTGTGGGACACCTTCAGCGCCCGGCCCGGCGCGATCCGCGACGGCCACACCGGTGAGGTCGCCTGCGACCACTACCACCGCCACACCGCGGACGTGGCGCTGATGAAGGGCCTCGGGATCGACGCCTACCGCTTCTCGATCTCCTGGCCGCGCGTCCTGCCGGAGGGCCGGGGCCGCGTCGAGCCGCGCGGACTCGGCTTCTACGACCGCCTGGTGGACGAACTCCTCGCGGCCGGCATCACCCCCACGCCGACCCTCTTCCACTGGGACCTCCCGCAGGCGCTGGAGGACGAGGGCGGCTGGCTGAACCGGGACACGGCCCGCCACTTCGCCGAGTACGCGGCCGTCGTCGCCGGGCGCCTCGGTGACCGGGTCACGCGCTGGATCACCCTCAACGAGCCCTTCGTCCACATGGTGTTCGGCTACGCCTTCGGCACCCACGCCCCCGGCCGCGCCCTGATGCTGGAGGCGCTGCCCGTCGCCCACCACCAGCTGCTCGGGCACGGGCTCGCCACCGCCGCGCTGCGCGCGCACGCCGCCGTCCCCGCGCAGGTGCTGATCGCCAACAACTGCACCCCGGTGCGGACCCGCGAGGGCGCCACCGACGCCGACCACGACGCCGCCGCGGCCTACGACGCCCTGCACAACCGGCTGTTCACCGACCCGCTGCTGCTCGGCGGCTACCCCGACCTGTCCGCGTACGGGCTGACCGACCCGACGTGGGGCGGCGTGGTCCACGAGGGCGACCTCGCGGTGGTCGCCGCGCCCCTCGACGGCCTGGGCGTCAACTACTACAACCCCACATGGATCGCCGCCCCCTCGGCGGAGGCCGGCCTGCCCTTCGACATCCTGGAACCGGACGCGGCCGTCCCGGGCCCCCCGTACCCGCGCACCGCCTTCGGCTGGCCGGTGGTGCCGGACGGCCTCACCGAACTGCTCACCGGTCTCGACACGCGGTACGGGGCCGCGCTCCCGCCCGTCTGGATCACCGAGAACGGCTGCTCCCAGGCCGACCACCCCTCGGACGGCGGCGAGATCCGGGACGAGGCCCGCATCGACTACCTGCGCAGCCACATCGAGGCCGTCGAGACCGCACACGCCCGCGGGGTCGACGTCCGCGGCTACTTCACCTGGTCGCTGCTGGACAACTTCGAATGGGCCGAGGGCTACCACCAGCGCTTCGGGCTCGTCCACGTCGACTACGCGACCCAGCGGCGGACACCGAAGGCCTCCTACCACTGGTACCGGGAGCGCATCGCGCAGGCACGCCGCACCGCGCCCTGATTCGCCCGCATCCCTTGGCGGCCCGCCGGCCCGGCACTACACTCGCGCGAACATGAGATGACCTCATGTTCTCGGGTGCTGCAGGGGGAACCGCATGCGCCACACCGGTGAGGACGCCGCCCACACCCCGGACACCCTGTCGGCCGAACCGGTCGCCCGGGTCCGTCCGGCCTGGACCGCCCTGCTCAGCCTGGCCACGCTGGCCGTCTTCATGGCCTTCCTGACCCCGATCCAGATCCTGCTGCCGCTGCAGCTGGAACACATCGACCCGGCCGGGAAGCACACGGCGCTGTCCTGGGTGACCGGCGCCGGCGCGCTGGTCGCGATGGTCGCCAACCCCGTGGCCGGCGCCCTGTCCGACCGGACGGCCTCCCGCTTCGGGCGCCGCCGGCCGTGGATCGTCGGCGGCGCGCTGGCCGGGGCGGCGGGACTGCTGGTCACCTCCGGTCAGCACACCGTCCTCGGCGTGGCCCTCGGCTGGTGCCTCGCCCAGGCCGGGCTCAACGCCATGCTCGCCGGGGTCACCACGCCCATCGCCGACCGGGTGCCGGTCGCCCAGCGCGCCGAGGTCTCCGGGTGGACCGGCATCACCCAGTCCCTCGGCCTGGTCATCGGCGCCGTCGTCACGACCACCGTGGTCACCGGGGTCGCCTCGGGCTACGCGACGATCGCGCTGCTTACCGTCGTCCTCGCGCTGCCCTTCGTGCTCCGCTTCGGCGAACCCGCGCTGCCCCGCGCGCTGCGTCCGCCCCTCGACCCGCGGAGCCTGGTCGCCGGCCTGTGGGTGAGCCCGCGCCGCCACCCGGACTTCGGCTGGGCCTGGCTGACCCGCTTCCTGATCAACCTGGGCAACGCGATGGGCACGCTGTACCTGCTCTACTACCTCACCGACTCGGTCCGCCTCGAGGACCCCGACACCGGCGTACTGGTCCTCACCCTGATCTACACCCTGTGCGCGGCGCTCACCGCCGTCCCGGTGGGCGTGCTCTCCGACCGGGCCGGCCGCCGCAAGGGCTTCGTCCGGCTCTGCGCCGTCGTCATGGCCCTCGGCGCGGTCCTGCTGGCCTGCGTCCACACCTGGTCCGCCGCCATGGCCGCGGCCGCGGTGCTGGGCGCCGGCTTCGGGATCTACCTGGCCGTGGACCAGGCCCTGGTGACCCAGGTCCTCCCGGCCGCCGAGAACCGGGCCAAGGACCTCGGCGTCATCAACATCGCCAACTCCGGCCCCCAGGTGCTCGCCCCCGCCGTCGCAGCCCCCGTCATCGCCCACCTCGGCGGCTACACCGGCCTGTACCTCGCGACCGCGCTCGTCACGCTGCTCGGCGGACTGCTGATCTCCAAGGTGCGCGCGGTCCGTTAGCGACGAAGAGAGCCGAAACGGACGAGGTCCTGGGCCGTGCCGCGCGGCAGGCCGGCGACCGCCGCCTTCGGCAGGCCCGCGATGACGGCGCTCAGCCGGGCGGCGAGATCGGGCAGTGCGGCCCACGCGGCGTCAGGGACTCCGGCAGCCGCGAGCAGCAGGTCCCCCTCGTAGAAGCACGCGTCCAGCAGTGGCTCCTCCACGAGGAGCCGCACCGCGAGGGGCAGGACGTACGGCAGGCCCACCTGCTGGGTGAGCAGCACGCGCAGATCCGCCGCGCCGAGGTCGCCGAGCGGCACGCGCCGCAACGCGTGCACCGTGCGGACGAGATGGGTCGCGTCAGCGGACGGAGCCTCCCAGCGGGGCGGGTCCAGTTCGTCGAGCGTGCGGTCGAGGTGCAGCAGTCGGACCATGGCGACCATTCTCGGCGCAGGGATACATGTGCCCCGGCTGGCTGCGCCCTCGGGCGGATCGATAGAGGCCTTCGATCAAGCGATAGGAAGGCGGTCTTGGACGCGTCCCGTGCGGCGACGCCACGATCGAGGGCGTGATCCCCGTCGTCACGGAAGAGCCGCCGTGGACCGGATACGGGGATGGTTCCGAGGAGTCCCCATGCTGATTCCGCGTGCCCCGGGGGCCTGTGCCCCGCTCCGCCCCGAGACCGGTCACCCCCATGGCGACTGACGCGCCCGGGGCGACCAGGAGCGTCGACGCCGTGCCCCGCGGGGCGGAGCCGGCGCCCGAACGCCGCCGCAAGCACCACCTGCCGCGGCTGCCCCCGCGGACGATCGCCTCGGCGGCCGTCACGACTTCGGTCGGACTGGCCGTGCTGGTGGCGCTGGGCACGCTCACGCACCAGACGGTGCTCGTGCCGCCGCTCGCGGCCACGATGGCGATCGTCACCGCGACCCCCGAGTCCCCCCTCGCCCAGCCCCGCCACGTCATCGGCGGCCACATGCTCTCCTGCCTCGTGTGCTTCGGGGTGCTGGCCCTCGGCTGGCACGGCCCCTGGGCCGCCGTCGTGGGCTGCGGCATCGCCTGCGGGCTGGTGCTGCTGCTCAGGACGCCCCACCCGCCGGCCATGGCTACCGCCGTCATGATCACGCTCACCACCCCGTCCGCCACCCATTTCGTCCCGCTGCTGGCCGCCGGCACGGTGCTCCTCGTCGCGGTGCAGATGGTCTCCTCCCGCCTGAGGCGGCAGGTCTACCCCACGACCTGGTGGTGAGGGTTCATCGCGCGGCCGGGATGTTGTGGTTGAACCGGAAGAGGTTGTCCGGGTCGTACCGCGCCTTTACTTCGCCCAGCCTGCGGTAGGTCTCCGGGGTGTACGCCGTTCGCGTCCGCCCCTCGACCGCGTCCGTGTGGGACAGGAAGTTGGGGTGCCTGCGGTCGTCCGGCCGGGTCATCACACGGTCGGTGAGTTCCGTGCCCGACGCGGCACTTCGCGCGGCCTGGCCCGGCGCGACGAAGGTCAGCGTCAGCATCGCGAAGTCCGCGTCCCGGTTGCCGACGGCGTTGGGGGTCCCGGGCGGCTCGGCCAGGGCGCCGCCGAGGTGGCGTATGTCGACGATGTCGATCAGCGTCTCGGCGTCCGGGCCGGCGGTGTCGAGGACGGCGTCGACGGCCCGCGGGGTCAGCTCGTCGAGCAGGGCGAAGTGCTCGACGGCGGCCCAGGGTCCGCTCCCTTCGGGGACGATGCCCAGGCACTCCGCGAAGGGGATCCCCGTCACCAGGTCCCCGAGCAGCGGTGCCGCGTACCGCATCGGCGCGACGAGTTGCGCCCCGCGTACGGCCGGCGCGAGGCAGGCGACGCGGACGTTCACGGTCAGGGCGCCACGCATGAACTCCGGGAGGAACGGCAGGTCCGGCATCCGCATCAGCGCGAAGGAGGAGGTGAGCTCATCGGGCGCCTCTGCCGCGAAGTCGCGGTAGGCGCGGAGGACTTGCGCGGCGTGCTCGCCGGCGTAGAAGAGGTTGCCCGCGTAGAGCCGGGTCACTGGGAACAGGCTGAAGGTCATGGCGGTCACGACGCCGAAGTTGCTCTTGCCGCCCAGCAGCGCCCAGTAGAGCTCCGGTTCCTCGCGGGGTGCGGCGCGCCTCAGCTCGCCGTCCGCGGTGACCACGTCCATGGCCAGCACGTGGTCGGCGGCCCAGCCATAGGCCCTGGCCATGCCGATGCTCAGTCCGCCGCCCAGGGTGTAGCCGACCACGCCGACCGCCGCTGACGAGCCCACCAGGGGCGCGAGGCCCTCCCTTGCCGCCGCGTCGACCACGGGCCCCCACAGGGCCCCCGCCCCCACATGCGCCGTCCGGGCCCCGGAGTCGACGCGGACGCCGTCCATCCGCCGCGTGGTGATCAGCACGCCCTCGTCCATCGGCAGCGAGGGGCCGTGCCCGGTGGCCTGCACGCCGACCGGCAGCGCGTGTTCCCCGGCGAACCTCACGGCGGCCCGCACATCGTCCGCGGTCACCGCACCCACGACCACCTGCGGACGGTGCGCCACGGCGAGGTTGGCCCCCGAGCACTCGCCGGCGTAGCCGTCGTCCCCGGGCCTCAGCACCGGGCCCGACACGGCGGACGCCAGCTGCCTCGCGTCCCGTGCAAACGGAAGTTCGGTCATGGTGACCTCCAGTAGGGCTTTTCGCCACAACTGGAACGATTACATGCAAACGGTAAACAAGAGCCACATGGACTGCCAATTACTGCTGAGTCAAGACCAAAGAACGGAACGCATCGTCTTGGATCACGAGACGCCCAGGAGGGCGCCCCGCAGGATGGCCAGGTCCTCGGGAAGCATGGGCCGCGCGTGACCGGGCCGGGGGACCAGCGGTTCCGCGGCCAACGCCACCGGGACCACTGCCAGGCCCAGCCGGATGGCCACGGCGATCCTGTGGTTGCCGTCGAGCGTTGCGAACTCCTCGTTGAAGCCGAGGCGGAGCGGCACCAGGATCCCGTGCGTGCCGATGTCCGCCGTCAGCGCGTCGAGATGGCGCGGCGTGTCGACGAGCGCGGAACCCACGACCTCCCGGTCGACCGCCCGGTACCTCGCGACGAGAGCGGTGGGCAGGTGTACTGGCGAATGCGGCATCCGCCCATGATGACCTCCCCGAGGCCGCGGCTGCGGCGCCCGGCCGGCAACCGGGACGGGCGCCGCAACCGCGCACGTCAGGCCGACGCGGTGACCGCTTCGCCGAGGTGCCGGGCGAAGAAGCGAACCGCACTGTCAGCCTCGAAGCGGGGCAGCTCCTTGTGCTTGCCCGAGTTCACGTGCAACGACTTCTCCTTCGAGGCGAAGGCGTCGAACAGCGCTAGACCCTCCGCGCGGGAGATGTGCTCGTCGTCCCACTGCAGATCGAACTCGATCGGAATGGTGATCTGTTGCGCCTTCTCGGCCAGGACGTCGGGCCAGTGCTGGCCGAAGACCGCAGCCGTGATCCGGGGTTCGGCTGCCACGAACGGCACGCCGATCGCGGTGCCCATGTTGATGCCCCAGTAGCCGACCGGCCCGTCGGTGCCGATCTCCGGAAGCTCCTGAAGGGCGTCCAGGAGTGCCCGGTACTCGGGCACGGCCAGCGCCGCCAAGTGGTCGTTGTAGCGGACGACGATCGGGCCTTCCGGCTCGCCGGCCGCCCTCGCCCGGAAGAGCTCGGCGATCTCCGCTTCGTCGTGCGCCGTGCGCGGCCGGTCGCCGTGACCGGGCGCGTCAAGGACGGCGACGTGGAAGCCGCAGCCCCTCACCAGGCGCTGGGCCCGCCCCGACATCGCCGGGTGCTTCTTGTGGTTGCCGCCGCCGTGCCCCATCAGGACCAGGGGCGCGGCCTCGGCACCGGCAGCCGGTGACCAGAGAACACCGGGGACCCCGTCCACGGTGAAGTCGCGCTCGACCACGCCGTTCATCGACGACTCGGCGGTGAACTGCAGAGAGTGCATGAGTGTGTGCCTTTCGGGAGTGCCTTGTTGTCGGGGCGCTCCCGGCGACACCTACGTCAATCGCCAGACCGTGACGGCAAGGGGGAGCACCCACAGAGATACCGCGTTCATGGGTCTCACCTCCTCGGGCGACGTCACGGGCAACTGAAGCTAACAGACCGATCATCGGCCCGCCCGAGATTTTTGCAGGTCACCGACGGTGCGGTGGACGCATGGCCGGTCCTCACCATGCAGGTGGACACCTGGGAGTGGAACCGTTACGAGATCACCGCCACTGAGCTCCTGTACCGGATCCTCACCGAACCCGGGTTCTGGCCCCCCTCCACGACACAGGCCGTATCCGAGCCCGTGGCACATGCCATGCCCGAGCCGTTCTTCGAGCCTGCCTGATCGGCTGGCGAGCGCAGAGGCGGGCTGTGATGGGCGGGGGCCGCAGTCGTACGGCTCTCAGCAACAGCCTCCTCACCGTATGGCTCCCGGAGCATCGAGCTGTTCACCCTGACCCAAGATCCACTTTCGATACACGTCCTAGAACCCCAGCTCTGGTGCGCGCGAACCCACGTGGCGAACTAACGGTGCAGCTGGACTCCAGTCGCCGACACCTGCCTTGTAAGTTCGGGCCAGGCCTCGTATGGACTGCCAGAAGGCGCCTGCACAGCCGGTCTATCGTCGGTCCCCGGCCGCCCCGCTCCGCAGTCATCCGTCCACGTTGATGTGAGCCGCGACGGAGCCGGCGCTTAGAAGATGCGGGCAACCGCCGTGAACTGGGGGTGCGCCTTGGTTACAGAGTCCGCCAGGTGCTGCACTTGTACGTCGACGTCCGCGCTCGTTGCCGTCAGCGCTGCCGTCACTGCCGTCGGGCCCTGCCCGTATCGTGCACGCAAGCTCTGGGTGGGCGACGAGCAAAGGGGAGTGGGATGGACGAGTGGGTCCCTGTTGACTTGATAAATCTGTCTGACGGACGAGACGTTTCCCTCGTCCTGCGCGCGGTTGAGCCTCACGAAGCCCTACGCGCCTGGGTTCGAGCTGAGTGCCTGATCGCAACGGATTTCTTGAACGCCCGTTTGGAAACCCGCATTTGGCTTGACCACCTCGAAGAGTGGGAGGAAGCACTGAGGTGCCTCAGTTTTGGTGAAGATGCCAGCTGGCCGAAAGGAAGCCGAGGACTGGAGATGTACTTTCACCCACATGAAGACGGCTGGCTTTCCATCTCGGTCCATGACCCCGACAGGTTGACCGTGGCCCTGGGACTCGAACCAGCGCCTGGATGGATGGATGAGCATGGGGCAAACCTTCAGCGTCTACGTGATGCCTGTGGCGAGTTCTAAAGACAAGTCAAGGTCGGCGTAGCGGCTTTGGACTGGAGTTTCAATGACCCAGTCAAGCGCCGCCGAGCTCGTCTCCCGGAGCGCCAGTTTGGAAGACGCCTATGCGGATGGCTGCTGATCTGGCGACTCCCTGACCTGGTTCGGAGCGAGGTTGGCGCCGCCGTTCTCCGTGAGTTCCCGCTGCGTCCCCTCCGAACGGACACGCAGCGGGCAGATGAACCCCTCGATGCGAACTATGGGCACGACGGTCGCTGAGGTCTGCCGGGCACGCCAGCCGGCCGTCTGGGTCTGGTGGCGGTCGGTGGTGGAAGCGGTGGTTGCTGTACTCCACTGCTGTACAGCGCTGTCGTGTAACCCGGCTGGCGGTGCTGCCGAGGTCTTCGACACGAAGAGTACTGGCGCCACTATCTGCCAATTCCGCGGCTCTGGTGCCACTTGAGAGCGGTCACAAAGAACAGTGGTCCCAGTAGGGCCAGGCTGGCGTGAACCGTCGGCCGGATCACGTTCCAGGCCACAAAAGCCAGTTGCGCCCAAAAGATCAGCCACAGCCACCAGGGCATGATGCCTGGCACCTTGCCTTTCCACCCCATAACTTCCCCCCGCGATGGCACGGACGATAGCGCGGCCGAGAGCCAGCGCACCAGGTCCGCTGACTACCAGCCCTGAGCAGCAGCTTGTGTGGCGGTGAGTGACGCTCGGCAGCGATGCGATCACAGCAGCGCCGGACGCGCGCCGGCCAGCACCTTGCGACACCCGCTTTAGGAGCGTGGTGGGGTGAGTGACTTGCTTACTGACCTGCGAGAGCGGTACTTGGCTTGGTACCGGTCTGAGCGGCCTTGAGACACCCCCATTCCCCGTGATTCGCCGCTCCTTCTGGCACACCTGTGGCACGGGCTGACCTCTCGATGCGAACTACGGGCGGGGCGGCCGTAGATGTGGAGGCGCCGGACTGCTCGCTGCGCCGATACGGGACTATGTTCACGATGATGCGCAAGAACTTGTCGTAAGGGGCGCTCGGGTGGCGGTGGAAGTGTGGGGACCGGTCTTTTCACTCGCGGGTGTCGCCCTCGGCGGTGGCTTGACGGCGCTCTCCCAGCGCGCCACGCAGCGGTCAGCTGAACGGTCGGAGGAACGCCGACAGGCAGTGGCCACTGCCGAGGCTCGCAGGGCAGAACAGATGCAGACGATCAAGGAATTCATCGCGTGCGCCCAGGATGCCGAACGGGCGGCCTACAGCCGTCCCGAGGCGTGGGGCGATGACGAAGGCTGGAGAGACCGGGCTTCGGCCACCATGACCAGCCTCTGGGTCGCTGAACGGCATCTCGTTCTGCTCTGCGAGCCGGTCGTGCATGCCCCTGTCCATGCGTATGGCCGCGCGCTCAACCAAGCGGTGTGGCGCGAGATCGGCGACACCGAGGTCAACGAGCACCTTGAGGAACACAAAACCGCCTTCATGACCGCAGCCCGCGCGAGCCTCGCCTCCCTGTGAGGCCAATCCGTGGAATCCGATGGCGCGACGCAGCCCTGACGCCAAGAACCGCCAGATGCATGAAGTCAAGATGTCCGACGGGATCATCACCCTGTCCCCGCTACGCCTGGACGATGCGGAGGCGCACCTCGCAGGGGAGGACGAGCCGCTGGTTCGTTGGCTCAGCGGCGGTCCCGGCACACGCGAAGGCGTCGTCGCCTACATCCGGCACTGCCGGCAACAGTGGGACACGGCCGGGCCACTCCGCGCTTTCGGCGTCCGGGCAGGCGCCGACGAGACGCTCGCGGGGACGATCGACCTGCGTTTCGCAGCAGAGGGCTTGTCTCCCGGCCAGGTGAATGTCGCCTACGGGCTCTACCCCTCCTGGAGGGGACGCGGCCTGGCCACCCGCGCGGTCCTCCTGGTCTCTCGATACGCGGCAAATGAGGGCGGGAAAGAGGCCGTGATCCGGGTAGAGCCGGAGAACGCCGCATCCGCCGCAGTCGCCCAGCGGGCGGGGTTCACCCCCGGCAAGCACACGCACAGCGTGGACGGGACACGGCTCGACTGGTACATCCGGGACCTGCACAGCGATACCCAGTGACGACTCCCAGTACCCCCAAGCCAGCATGAGCGCGTTTGGCAACGCGTGACCAGCGATTACGGGACAGCCCTGGCGACGCGCTCGTCGGCCACGACGAGACCGGTACCGACGCGGAGCGACCACACCGGCCGCCACCACATCGCGGCAGCAGCTGCTCCCCGCCCGCCCATTCCCGGTGGTGCGCTCGCCTCACGCACCCGTCATCCGTGACGGCGGGGGTACGGCGCTCGGCCTGACTCGGTCCCGGCAGTCGGCCGGCCGTGCGCAAGAGGCCCCTTCCCTCGCCGCTGGCCGTGTTTGGGCACCCCGTCCCGGCCGCAGTCGGCAGCGCTCCCGGCTACGCATGCCATGTGACGGATGCCGTGCCTGTAGGCCCGCCTCAGCTACCCATCAACCCAAGCCGTAGGCGTGCGGTCGGCGGCCGGGCTGGAACGGGGCGCAGACAGGAGCGCAGGCCCGGGCGACGGGCCGCACGCGCCGCGCGTGCGCGGCGGGTGCCTTGATGAAGTAGAGAAAGTCTTACCGCGCAGCGCTGCTTCATGATCGTCTAGGCCAGTAGTCAAGCCTCACCTGGCGCCAGAGTGGCGGACTTACGTGGCCCGGCAAGTGCGTTGGGCCTGAGACGGGTGGCCTAGAAGGGCGGGTCGTCGCTGCAGCCGGAATGTTGGTCGTCGATGGAGACCGCATCACCCCACGGCGATCCATCTTGCTCTGTCGGCCGGGGCGGACGAACGTCGGTGGGGCGCATGAGGTCTTCGTAGGGCTCGCCCCAAGCCTTGAGGCCGTCGATGGCGCTGTGTCGGTAGTACTGAGGCCGTTCGCAGGTCGTCAGCAGATCCCGGGCATGGATGGCTAGGTCTGGGCGGTGGCCTGCCAGATCGGGGTGCTCGGCGAGGAAGATGGCTGTCATGAGGGCCGCGTGGCGCACAGCGGGCTTGCCGTCGTCCAGGAAGGGGGCGACGGCCTGGAAGAACAGTGGCCGCAGAGCCCGTACCGCCTCGATCTCCGGTGAGACCTCTCCCCGCCGCAGTAGCTTGGCGTACAACTCGTCGTCGGTGTCGTAGGCCAGCGACGCCAGCCATTCGAGCAGTTCCACACGGAGCAGGCTGCGCCGTTCCCCTCCGACTGGATGTTCCCAGGAGTAGTAGGTCCCTTCGACCTCGGTACTTGGCTCGGGAAGGATCGCGGCGATGAACAACGCCGCGGGCACCGTGGCCGGGGAGACGCCGTTTGAGTGGCGCAGGCAATCGAGGTCCTTGTCCATGACGCGCGCGTGGACGACGGGATCGGTACCGCACAGGGCCGCCAGCGAAGCGGGTACGTCGCCTGCTGGACCCCACAGGTGCTCCAGACTGGCCCAGTCGGTGTCGCGGAGGATCGCTTCCGGCTTGGGCAGAGACACCGCAGTCGTGGTGTGCTCTGGTTCGCTCGTCACCGGGACATGCTACGAAGGGCCATGAGACGGGGTTCAGGCGCTTGCCATCGTGGCTCCGCACATGGGGAGCCTCGCCGTCGAGGGCGTCGAGCAGCCGGACCGCGAAGACTTCGGACATGCGCTCGGCGACTTCTTCGGGCGTGAGCCAGTCGACGGCTGCGGACTCGTCCGAGGTGCGTTCGGCCGGAGGGCTGGCAGCGGAAGACCAGGGCAACGATGCCGCGCGTGGTGTTCTTGTAGACCCCGTGAGCTGGTCCACCGCGACGTGGATGCCGGTCTCTTCCCAGACCTCGCGCTTGACCCTGTCCTCGGGTGGCTCGTGCAGTTCGAGGACGCCGCAGGGGAGCTCCCACGCCCCGTTGTCGGCGCGGCGGATCGCCAGGAGCCGGCCGTCCTCGCGCACTACGGCTCCGGCTACCGACACTGAGTGCAGTGGTGGCGCTGATGTGGATCTCTGCGTGGTGCTCGACCTGGAGGAGCGCGTCATCCGGGTTCGCAAGCAGCGTCAGCGCGTCCATGGAGAGGTGTACGACGACGATCCCAAGGCCGCCGCAAGCAGTCGCTTCCCCTGCCGGCGATGTGCGTGGCGCCTTTGCGGTGGCAGCGGATGCGCCAGGCGGCCATGCGGGAGCGCGCGGGGGAGCAGTGGATCGAGAGCGACTACGTCTTCACCACTCGCACGGGGCGGGCCGTCGAGCCGCGCAACCTGTACCGCTCGTTCACGCGGGTCGCTGGCAGTGCCGGCCTTCGCGTGATCCGGTTGCGCGATGCCCGGCACGGCTGCGCCACGCTGCTGACGGCGGCCGGCGTCGCGCCCCGCGTGGTGATGGAGATCCCCGGGCACTCCCAGATCGCCGTCACGATGAACGTCTACACGCACGTCGTGCAGGACACCCAGCGTGAGGCCGTGAGCCACATGGGCCGGCTGCTGCGGAGGCGACCCGACCGCGAGTGAGCGTGGCCGTTGATGTCGGATCTGGATGTCAAAGACCCCCAGCCATGACCGGCTGGGGGTCTTCTCACTGGTGGGCGTGGACGGTTTCGAACCGCCGACATCTGCCTTGTAAGCCTGGTGGTCAGGGTCGTCGAGGGGGCACACAGGTCAGAGCGGGTCCCCAGTGCTACCGGGAGGGCGGACTGGAGTGGAACGAGGATGCCTTGGTCTTCCCCAAGGACGACGGTGAGCAGCGGGATTCGACCAACGTGTTCCGTAACTTCAGGAGTCTTCTCAAGGAGGCCGGGTTCACTGACCCGAAGGAGTGGACCACCAGGGAGCTGCGAACGAGCTTTGTCTCCGTCGTCTCGGACCACGGAATCCCCATCGAGGTGATCTCGCGCGTCGTGGGGCACAGCGGGAGCGCCACGACCGAACGGGTCTACCGCAAGCAGCTCCGCCCTCTCATCGCCGGTGGCGCCGAGGCTATGGACGACATCTTTGAACCGAGGACCCACTCCAAGGACGCGCCAGGAGAGGGTTGAAAGCGACGCCGGTGGCTCCCCATCTGGCTCCCATGCATCGGCGCCTTCCCGCGCAGGCGCTCGCTGACCTGCGCGGGGAGGCACGACCCACGCCGCTCCGCCATTACCCCGGGCGTAATCGACCCCTCGTGGCCGGCCCGGCAGGGTGGTCCTACCGGGCGGACGGGGTGGCGCACTCCACCCCGTCCGGCCGGGCCACACAGCCCGGATGAGGAGGACCGTGATGTCGCAGAACCGGTACGAGGCCGCCGTCGCCCGTTACTTCGAGGCGTGGAACAGCGCCGCGGACGCGGAGGCGCGGGCGAAGGCGGTGGCCGCCGCGTGGGTGGAGGACGGTACGTACACGGACCCGCTGGCACAGGTGGTGGGGTACGAGGGGATCGGGGCGCTGATCGCCGGGGTGGGGGAGCGGTTTCCCGGGTTCGTGTTCACGGCCGTGGGGGAGGTCGACGGGCACCACGGCGTGGCGCGCTTCGCCTGGGAGCTGGGGCCCGCCGGGGCGGAGCCCGGGGCGGCGCCGATCGCCGGGTCCGACGTGATCACGCTCGCGGAGGACGGCCGGATCCGCTCGGTCAGCGGCTTCCTGGACCGGCTGCCGGCGGCGTGAGGGACGGAAGGGCGGCGGCGGTCTCCGGGTCGGCGGGGAGGAAGGTCTCGATCGCCAGCTCGGAGACCGTGACGTCCATGGGGGTGTTGAAGGTGGTGGCCGTCGAGATGAAGGACAGCACCCGGCCGCCGTGCTCGATCCGCATCGGCAGGGCGAAGGGGAAGACCTCGGTGTCGCCGGAGGCGGAGGAATCCTCGGCGGCGTCGTGCAGGGTGGGCGGGGCGGGGTAGGCCGTCAGTTCCTCGTACAGGGCGCGCAGCGGCTCGTGGCCGCTCATCGTGATCTGACGCTCGATCCGTTCCAGCAGGTGCCCGCGCCACTGGCGGAAGTTGCGGATGCGCGGGGCCATGCCCTCGGGGTGGAGGGTGAGGCGCATGGCGTTGAGCGGCGGTCGCAGTAGGTGCGGGGCGACGCCCTCGAGCAGGGCGCCCACGCCCTGGTTGGCGGCGACGACGTCGTACATGCCGTCCAGGACCAGGGCCGGGAAGGGGTCGTAGGCCGCCAGGAGACGGTCGAGGCTCTCGCGCAGCGGGTGCATCGCGGGGTCGCGCAACGGGGTCTCCGGGTACGCGGGGGCGTAACCGGCGGCGATGAGCAGGGCGTTGCGTTCCCTGACGGGTACGTCGAGGTGCTCGGCGAGCCGCAGGACCATGGCCTGGCTGGGGCGGGAGCGGCCGGTTTCGATGAAGCTGATGTGCCGGGCCGAGCTGTCCGCGCGCAGGGCGAGTTCCAGCTGGCTGATCCGGCGCCGCTCGCGCCAGCCGCGCAGCAGCGTCCCCACCCCCGCCGTGGTCGTCGTCATCCCCCGACCGTAACCCAGGTGCGGGGCCCGGAGCCGCGGCCGGCCGACCGACCGGACCGCTCAACGGGCCGCCGTGGCGGGGGAGTCCTTGACCAGGGCGAGCAGCCGGTAGAGCGGGTCGGGGCGGGCGGTGTCCTGCCCGGGCAGCGCGGCCAGGCGGCCGGCGAGGGCCTGCGTGTCGCCGTCGCGCAGGGTGAGGGCGGAGGCGAAGTCGCCCGCCGCGATGCGGGCGGCCAGGTCGCGCGGAGTGCGGCCCTGGCCGTGGCCGGCGAAGCGGGCCCCGCCCGCCGGGCGCAGGCCGTGCGCGGCGGCCTGCCGCACCACCCGTTCCTCCGCGTCGTACGCCACCCGCGTGCGGAACGGCGCGAGGAGGGCGTCGACGTCGCTGCCCACGTCGTGCCCGGCGTCCTTGTCGACGGTGGTGACGAGCACCCCGCCGGGGCGCAGCACCCGCGCGCACTCGGCGATCACCGCGGGCGCGTCCGGCAGCAGATGGAGCAGCCACACGGCCGTCACCGCGTCCAGCGAGGCGGTCGCGAACGGCAGCCGGCGTACGTCGGCCTGTACGATCCCCGGCCCCACCCGGCGGACGGCGAGCCGGGCCATGGCCAGGGCGGCGTCGGCCCCGAGCACGCGCAGCCCGGGGCGGCCGGTGTAGCGGGCCGTCACCAGGCCGGTCCCGCAGCCGATGTCGAGCACGGTCCGGGCCGTTCGCGGTATCAGCCCGAGCACGGCCGCGGCCGCGGCCTCGGCCCGGGGGACGCCGCCGCGGGTGGCGTCGTAGACGGCGGCCTGCTCCTCGTAGTTCAGCACGTCCGTAGGTTAGCCGCCCGCCATCTACCCAGTGGTAACCAACTGCCCCTAGTCTCACGCTGTTTCCGCGACCGAGCTCCACCCGACTCCAGGAGAGCCCGTGAGACACGGCAGAGCCGCCGCCGCTTGCGCCTTCGTCCTGCTCATCGCCTCGTCCGCCGGCGCCGCCGGCACCGGAACCGCAACCGCGAGCCCCACGGCCACCGCCGTCGCGCCCCCACTGCGGCTGGTCACCAGCAACGTGATGATGCTGCCGCGCACCCTCTACCCCAACTGGGGCCAGTTGCAGCGCGCCGACCTCATCGCCGCCTCCGGTTACGTCCAGGGCGCCGACGTCCTGGTCTTCCAGGAGGCGTTCGACAACGGGGCCTCCGACCGGCTGCAGGCGAACCTCAGGAGCCGCTACCCCTACCAGACTCCGGTGCTGGGCCGGTCCAAGAGCGGCTGGGACCGCACCGAGGGCGCGTACAGCTCGCTCACGCCCGAGGACGGCGGTGTGACGGTCCTCAGCAAGTGGCCGATCCTGGAGAAGGTCCAGCACGTGTACGGCGACGCGTGCGGCGCGGACTGGTTCTCCAACAAGGGCTTCGTGTACGTCGTCCTCGACGTGAACGGCACCCGGGTCCACGTCGTCGGCACGCACACCCAGGCCGACGACTCCGCCTGCGGCAGCGGTGAGGCCGCGGGCGTCCGCTCCGCCCAGAACCGGGAGATCGACGCCTTCCTCGACGCCCGGGCGATCCCCGCCGCCGAGCCGGTCGTCATCGCGGGCGACCTCAACACCGACGCCGGCGGTGCCGAGTACGCCCGCATGCTCGCCGACCTGGACGTCGCGGCGCCCGACGCCGACCCCGGTCCGGCCGCCAGCTTCGACCCCGCCACCAACTCCGTCGCGTACGACCGCTACCCCGACGACCCCGCGCAGCGTCTCGACCACGCGCTCCTGCGCAACGGCCACGCCCGCCCCGCCCGCTGGAACAACCGCGTGGTCGACGAGCACGCGCCGCTGTGGTCGGTCACCAGCTGGGGCACCACCTACACCTTCGACGACTACTCGGACCACTACCCGGTCGTCGCCGGCGACGTCTGACCGCTCGGGGCGGCGGCAGGCCCGGACGGCCCGCCGCCGCCCCGCGGCGCGTCCGCGCGCGTCAGTTGAACGACGTCGGGTCCGGGCCGAGGCGCCCGCCGTTGTCGAGGGCGTCGATCGCGGCCAGGTCCTCGCCGTCGAGCTCGAAGCCGAAGACGTCGATGTTCTCCCGGATCCGCGACGGGGTCACGGACTTGGGGATCACGACGTTGCCGAGCTGGAGGTGCCAGCGCAGGACGACCTGGGCCGGGGTCCTGCCGTGCTTGGCGGCGAGGGCGGCGAGCGCCGGCTCGTCGAGGAGGCCGCGGCCCTGGCCGAGCGGCGACCAGGCCTCGGTGGCGATGCCGTGGCCCGCGTGGAAGGCCCGCAGCTCGCTCTGGGGGAGGTTGGGGTGCAGCTCGATCTGGTTGAGGGCGGGGACGACGCCGCCCTCGTCGAGCAGGTGCTGCAGCTGGGCGACCGGGAAGTTCGACACGCCGATCGCCCTCGCGCGGCCGTCGGCGTGGATCTTCTCCAGGGCGCGCCAGGTCTCCCCGTACAGGCCGCGGGCGGGCGTGGGCCAGTGGATCAGGTAGAGGTCCACGTGGTCCAGGCCGAGCTTGTCCAGGGAGGCGTCGAAGGCGCGCAGGGCGTTGTCGTGGCCCTGGTCGGTGTTCCACAGCTTGGTGGTGACGAACAGTTCCTCGCGCGGGATGCCCGAGGCGGCGATGGCACGGCCGGTGCCGCGTTCGTTGCGGTAGAGCGCGGCGGTGTCGATGCTGCGGTAGCCGGCCTCCAGGGCCGTGGCGACCGCGGTGGCGGCTTCGTCGTCCGGGACCTGCCAGACGCCGAAACCGAGCTGGGGCATGGTGACGCCGTTGTTCAGGGTGATGTCGGGAACCGTGCTCACGAGCAGGTCGTCCTTACGTCGTCGGAGGAGGACTCATCGTTGATCCTCTTTTCAACGATCTCCGCGGCGGCCGCATTCCCCGGCACCCCCAGCGCCCGCCTCAGGCGTGGTAGAGGGCCTCGATCTCTCGGGTGTACGCCTTCTCTATCGCCCTTCTCTTCAGTTTGAGCGAGGGCGTGAGCAGCCCGCCCTCCTCGGAGAACTGCCCGGCCAGGATGCGGAAGGTGCGGATCGACTCGGCCTGGGAGACGAGCGTGTTGGCGGCGACGACCGCCCGCCGGATCTCCGTCTCCAGGTCGGCGTCGTGGATCAGCTTGGCGATCGGCAGCTGCGGCTTGGCCCGCATCGTCAGCCAGTGCCCGACGCCCTCGGGATCGAGGGTGATCAGCGCCCCGATGAAGGGCCGGTCGTTGCCGACCACGACGCACTGCGAGACCAGCGGGTGGGACCGCACCCGGTCCTCCAGGACCACCGGCGAGACGGACTTGCCGCCGCTGGTCACCAGGATCTCCTTCTTCCGCCCGGTGATCGTGAGGTAGCCGTCCTCGTCGAGCGCGCCGAGGTCGCCGGTGGCGAGCCAGCCGTCGTGCAGGACCTCCGCGGTGGCCTTGGGGTTGTTGAGGTACTCGCTGAAGACCTGGCCGCCGTACACCCAGATCTCGCCGTCGTCCGCGATGTGCACCGTGGTGCCCGGGATGGGCAGGCCCACCGTGCCGAAACGTGTCTGCTCGGGCGGGTTGGCGACCGCGGCCGCCGTGGTCTCGGTGAGGCCGTACCCCTCGAAGATCCGCACGCCCGCGCCGTCGAAGAAGAGCCCCAGTTGCCGGTCCATCGCCGAGCCGCCGGAGAAGGCGTGCCGGACCTTGCCGCCGAGGGCGGCGCGCACCTTGCCGTAGACCAGCTTCTCGTACAGCTGGTGCTGCATCCGCAGCGAGGTGCTGGGGCCGGGACCGGTGCCGAACGCCCGGGCCTCCATCGCCTCGGCGTGCCGCACCGCCACTTCCACCGCCTTCTCGAAGGGCCCGAGCTTGCCCCCCGCCTCGGCCTTGCGGCGGGCGCCCTGGAAGACCTTCTCGAAGACGTACGGGACGGCGAGCACGAACGTCGGCTGGAACGAGGCCATCGCGGGCAGCAGCTCGGCCGCGGCCAGGTTGGGCTGGTGCCCCAGCCGGACCTTCGCGCGGACGGCCGCGACCTCCACCATGCGCCCGAAGACGTGGGCGAGCGGCAGGAAGAGCAGGGTGGACGCCTCGTCGCCGCGCTTGCTGTGGAAGACCGGCTCGTACCGGGCGACGACGTTGTCGCTCTCGGCCATGAAGTTGCCGTGGGTGATCACGCATCCCTTGGGGCGGCCGGTGGTGCCCGAGGTGTAGATGATCGTCGCGGTGGCGTCGGGGGTGACCGCCTCGCGGTATTGGTGGACCAGGTCGTCGTCGACGGAGAGGCCGTGCCGGGCCAGTTCGGACAGCGCGTCGGAGTCCAGCTGCCACAGCCGGGTCAGGTGGGGGAGTTCGTCGATGACCGCGCCGATCGTCATCGCGTGGTCCTCGTGCTCGACGACGCAGGCGACCGCCTCGGAGTCGTGCAGCATCCAACGGACCTGGTCCGAGGACGAGGTGGGGTAGATCGGGACGGGCTGGGCGCCGATCGCCCACAGCGCGAAGTCCAGCACGGTCCACTCGTAGCGGGTGCGGGACATCAGGCCGACCCGGTCGCCGAAGCGGATCCCCTGGGCGAGCAGGCCCCTGGCCACCGCCAGGACCTCGTCGCGGAAGCGGGCGGCCGTGACGTGCTCCCAGTCGGTGCCGTCCGCTCCGGCGCGGCGGCTCAGCACGATCCGGTCCGGCTCCTCGTCGGCATTGGAGAACACGGCGTCCGCCAGTCCTCCGACTTGGGGTGCCGTCACCAGTGGGGGAATGGTGAACTCGCGCAACGTCGCTCCTCGACCGCCTCGGCGGTCACAGACCGTACCCGATACCACGTGCGGAGGGGAGGGGCGTGACAATCGGCTGTGAAGGCCCGCGTGGGCTCCCTCACACCTTTGCGACGAGCCGATTCCCGGTTACCCCAAGGAACATGGCGCCGGAGGACGGTTTCCGGGCGGACCGCGGCCCGCCCGGACTCTCCACCAAATCCCCCCGCGGGGATCACGGCCGCTCTACAGCCCCCACAGGCTCGGGTGCCGCGGCCGGCGCCGGCTTGCCCGGCCGTTCCCGCACCAGGACGAGCACGACCGCACCCGCCAGCAGGCCGGCGACACCGGCCGCCAGGGCCGCCGCGTTCAGGCCCGAGGCGAAGGCGGCGTGCAGCGCGTGGTCGGTCGCCGCGCGCCGGCCGGAGGGGACCCGGGCCAGCAGCTCCCGCGCTCCGCCGCCCGCGAGCGCCTGGGCCGTCGCGTGCGGGGCGGGGGCCCCGGCTTGGCTCAGCGAGTGCTCCATCCGCGTGGAGAGCAGGGCGCCGAACACGGCGACGCCGAGCGCGTACCCCAGCTGCCGGAAGGTGTTGACCGCCCCGCCCGCCATGCCGGCCCGCCGCGGCGGCACGGAGGCCAGCGCGGCGCCCGCGATCGCCGGATTGACCAGCCCGACGCCGAGGCCCGCCACCACCAGGCCCGCGGTCAGCGCGGCCCAGCCGGAACCGGCGTCCAGCACCGCCTGGGCCAGCGCGCCGGCCCCGATGAGCACCATCCCGCCGCCGATCACGAGCCGGTACGGCGCCCCGTGCAGGAACCGGCCGCCCACCGCCGAGGCCACGAACGCCGCCAGCGCAAGCGGTATCAGCACCAGGCCGCCGCGGACCGGGCTGAGGCCGAGCAGCGTCTGCAGCCACAGCGAGGTGTACGGCAGGAAGCCGAAGGCCGTCGCGCTGAGCGCCAGCGCGCCGACCATGATCGCGGTGAAGGAGGGGTTGCGGAACAGCGCCAGGTCCAGCATCGGCTGCGCGGCGCGCCGCTCGGCCACCACGAACACCACCAGCGCCGCCACCGCGCCGCCGAGCGTCCACGCCGTACGGGCCGAGGCCCAGCCGGCCTCGTCCGCCCGGATCACGGCGAAGGTGAGCAGCCCGGCGAAGGCGGTGAAGGACGCCGTGCCCGGCCAGTCGATGCGGGCCCCGCCGTGGCCCCGGGACTCCTTCACCACCCGCAGCGTCAGGGCGATCGCCACGACGCTCACCGGCAGGTTGACGTAGAAGATCCAGCGCCAGTCCAGCGCCTGGGTCAGCAGCCCGCCCAGCACCGGCCCGAGTGCCGCCGCCGCGCCGCTGACCGCGCCCCACACGCCCAGCGCCACCGAGCGGTCGCGGCCCTGGTAGGCCGCGCCGAGCAGGGAGAGCGTCGTGGCGAACATCGCCGTCGCGCCGACCCCCTGCACCGCGCGCATCGCCACCAGGACCCCCGCTCCGGGCGCGAGTCCGCAGGCGAGGGAGGCCGCCGCGAACAGGGCCGTCCCCGCGACGTACATCCGGCGCCGCCCGATCACGTCGGCCGCGGAGCCGGCTCCCAGCAGCAGGGCGGCCAGTGCCAGCGCGTAGATGTCGATCATCCACTGGAGGTCGGACAGCGACGCGTCCAGGGCGTCCGCGATGTCGGGCAGCGCGACGATCACGATCGTCACGTCGATGAGCAGCATGAAGGTGCCCAGGCAGACCGCCACCAGCGGTCCCCACTTGCGCATGTCCTTCTCCGTTCCGTTCTTCCATTCCGGGGTGGGTCCTCCGTACCATCGCGAGACCACCCGGGCTTCCTCCAGCCACGGGCGGCATCCCGCTGGAATCCGACACAGTGAAGGAGAGGGCGATGGATTCCCACACACTCGACGAGCTGGACATGCGGCTGCTGCACGCCCTGCAGCTCGACGGGCGCGCCCCCTTCAGCCGGATCGCCGACGTCCTCGGCGTCTCCGACCAGACCGTGGCCCGCCGCTACCGCAGACTCCGCGGCGACTTCGGGATGCGCGTGCTCGGGCTCCCCGAGCAGGAACTGCTCGGACGCACCCGCTGGGCGCTGCGGCTGCGCAGCACCCCCGAGGCCGCCGAGTCCCTGGCCAAGGCCCTGGCCCGGCGCGACGACACCGCCTGGATCTCGCTGATGTCGGGCGGCACGGAGGTGATGTGCGTGACGCGTCCGCGCAGCCACGACGAGCACGACGCGCTGCTCCTCGGGCGTCTGCCGCGCACCCCGAGCATCGTCGAGATCGGCGCCCACAGCATCCTGCACACCTTCTACGGCGGCGCCCTGGGCTGGTTCGCCAAGCGCGGCGCGCTCACCGACGCGGAGGTCGCCGCGCTGCGGCCGCCCCCGCCCGAGCCGCCGTCCGGCACGGTCGTCCTCGACGCCACCGACGAGGCGCTGCTGGCCGTCCTGGCCAGGGACGGCCGCGCCTCCTACCCCGAACTGCACCGCGCCACCGGCCTGTCGGAGTCGGCGGCCAAGCGGCGGCTGGAGCAACTGCGCGGCTCGGGCGTGCTCTACACCGACGTGCAGCTCGACACGGCGTGGATCGGCCACGACACCCGCGCCATCTTCTGGATCACGGCCGCCCCCTCCGCCCTGTCCGCGGTCGGGCAGGCGCTGGCCGCGCACCCCGAGACCGCCTACGTCGCGGCGACCACCGGATCGTCCAACCTCGTCGCCGTGGTCATCTGCAGCAGCACGCCGCAGCTCTACCGCTACCTGAGCGAGTGCGTCGGCGCCCTGGACGGGGTCCGGCACGTGGAGACCGTGCCGTCGCTGCGCCTGGTCAAGCAGATCACGACCGAAGGGATCCGCTGAGGATCGCCGCCGCGAGCGCGTCCGCCGCCTCCTGCGCCGCGGGCCGCCGCCGGCCGTGCAGCAGCACGAAGTCGACGCCGCCGAGCTCGGGCAGCCCCGCGCGGGCCGGGACCCGCACCAGACCGGGCGGGATCAGCCCCTCGGCGTGTGCCATCACCCCGAGCCCCGCCCGCGCCGCGGCGACCAGACCGCTCAGCGAGCCGCTGGTGCACGCGATGCGCCACGCACGGCCGTGCCGCTCCATGACCTCCAACGCCCGCGCCCGGGTGATCGCGGGGGCCGGGTAGAGGATCAGCGGGACGGGCCGCTGGGCCTCCGGGCGGTACCGCTCGCCGGCGATCCACACCAGCCGGTCGCTCCACACCAGTTGACCGTGGCTGTCCCCGGCCGCGCGCTTGCCGAGCATCACGTCCAGCCGGCCGGCGGCCAGCTGCCGGTGCAAGGTGGCCGACAGCTCCACCGTCAGCTCCAGGTCCACCTCGGGGTGGTCGCGCCGGAAGCGCTCCAGGATCTCGGGCAGCCGGGTCAGGACGAAGTCCTCCGAGGCGCCCAGGCGCAGCCGGCCGCGCAGACGGGTGCCCGCGAACCAGCCCGCGGCGCGTTCGTTGGCCTCCAGGATCGTCCGGGCGAAGCCGAGCATGGCCTCGCCGTCCTCGGTCAGTTCCACGCTGTGCGTGTCGCGGGTGAAGAACCGCCGGCCGGCGGCCTCCTCCAGCTTGCGCACGTGCTGGCTCACCGTCGACTGGCGCAGGCCGAGCCTGCGGCCGGCCTGCGTGAAGCTCAGCGTCTGGACGACGGCGACGAAGGTCCGCAGCTGCACCGGATCGAACACGGTGCCAGCCTACCGCCGCTCATCGCGATACGTGATGACAGTCAGTGCGGTCAAAGTCATTTACGATCTCCCGGTCACCGGGCACCCTGGAGAGGGGCCCCGTCCAGCACCAATGAGGAAGCCCATGCGCCGCCTGCGTTACCCGTCCTGGCTCCCCGTGGACCCGTACATCGCGGCGCTCCTCGGGACCGTGCTCCTCGCGGCGCTGCTGCCCGCCAGAGGCACCGGCGCCCACCTTGCGGGCGGGGCGTCCACCGGAGCGGTGGGGCTGCTCTTCTTCCTCTACGGCGTGCGCCTGTCCACCCGCGAGGCGATGGACGGACTGCGTCACTGGCGCCTGCACGGCACCGTCCTGGCCGCCACCTTCGTCGTCTTCCCGCTGCTCGGCCTGGCCTCGGGCGGACTCGTGCCGTACCTGCTGACGCCCGAGCTGCGCACCGGCCTGCTCTTCCTGTGCCTGGTGCCCTCGACCATCCAGTCCTCCATCGCCTTCACCTCCGTCGCCCGCGGCAACGTGGCCGCCGCCATCTGCGCCGGCTCCTTCTCCAGCCTCGCCGGGCTCGTCCTCACCCCGCTGCTGGCCGCGCTGCTGCTCGGGGGGAGCGGCGCGGGCTTCACGGCGGACGCGGTGCTCGGCATCGTGCTGCAGTTGCTGGTGCCGTTCGTGGCCGGTCAGCTGCTGCGCCGCTGGATCGGCGGCTTCGTCACCCGCCACAAGAAGGTGCTCGGCCTGGTCGACCGGGGGTCGATCCTGCTGGTCGTCTACGCCGCGTTCAGCGAGGGCGTGGTGCGCGGCATCTGGCACCAGGTCACGCCCCTGCGCCTGCTCGGGCTGCTGCTGGCCGAGGCCCTGCTGCTGGCCGCGATGCTCGGCCTCACCTCGTACGGCTCGCGCAGGCTCGGCTTCCCCCGCGCGGACCGGGTGACCATCGTCTTCGCCGGGTCGAAGAAGAGCCTGGCGGCCGGACTGCCCATGGCCTCCGTGCTGTTCGGGGCCCAGGCCGGGCTGATGGTGCTGCCGCTGATGCTCTTCCACCAGATGCAGCTGATGGTGTGCGCCGTCCTCGCCAAGCGGTGGGCCCGGCAGGCGGAGGCAGCCGTGCCCGCCGCCGCCCCGGCGGCCGCCGCACGGCCCCGGGAGGTCGTGGCCGGCCGGAGGTGAGCCCGGTCCGCCGCGCCGCGGCGGGGCGGGGTGCCCGCTCAGCGCACGGCGTCGACCACGAGGACCGCCAGCGCCATCGCCAGGAACAGCGCGTACGCGGCCAGGGCACGCCCCCGGTCACCGCAGCGCAGCTGGCACAGGAGCACCCAGGCGAAGATCCCCGCCTCCAGCGCGGCTCCGGCGACGCCGACGGGAGGCAGCCACAGTCCCGCCAGGACCGCGGCGGCGCCGAACGTGTGCAGCGTGCCGAGCAGCGTGACCACCCACAGGCGCCGCCCCTCCAGGACGCCCAGCCGGGTCAGCTCGTCGAGCCGTTCCAGGCCGGGCCGCGCACGGATCAGCTGGGCGACCGCTGAGGGGACGACTTCCAGCAGCAGGAGGACGGTCGACGCGACGGCGAGTGCGAACACCCGGACAGTCTGCCGTACGTTCGAAAACCCTCAGTCCCCGCGGCAGATGACGAAGTCCGGGTAGACGTGGCGTCCCGGCCGGTCGCCGATCTCCTCGACGGCCCGCCGGACCTCGCGGAGCTGGTCGACGGTCATCTCCAGCGGCGGCTCGTCGGGCTGGTGGGTGGTGCGGACGGGGTAGTCCACGCCCGGCTCGCGGGTCATCTCGACGTGGCAGCCCAGCACGTGGGTGACCGGGCGCTCCCCGGCGAAGGCGACCAGCCGGTCGACGGTGCGCCGGAAGGCGGCCCAGTCCTCGACGTACAGCCGGCCCGGGTAGACGGTGTCGCCGGTGAGCAGGAAGCCCGTCGCCGGGTCGTAGTAGGTGACGGCCGAGGCGTGGTGGCCGGGTGTGGCGAGGCACTCCAGGACCCGGCCCCCGAGGTCCAGGAGCGCCACGCGGTCGGGGTCCTGGGTGAAGCCGAGGAAGTCCCAGGCGCTGTCGCGGTCCGCCGACACCACGACCGTGTCCGGGCGGCCCGCGAACTGCGCGTCGCCGGCGACGTGGTCGCCGTGGGCGTGGGTGTGCAGCACGAGCAGCTCGTAGCCGGGACGCTGCAGGGCGGGCGGCCGCAGTTCGAACAGCTCGTCCACGACCTCCCGCAGCGGGAAGAACTCCTCCTCCGGCGTGGCCCCGGTGTCCAGGAGCACCGCGCGGTCGTCCCCGAAGAGCAGGAAGAGGAACGGCGCCTCGTAGTGGACCGCCTTGTTCTGCCGCAGGACGAAGGTGCGTTCGTCGTACTCGAACACCTGGATGTCGGGATCGGTGTTGTGCTTCGCCGATGCCGAACCGTGGATCCAGCGCACGTCGAGCGGCTCCGGCGCCGGAGGGGCGGATGCGTTCATGACCTCTTCTCCTGCCGGGAGTCGTGGCGCCGGACGGACCGGCCTGCGGGTCCGCCCCGCCGCCGGGCGGCGCGGGCACCGTTTTGTGCGTCCCACCGGTCGGGAGGGACACTGTCCACGTGACCTCGGAGGCAACAGTGGCGACGTTCATCCAGCCTATCGGCGTCCTCGCCCCGGACCGCGCGGCCGGGTGCGCGGCCGGCGGCGACACCGAGGCCGTCGACAAGGAGGTGGCCCCCTGATGGCTCCGCGCCTCGTGCTCGTGCGGCACGGCCAGACCGAGTGGTCCAAGAGCGGCCAGCACACCGGCAGGACCGACATCCCGCTCACCGAGGAGGGCCGGGAGGCCGCGCGCCTGCTGGGCAAGCGCCTGGCCCGGGCCCCCTGGCACGACTTCCCCGGCGCCCGGGTCCGCACCAGCCCCCTCCAGCGCGCCCGCGACACCTGCGAACTCGCCGGGTTCGGCGACCGGGCGCGGACCTGGGACGCGCTGCGGGAGTGGGACTACGGCGAGTACGAGGGCCGTACGTCGCCCGAGATCCGGGAGGAACGCCCCGGCTGGGTGATCTGGCGCGACGGCGTCGTCGGCGGCGAGACCTCGTGGCAGGTCGCCAACCGCGCGGACGAGGTGGTGGCCTGGGCCAAGGAGGAGGACAGCGACGCGGTCGTCTTCGCCCACGGCCACTTCCTGCGCACCCTGGCGGCCCGCTGGCTCCGGCTCGACCCGATGCGCGGCATGGTGCTGAGCCTGGCCCCGGCCTCGCTGTCGGTCCTCGGCTGGGAGTACGGCGACCCCGCGATCACCCTCTGGAACGACACCGCCCACCTGCAGTGACGCGCTGACCCGCCGGGCGCCCGGCGGGTTCAGCGGGCCCAGGGCGGGCTGATCCGGGACCCGTCGGCGAGCACCGCCTCCAGACCGACGCCGGTGGTCACCCAAACGGAGGCGGGGCCCGCGCCCGGGTTCTCCAGGGCCAGGCGGGAGCCGGCGGGCGCCGTGGCGACGTCGCCGGGGGACAGGTCGTACGCCTCGCCGTCGATGGTCAGGCGCGGGCTGCCGGACAGGACGAGGAAGACCTCCTCGCGGCTGATGGTGTGCGAGGTACCGGCGGTCCCGGCCGGTACCTCGCCGCGCCACGCGCACAGTTCCGTGCTGCCGGTGGCGGTGCGGGCGTACGAGACGAAGCGGACGCCGTGCAGGTCGTGGACGACGGCGTCGGCGGAACGGACGACGGGCATACGGGCTCCTGTTCCCCGATGGGCAAGCAACTTGAGCAAGTTGCTTGCCCATATGCTCAAGCTGCTTGCGCACTGTGTCAAGGTGGCCGCATGAAGGACGAAGAGGCCCTGGCCATGGCCCTGGGCGTCAACCTGCTCGCCGCCGCCGGCGCCCTCACCGCCGCCATCCACGATGGCGTCGTCGCCCGCGGCTTCGACGACCTGCGCCCCGCCCACGGCTTCGCCTTCGCCCGGATGGCGGCCGGCGGCGCGACCGTCACCGAACTCGCCGCGCACCTCGGGGTGACCCGCCAGGCGGCCGGGCAACTCGTCGACGAACTCGAGGCCAAGGGCTACGCCGAACGCCGCCCCCACCCGGACGACGCCCGGGCCCGGCTCGTCGTCCTCACCGACCGCGGCCGGGCCTGCACCCGCGCCGCCGACCAGGCCGCCGCCGACGCCGTACGCCCCTGGGCCGACGTGCTCGGCGAGGACCGGCTGCGCGCCCTGTGCGCGGACCTGGGACGGCTCGCCCCCGGCGGCCCGGTCCGGCCGGCGTGGTAGCCGGGCCCCCGGCGATGGACTTCACCGGAGACTTCGAGACCCACTTCACGGTGCCGGCACCGAGGCCCGGGGACGAGGAGCGGATACGCCACTGGGCGGAGCGCAACGGCCTCAAGTACACCCGCATCGTGCTCGACCGGGGCGCCACCCCCGACCAGCCCATGCTGACGCTGCGCGGCCGCGGCGCCCTGCCCGCGCAGCGCGCCGCCGCCGCCCGGTGGACCGGACGGCTGCGCGCCGAGGGGATCGGCGTCGCGCGTGTGAAGATCGAGGCCGCGCCCTGGAACGCCGGCGTCCCGAGCACCCGCGGGCAGGCCCGTGCCCTGCCGCCCGGCTGCTACTTCGAGCACCACGTCAAGCTCGTCGTCACCGACCCCGCCCGCCTGGACGAGGTCCGGACGATCGCCGGGCGGCACGCCGCCCACGTCTCCCGCAACGCGCGTCGTGACCTCGGCGCCCGCGGCCACGAACGCTTCGTCACCCAGCGCTGCCGCGACGTCGGGCGCCCCGAGGCGCGGCAGCGGCTCGACCGCCTCCTCGCGGACCTCACGGCGGCGGGCCTCACGGCGGTGAAGGTCGAGGAGGAGTTCGTCGTGCACGACGACCGGCCCGCCCTCGACGACGGCTGGATCGACGAGGCGCAGACCCGGT
The DNA here is from genome assembly GCF_042733315.1 of Streptomyces sp. NPDC059718. Taxonomy (NCBI): domain Bacteria; kingdom Bacillati; phylum Actinomycetota; class Actinomycetes; order Kitasatosporales; family Streptomycetaceae; genus Streptomyces; species Streptomyces sp. NPDC059718. Next base: position 28,567 of record NZ_JBHWGA010000069.1, read on the forward strand.
GACCGCCCCCGCGGAGCGGGACCCGGCGGCCGCCGCCCGGCGGGCCGTCCTGGACCACCTGCTGGGCCTGGTCGCGCGGTCCCCGCTGGGTGAGTACCTCGTGCTGCGCGGCAGCATGGTGCTGCCCGCCTGGGTCGGCGCCGCCGCCCGCGAACCGGGCGACCTCGACTGGATCGTCCCGCCCTCCCCGGCGGTGCCGATCGACCCGCTCCACCCGTACCCGTACGTCGACGAGCGGGCCACCGTGCAGCAGTGGCCGGAGGCCGCCGACGGCGCAGTCCGTCCCGAGATCTGGACGGACGAGGAGTTCGGCACCGGCGGGCAGCGGGCCCACGTCCCGCCCGAGGGCCTGCACTGGATCGTCGACCCGGAACCGGACGGCTCCGACGGCCCCGACGGCCCGCCCGGCGAACTGCTGGCACTGGTCCGGGCCCACCCCGACGCCGCCCCCGGCGTACGTCTCGACCCGGAGGGCGCCCGCGACGACGGCAGTTGGACCTACGCGGAGTACGACACGCCCGGCGTGCGCCTGGTCGTCCCCTGGCACGCGGACGGACTGCCCCCGGGCGAGGTGCGCCTGGACTTCGCCCGCGACGAACGGCTCCCCGAGCCGCCCGTCCTGACCGCCGTGCCGCGCGGCGACGGCGGGCCCCCGGCCGTGGTGCTCACCGCGAGCCGTGAACTCTCCCTCGCCTGGAAGCTGCTGTGGCTGCAGGCCGACGCCGCCGCCGAGGGCCGCGCCCAGGGCAAGGACCTCTACGACGCGGTCCTCCTCGCCGAGGTGCCCGGCACCGCCCTCTCCCCACGCCTGCTGCGCCGGGTGATGAGCCGCGAGCACGGCCACCCGGCCTCCGCACCCCGCCTCACCGAGGTCGCCCCGCACTCCGTCGACTGGGACGCCGTCCGCGCCGCCCACCCCCACGTCACGGGCACGGCCGCGGAGTGGCTCGCCCGCCTGTCGCGCGCCCTGGACGGCGTTCTGACGGGCGGTCACTGACGGCCGGACCGGTCCGGCCGTCACCGCCGCTCCCGCCGTCCCAACCGCTCCCGGCGGGCCTCCACGTCCCCGTCGGCCTCGACCCCATCGTCCGTACGGAGGAGTTCACCGCCGTCGCCGGCCCGCCGCAGTGAGGCGAAAATGGCGAGCCGACACTGGGCCTGACGGGCTAGCCTCGGCGCTCGTGACCGCTCACCCCGCTCCCATACCGGCCGAGTTCGTCCGCTTCGCGGTCGCGCTGGAACCCGGCGAACTGGCCGTCGGCTACGCCACCGGCCGCGTCACCGACGACGACGCGCGATGGCTGGCGTTCCTGCGGCGGTGCGACCTGGGGGAGCTCGGCGGGAGGTTCGCCGCCCTGACGGAGGCGGAGCCGGAGGTGTGGCGGAAGGCCGCCGCCGACGCGGGCCCGGAGGCCGGGCGGGTCTGGGCGTACCTGGAGGGGGCACGGCGCGGGGAGCCGGACGCCGCCGGGCGGGGGGAGTTCCTCGTCGGGCGGGCGGCGGCCGGGCGGGGCATGAACTGGGCGGACTCCGCTGCGCTGCTCGGGACCGACCGGCCCGAGGAGGTGGACGCGGCCTTCGAGCGCGGGGAGCCGATGGTGGGCGTGGCGGTCATCGGGCTGGCGCTCACCCACCCGGACGCCGCCGCGATCCTGCCGCGCGTCGCCCGGGCGCTGGGGGCGCCGTACGGGGAACTGCGCCGGCAGGGCGTCGTGGCCCTGGCCCACGTCGCCCGTCTGCAGGGCACCGTCGACGACCGGTGCCTGGAACTGCTGCGCGGCATGCCTCCCGGGACCGAGGCGCATGACGACATCCTCACGTACGTGCCGCTGCGCCGGCTGCCGTGGTGGCTGCGCCGATCCGGCTACGCCGGGCGCCTTCGGGCCTTCGTCCGGCATCCCCGCATCGTCCTGAGGCGCCCCGGGAAGCGGTAGGTGCCGCCCGGACCGGGGCCCACGGGGCGGCGAGGGGGCCGTCCCGCTTCGCCCGGTGGCGGCACGTGAGGGCGGTTAGCATGCCAGGAGAACGTGATCGCGGTTAAGGAGGCGGGTCCACCATGGCGGACGACGTCACGATCCCCGGCATCGACCCCACGTCCGAGCCGAGCGGCGCCGGCTGCGCCGACTGCGGTGCCGGTCAGGGACCGGGCTGGTGGCTCCACCTGCGCCGCTGCGCGCAGTGCGGGCACATCGGCTGCTGCGACTCCTCGCCCTCCCAGCACGCCACGCGGCACGCGCTCGAGGAGGGCCACCCGTTCATCACCAGCTACGAGCCCGGTGAGGACTGGTACTGGAACGTCGAGACCGAGCAGTACTACGACGGTCCCGCGCTGACCCCGCCGCAGTCCCGCCCGGAGAGCCAGCCCTCCCCGGGCCCCGCGGGCAAGGTCCCCGAGGACTGGCAGGCGCAGTTGCACTGACGGGGCACCTCCCGGGGGCGGCACGGCCGTCCCCGGAACGCACGGCCCGCGGGCGCGGCCGCTACGCGGCGCCCTCGGGCAGCCGTACCCGCGCCAGCTGCCGGGACTGGGCCACGAGACGGCCCGCCGAGTCCCAGACCTCGGCGTCCTCCTCCATGTAGCCGTCCGCGAAGTTGCGGGTGGAGTGCTTCAGCCGCAGCCACCCCGGCTCGGGCCTGGCCCGGACGTGGGCGGTCAGCTCCAGCGTGGGGGCCCAGCCCGGGATGCCGAGGTCGAAGCTGACCGGGGGCAGGCTGTCCACGGCGAGCAGCAGCATCAGCGGGTCGGGCTCACGGCCGTCGGGCATCCGCAGCCAGCCCTGCACCATGCCGCGGCCCGACGGGGCGCCGACCGCCCAGCCGGCCGTGTCCGGGTCCAGCCGCAGCTCGATGCGCTCCAGCATCGGGGATATCTTCAGGAACTCCGGCGGCGCCACGTCGGTCCCCACGCACTTCTCCGGCGGCGGCATCTGCGGAGGAACGGCGGAGGTGCGCACGTCGCCCGCGTGGTCGTGGCCGCTCAGGTCGCCGTAGGTCGCGACCGCCCGCAGCCGCTCCTCGCCCTCCTGCTCCAGGGACACCATGCCGGTCGAGACGGTACGGCCGCGGCGCAGGGTCTGCGTGCGGGCGGTCACCGGGCCCGGGCGCGACGTCGACAGGTAGTAGGCACTGATCGAGAACGGATCCCGGTGTCCCTGCCCGTCGCCGCCCAGCTCCTCGGCGAGCGCCCGGCCGGCGAGGGCGAGCAGCAGCCCGCCGTTGACGCCCATGCCGATCCGCCACCCCTCGTGGAGTTCGGCGTCGTAGACAGAGGGCTCGTCCGGACGTGCCGTGACGGCCGTCTCACGGTCGAATCCGTACTTCTCATGCATCGTCAGTGTTCCTTGAGGTCGAACGAGGTGAACAGCGCGTCGAGCGCTTCGTCGATGGACGCGGCGCCGGTGCCCAGGGCCAGCGAGCCCCACAGCCACAGCTGCGCCACACCGTGCAGCCCGGACCACACGGCGCCGGTGAGCGCCCGGGTGTCCGCCCCGGGCCGCCAGCCCTCCGCCTGCGCGGCTCGCACGAGCACGAGGAGGTGGTCGTCGAAGGCCGACATGCCGGCCCGGCCGAGTTCCTTGTCCCGGGGGTCCAGCAGGTCGTGCCGGAACATCAGGGTGAACATCGCCGGCCGTCCCAGCGCGTACGCCACGTAGCCGCGGGCCCCGGCCCGCAGCCGTGCGGCCGCCGGCGCCCCCTCGGGGCACGCCCGGACGGCCGCCTCGGCGCGCACGTTGAGTTCCCTGAACCCCACGGTGGCCACGGCCGACAGCAGCGCCGCCCGGTGCGGGAAGTGCTTCAGCGGCGCCCCGTGCGACACGTTGGCGCGCCGTGCGATGGCCCGCAGGGTCAGCCCCTCGACGCCGTCGTCGTCCAGGACGGCGAGGGCAGCGTCGAGCAGGCGCGCGCGGGGAGCGGTGGTCATGGTGGACAGTGTCCACCTCGAGGTGGACACTGTCTACCTCGCGGTCCGCAGGTCCGCAGGTCTGCGGGCCGCGGGTACTCAGGTCCTCGGGTTCTCGGTCCGCGGATACGGCGGGACCGGCCGGCGCAGGGGGCGCACCTCGCCGGCCGGTCCCGCACGCGTGTACGCGGGTCGGGACGGGTCAGGCCCGCCCGGCCGCCGGCGCGGGCAGGGCGATCCGCTCTTCGCCCGCGTACACGTTCATGGAGGTGCCCCGCAGGAAACCGACGAGCGTGAGGCCCGATTCGGCGGCGAGGTCGACGGCGAGGGAGGACGGGGCCGAGACGGCGGCGAGCACCGGGATGCCGGCCATCACGGCCTTCTGGGCGAGTTCGAACGAGGCCCGCCCGGAGACCATCAGGATCTTCCCGGCCAGCGGCAGCAGGCCCTGCTGGAGGGCGCGGCCCACGAGCTTGTCCACGGCGTTGTGGCGGCCCACGTCCTCGCGGACGTCGAGCAGTTCGCCCTCGGACGTGAAGAGCGCGGCCGCGTGCAGACCGCCGGTCCGGTCGAAGACCCGCTGCGCGGCGCGCAGCCGGTCGGGGAGCGCGGACAGCAGCGCGGGTTCGAGCCGCAGCGGCGAGGCGTCGTTGATGGCCCAGCGGGCCGTGGTCCGTACGGCGTCGAGGCTGGCCTTCCCGCACAGGCCGCAGGAGGACGTCGTGTAGACGTTGCGCTCCAGCGTGATGTCGGGGACGGGGACCCCGGGGGCGAGTCGTACGTCGACGACGTTGTAGGTGTTGGACCCGTCGACGGTCGCGCCCGCGCAGTACACGATGTTCGCCAGTTCGTCCGCGCTCCCGAGCACGCCCTCGCTGACCAGGAAGCCGGCCGCGAGGGCGAAGTCGTCCCCGGGGGTGCGCATGGTGATCGCGAGTGGCTTGCCGTTGAGCCGGATCTCCAGCGGCTCCTCCGCGACCAGGGTGTCCGCCCGGTGGTCGACCGCTCCGTCCCTGATCCTCAGTACCCGACGCCGTTCGGTGACCCGTCCCATGTCGATCAGTCCCGGTTCTGTACGTGCTGGAAGCCGTATCGGCCCTTGATACAGAGGTTGCCACGGTGACCGCGCCGTCGTGCGGCGAGATCACCTCGACGAGTCCGCCGGCCCTGGGTTCTCAGCCCCGGACGAATACTGTGTACAGTATTCGTCTCCACGAGGTCAAGGGGTCGTAAAGGCGGTCCCGGCCGGCGTTCCGCCGGAGGGGAGTTCCGTTCCGCCGAGGGGAGTTCACCTGATTTCTCGCAGGATGCCCCGGCCTTCAGGCCGGGGAGGAATGGGTCATTGAGTCGGAGCCCGAAGCGGCGGAGCTCTCTGCATATCCGTTCTGACCTGCACTCTCCTTCATTGTCAGTGGGGGCTGTTAGGTTCCGGGGCGTGACGTCGACAGTGATGGCCGAGCAGGGGTCGGGGCATGCCCGGTCGCCTTTCGGCTGCGGGTGTCGTCGTCGGCGGGTGCCGGTCTGGAGGCGGAGTGGGCGCGGTGCCGGTGGGTGTGGAACGAGTGTGTGGCGGTGTCCCGCAAGGTCCACGGCCTGAACAGGACCGCCGAGCAGAAGATCACGTGCGGCCCGGCGCAGCTGGACAGGATGCTGACTGAGGCGCGGCGGTCGATGGCGTGGCTGCGGGAGGGCAGTTCGGTGCCGCAGCAGCAGATCATCCGGGACTTCGCGAAGTCCCGCGTCAAAGCGTTGAAGGACATCGCGGCACGGCTGCCGATGGGGCAGCGGGCCGGGATGCCCCGCATCAAGCGCAAGCGCGAGGCCGCACCGACGCTGAACTACACCACCCGCGGCTTCCGGCTCAAGGACGGACGTCTGCACCTGGCCGGCGGCATCGTGCTCACGGTGGTGTGGTCCCGAGACCTGCCGTCCGCACCATCCTCTGTACGCGTGTACCGGGACAGCCTCGGCCACTGGTACGCCTCGTTCGTTGTCGCCGTCGAGGTGCAGCTGCTGCCCGCCACCGGCGCAGTGATCGGTGTGGACTGGGGCGTGCGTGAGACCGCGACCACGACCAGCGATGCCTATGACCTGCCCCACGCTCAGCACGGCAAGACGGCCGCGCAGCGTCTCGCGCGGTATCAGCGGATGATGGCCCGGCGTAAGCCTGCTCGTGGGCAGGCTGGGTCCAGGGGCTATCGCAAGGCCAGGCACCAGGCGGCGAAGCTGCACAAGAAGGTGGCGCGTCAGCGGCAGGACACCGCCCGCAAGTGGGCCAAGCACGTCGTGACCGACCACGATGCGATCGCGGTCGAGGACTTCCGGCCGAAGTTCCTCAGCCGGACCACGATGGCGCGGAAGGCGGCGGACGCTGCGATCGGCGCCACGAAGACGGCCCTGATCGAGATGGGCCGCAAGCACGGGCGGGACGTCCGCCTGGTGCATCCCGCGCACACCACCATGGACTGCGCGTCGTGCGGAGCGAGAACCAAGCACGCACTCCCGCTCTCGGAACGTACCTACACCTGCACCGCGTGCGGAGCCGTGTCCCCCAGGGACAAGAACTCCGCACGCGTGATGCTGGTCCGGGCTGGTCTCAACCCGGCTGGTGCCGATCGTGTAAGCGCTGGCGGACCGCTGGTCCCCAGCCCACGTGAGCCAGGAATCCCCGTCCATTAAGGCGAGGAGGATGTCAAGGCATCACGGTAGGGGGACCCCCCACCCCCGACCGAGACCGACCGGAGCCGCGGAATAGCATCGGCGTACGACGGACGCGGCCGGGCGAGGAGGTGTGCGGTGGCCGGGGACCCGTTCTCGGTGAGCCGGGGGACGTGGTGGCGCATCGGCGTCCCGCTGGCCGCCGCGGCCCTGCTGGTCGCCCAACTGGCCTGGGGGAACGGCCCGCGACGGGAGGCGGCGGCGGTCTCCCGGCCGGGGGAGTGCGGGAAGGGCGCCGCGCGGCAGGTCGGCGAGCCCGGCGTGTCGCGCGACATGGTCATCGGGAGCTACGGCGCGGACAACCTCCCCCGGATGAAGGGCAGGCCGACCTTCAAGGTGCGCCTCACCGTCTCCCCGGGACCGGATCGGCGCCCGCTGACGCTGCGGATCCCGCTGGCCGGCGCGGTCACGGTGCAGGTGCACGCCGGGCGCGGCGGCGGCCTCCTCGCCGGCGCCCGCGGCCTCACCGCCCGGATCGACGAGGGGATGTACGAGGCCGGCCAGGCCCCTCCCGCGACCGGCACCGTCCGCGTGACGGAGGACGACTTCCTCCAGCTCGTCGTCGAACTGCCGGACGGTGCCATCTGCCCGGGAGTGACCATGGCCGACCTCATCTCCATGCGTCCCGGCGGCAACGACGCCGCCGACCTCACCGTGGTCACCGTCGTCCTCGCCGACCGGGCCTCCGGCCTGCGCATGGAGGCGCAGAGCGGAGTGGTTTGACGCCCTGTGCCCGGGGTGGGTACAAACGTGCGACTCCAACGTCCCGTACGCCACATGGGGGGCCTCGCGCTCGTGAGCACCACGGACACCGACCAGGGCACCGAGCCGCCGGTCACCACCTGCTACCGGCATCCCAAGCGCGAGACGTACGTGCGCTGCACCCGCTGCGACCGCTCCATCTGCCCCGACTGCATGCGCGAGGCGGCGGTCGGCCACCACTGCCCGGAGTGCGTGAAGGAGGGCGGCAGGAGCGTCCGCCAGGCACGCACCGTCTTCGGCGGCCGCGTGGCGACCTCGGGCACGCCGGTGGTGACGCAGATCCTGATCGCCCTGAACGTCGTCGCCTACCTCGGCGAACTGGTGCGCTCCGACCTCGTCGCGCGCTTCGGTGCCCTGGGGCAGGGGCTGCTGGGCCCCGACGGCGCGGCATACATGTACGACGGCTCGGCGTACCCCGGCTTCGAGGCCGTCGGCATCGCGCACGGCGAGTGGTACCGGCTGATCACCTCGGCCTTCCTCCACCAGCCGCCGGGCGAGGGCACCTTCGGGATCCTGCACATCCTCCTCAACATGTACTCGCTGTGGACCCTCGGCCCGGCCGTCGAGGCCCAGCTGGGCCGGATCCGCTTCGTCGGGCTCTACCTGCTCTCCGCCCTCGGCGGCTCCGTGCTGGTGTACCTGCTCGCGCCGCACTCCGGCGCCGTCGGAGCCTCCGGCGCGATCTTCGGTCTGGGCGCGGCCTACTTCGTCCTCAGCAAGCGCCTCCACCACGACCCGGTCGGCGGGCGTCAGCTCCTCATCGGCCTGCTGGTCTGGATGGCGGTCTCCGCCGCCGTGACCTCCTGGCAGGGCCACCTCGGCGGCCTGCTCACCGGAGGTGCGGTCGGCCTCGTCCTGGCCCACGCGCCCCGCAGGCACCGCGGCTTGTGGCAGGCGGCCGGGATGGCCGTGGTGCTGCTGGTGCTGGTGACCCTGGTCGTCCTGAAGACCTCCCAGCTCACCGGCGCCGCATAGCGGTGCGCCGCGCCGCCGGTGTGAAGCGCGTCACGCTTGGGTGCGGTGTCCGCGCCAGGGCCCTGCGCGCGTAGACTGTAGACGAAAGCCAATCATCCCCGGGAAAGGTTGGGGCCTCGATGCTGTCCAGCGGGCTGTCGCAGGGATCCGTGCCCAAGCTCCAGCGTCCGGGACCCCTGCGTGAGCAGGTGTACGAAGCGCTGCTCGAGCTGATCATCACCCGCTCGCTCACCCCCGGCCAGCACCTGGTGGAGACCGAACTCGCCGGCCACCTCGGGGTCTCCCGCCAACCGGTGCGCGAGGCCCTGCAACGGCTCAACACCGAGGGGTGGGTGGACCTGCGCCCGGCCCAGGGGGCCTTCGTCCACGAGCCCACCGACGAAGAGGCCGACCAACTCCTGGTCGTCCGCGCCCTGCTGGAGACGGAGGCCGCCCGCCTCGCCGCGGCCAACGCCACCTCCAAGGGCCTGGAGCGGCTGGACGAGCTGTGCGGGACGGGCGAGGCGGCCGTCGCCGCCGACGACGTCGACGCGGTCGTCGCGGCGAACGCCGCCCTCCACGCCTGCGTCATGGAACTGGCCGGGAACGCGGTGCTCGCCGAACTCGCCCGGCAGGTCGAGCGGCGCGTGCGCTGGTACTACACCCCGGTGGCCCGGCAGCGCGGCATGCAGTCGTGGGTCGAGCACCGCGAGCTGATCGCGGCGATCGCCGACCGTGACGGGGAGCGCGCCCAGCAGGTCATGCGCGCCCACACCGAGCACACCAGGACCTCGTACCACCAGCGCTCCCACGAGGACTGACCCCGCTCCGCCCCGCCGGGCCCCGTGGGCTCAGAGCAGCGGCTTGCCGTCGAAGTGGCCGAGGTCCTCGCGGTACAGCTCCACGTTGACCCCGTTGGGATCGCGGATGTAGAGGCTGTCCTCCACGCCCCGGTCCGGCCCGAGGTACTCCACCCCGGCCTCGTCCAGCCGGCGTTTCGCCTCGGTGAACTGCTCGCCGGTCACCGACAGCGCCAGGTGCTGCAGTCCGCCGATCGTCTCGTGCTGCTCGGGGTGCTCGTGGCCGGGGAAGTCGAAGAACCCCAGCAGGTTGTCGTGGCCGATGTCGAAGAAGAAGTGGCTGGAGCCCGCGTAGTCCCGGTTCTCCACCAGCTCCACCAACGGGAAGCCCAGGAACTCCTGGTAGAAGCGGACGGTCTCCTCGACGTCGCGGCAGATGAACGCGACGTGGTGCACCCCCGCCGCCCGCGTCGCCGGCCGTTCCGCCGGTTCGCGCAGGTACCTCCCGCGCAATTCCTCCCGCCGGGCCCGTACGGCCTCCAGCTGCTCGCCCTGCGGCTCACCCATGATCGATCCCGCCTCCTTAGACCCCGCGCTTAATGCGGTGCGCCGGAAGATATACCCGATTACCCTCCGGGCATGGTGTCCATCGACCGACTCGCGGCATTCGCCCTGGTATCGCTGGTGCTCGTGCTGATCCCCGGCCCCAGCGTCCTCTTCGTCATCGGCCGCGCGCTCGCCCACGGGCGTCGTGTCGCGCTGACCTCCGTCGCCGGCAACACGCTCGGCTCGTACGTCCTGGTGGTCGCGGTCGCCCTCGGCGTCGGCCCCGTGGTGGAGCGCTCGGCGCTGCTGTTCGCGGCCCTCAAGCTCGCCGGCGCCGCCTACCTGGTGTACCTGGGGGTCAAGGCGCTGCGGCACCGCGGGGCCCTGGCCATGGTGTCCGGGGAGGCGGGGGCGGCGCGCGGCGCGCTGCGCACGCTCGGCGAGGGCTTCGTGGTCGGGGTCTCGAACCCCAAGACGATGGTCTTCTACGCGGCGGTGCTGCCGCAGTTCGTCGACCGCCCGGCCGGTCACGTCACCGTGCAGATGCTGCTGCTCGGCCTGGTCTTCAACGCGATCGCCCTCGTCTCGGACAGCACCATGGGCCTGGTCGCCGCCGCGGCCCGTTCGTGGTTCGCCCGTTCCCCGCGCCGCCTGTCGCTGGTCGGCGGTGCGGGCGGCCTCGCGATGATCGGCCTCGGCGTCACCGTCGCCGTGACAGGACGTACCGACTGATCGGCGTCCCGCTGGTTAGGCTGGGCGGATGGACGACGGACACGCGGACGACACGGCCGCCCTGGAGCGGCTGCGCCACCTGCGCGGCAGCATCGACAACCTGGACGCGGCCCTGGTGCACCTCCTCGCGGAACGCTTCAAGGCCACGCAACAGGTGGGTGAGCTGAAGGCGGCGCACAACATGCCGCCCGCCGATCCCGGGCGCGAGGCGGAACAGATCGCCCGGCTGCGCCGGATGGCCGAGGACGCGCACCTCGACCCGGCCTTCGCGGAGAAGTTCCTGAAGTTCATCGTCGAAGAGGTCATCCGGCACCACAAGGCGATCGCCGCCGACCGCTCGGGCTGACGGACGGCCGCGTGGGCCTCAGCCGTGGCGTCCCACGACTGAGGCCCACGTCATGCCGGCACCGTCTCCCTAGGACACGGGGGTGGTCCGGGGACGCCGCGGCGGACGGGAGGAACACCCGGTCGTCGGGCACGAGGTGCCGTGCCGGAGCCCCGGGTGCTCTCCGGCGGTCACGTCAGATCGCCTCCCTGCTGATGGGCTGCGGATTGGGCTTGATGTCCTTCTTCCTCGGACGTCCCGGCGGGGTGAGGAAGAGCGCGACGAAGCCCGCGAACAGCGAGATCGAACCCGCGAGGGTGAACGCCCCGCTGTGGCCCCAGTGGCTGACGACGAAGGCACCCATGCCGGAGCCGAGCAGACCCGAGACCAGCTTGGAGCTGTAGACCAGGCCGTAGTTGGACGCGTTGTTGTTCTCACCGAAGTAGTCGGCCGTCATCGCCGCGAACATCGGGAAGATCGCGCCGCCGCCGAACCCGGAGATGGACGAGAAGATCAGGAACAGCGGCAGGTTCTTGATGTCCGCCGACCACAGGATGCCGTACTGCGCGAGGCCGAGGACGAAGCAGACGAAGATCAGGCACTGCTTGCGCCCGTAACGGTCGGACAGCCAGCCGATGACGCCGCGGCCCGTGCCGTTGACGATCGCCTTCAGGGACATGGCCGTGGCCACGATCCCGCCGGCGAAGCCGGCCTCCTCACCGATGTCGACCTGGAAGGCGATGCCGAAGATGTTCACGCCCGAGGTGCACAGCAGGCAGAACCACATCAGCGCCACCCGGCCGGTCCGCCACGCCTCGGCGGGGGTGTACTGCCGGACGGCGGGCGGGTTCTTCTCCATGGCACGCCGGGCCCGCGGGTCGTCGGGCACCTTCAGCGGGTCGACGTCGGCCGGCCACCAGTTCTTCGGCGGGTCCTTGAAGAAGTACCCCGCCACCGCGACGGTCGCCGCGAGGAAGATGCCGACCGAGACCAGCACCCAGCGGAAGTTGGTCAGGTTCATGTAGCCGGTGAAGAGGAAGACGAACGGCACCGAGCCGTAGGCGAAGCCGCCGTTGACGAAGCCGGTCTTGCCCCCCTTCCGTTCCGGGTACCACTTGCCGACCATGTTCACGCAGGTCGCGTAGACCATGCCGGCGCCCATGCCGCTGAACATGCCGAAGCCGATGTACGCGACGACCACGTGCGGTGCGTACGCCAGCGACAGGTAGCCAAGGAAGGTGCCCAGGGCGCCGCACATCATCGCCCAGCGCGCGGGCAGCTTCCCCGACTCGCGGAGCTTGCCCGCCGGGAAGGCCACCGCGGCCTGGAAGAACACCCAGACCCCGAGCATCCAGAAGATGTGCAGGCTGCTCCACGCATGTGCGGTGTGGAGCGTGTCCTCGGCGGACGCGAACGCGTACTCCGCCGAGCTGATGCCCATCATGCCTACCCACGGCAGGATGACCATCCACTTGCGCTTCCGGCCCATGATGTCCATGTCGGTCTCGCCGACGCGGAACACCCGGCCGTTGTGGTCGGTCACCTCTCGATAGGTGACGGGTGGTTGGGACGTCGATGTCGTTGACGCCATTGTCATGATTCCCCTGCCTCGAAAGAGTCTGGCCAGCGCCCCCTGGACCTGGGGCCGGCACGGGTCGGTCTCCGTGGAGACCGACCCGTGC
>NZ_JBHWGA010000070.1:0-40816 GCF_042733315.1 Streptomyces sp. NPDC059718
GGGTTGCACATCGCTGCGCGATGTGCAAGCGAGAGCCCCCTGCTTCGCAGGGGGCGGCCGCCTCGCTGCGCTCAGCGGTGCGGCCCGCTTCGCGGTCCGTGAACCCCCGCACTTCGTGCGGGGGTTGCCTCACTTTGTTCGGCCGGCCCTTCGGGCCGTGTGGGGCTTCCGCTTCGCTCCAGCCCCAGTACGGGCACTGACGTGCCCTCAAGGTCAGCCTCGCTTCGCTCCCCTGACTGGCCTTCGGCTTCGCCTCCGGCCTAGGCCCGCTATCGCGGGCCAGCTGGCTGGGAGGGGTGCGCCTGGCCGGTTCAGAATTCGCGGTCGATGCCCGTGACCGCGGCCGGCCCCAGGGGTGCGTCCTGCTCGGTGAAGCCACTGTCACGGAGGACGGTGGTGACCAGGCGCACGGCTTGCGTTTCGGCTTCGGTGTGACCGCCGGCCTCAACTTCGAGGCGTACGGAGAATGCGTTGCCGTCGTCCTGGAGGGTGAGGAGGCTCAGTTCCTCGCTTTCGCCGAGGTCGGTGTTCTTCGGGTCTCGTGGCCGTAGCTTCTGTTCGAGTTCGGAGCGCTGGGTGTCGTTGATGCCGTGTACGAAGGTGCCGGGCACAGTGATGACGTAGGTGGTCACGGGGGTCTCCAGGGGGTTCGGTGTCCGGGCAGGGTGCTGGGCTGCCTTTTCAGGGGGTTCGGTGTCCGGGCAGGGTGCTGGGCTGCCTTTTCTGGGTGCCCCGGATGAGGGTTTTGATTCTCTGGCTCCCCGGTGGGGGGAAGATGACGCTTCCGTGGGGCGGGGTGCAGGGTTCATCTGCATCAGTTGGAATCTCTATGTAGAGTTGGTGGAATCATGGCATACCCGGGTGGGTGGGTCAGGTCCTTTGAGGCGGCGGTTGTCTGTGCGTGAATTAAGCGGTCCTGCAGATGTGGCCCGGGGCGCGGTCTGCCCGGAGGCTGAAGGGATGCCTGTCGCGGAAATATCGGAAAGGGTCGATGCGGCCTACCGGCTCGTACAGGGAGCTGCGGAGGGGTCTCCGTTGCCGTATGAGGGGGTTTTCCGGGCGGTGTCGGTGCTGCGGGCCAAGGCTGCGGAGTGGCGGCGTATTGGCGACCTGGTGGAGCAGCGAGGTCTGGCGGTGTACTCGGTGCGGGCTGATCCCGTGTATCTGCGCTGGCAGATGGAGCGTGATACTGCCGTGGGCGAGGCGCGGCGGAGGTTTCGTGCGGCGCGGGAGGATTTGCATCGGGCGCGGGAGGATCGGGAGCAGGGGCTGGTGGTGTCGTTGGGTGGTGAGGCCGGCAGGCGGGTGCGGGAGTGGGCGGGCCGGTACGGTGTCACGCCCGGGCGTCTCTTGGATGAGTTGGTGGAGCAGGCGCGGGTGGACGAGGCGGGTCAATTGGTGGTCGTGGCGTTCATGCCGTCTTTTGAGGAGGGGCGGGCGTGAGTTTTGTGCGGCTGCGTGAGCACCAGGTCGAGGCGAATTCCCGTGTCCGTGAATGGGTGGGATTTCCTGCACGTTCTGCGGTTCCTGCTGAGGGGGCGCGGGCCACGCTGGTGTCCGCCACCGGGTCGGGTAAGACGATCACGGCGGCTGTGGCTGCGCTGGACCTGTTCCGGGACGGCCGGATCCTCGTCATGGTGCCCACCCTGGATCTGCTGGTGCAGACGGCTGAGGCGTGGCGCCGGGTCGGGCACCGGGGGCCCATGGTCGGCGTGTGCTCGCTGGAAGGCGACGAGGTCCTGGAGCAGCTCGGTGTGCGGACCACCACGAACCCGATCCAGCTGGCGCTGTGGGCCGGGGCCGGGCCGGTGATCGTGTTCGCCACCTACGCGTCGCTGGTGGACCGGGACGACCCCGAGGACGCCACGGGCCAGGGGCGGGTGCGCGGGCCGCTGGAGGCGGCACTGGCCGGCGGGCAGCGCCTGTACGGGCAGCAGCTGGCCCCGTTCGACCTCGCGATCCTCGACGAGGCGCACGGCGTTGCCGGGGACCTGGGCCGGCCGTGGGCCGCGATCCACGACAACACCCGCATCCCCGTCGCCTACCGGCTGTACCTGACCGCGACGCCGCGGATCCTGGCCGCGCCGCGGCCGCCGAAGGGCAAGGACGGGACCGAGCTGGAGATCGCCTCCATGGTCTCCGACCCGGCCGGAACCTACGGGGAGTGGATCTTCGAGCTGGGGCTGTCGGAGGCGGTGGAGCGGGGCATCCTCGCCGGCTTCGAGATCGACGTCCTGGAGATCCCGGACCCCGACCTCACCGTGGGAGCCTCCGAGGAGGCAATGCGGGGCCGGCGGCTCGCGCTGCTGCAGGCAGCGCTGCTGGAACACGCCGCCGCACACAACCTCCGCACGGTCATGACGTTCCACCAGCGCGTCGAGGAAGCCACCGCGTTCGCCGCCAAGCTCCCGGAAACCGCAGCCGAGCTCTATGGGAGCGAGCCGTCCGAGCATGCCCTGGCCGAAGCCGGCTCACTGCCGGCGTCGTCGATCGACGCCGGCTTCTACGATCTCGCCGCGCACCGGCACGTGCCCCCGGACCGGGTCTGGGCGCAGTGGCTGTGTGGCGACCACCTCGTGGCGGAGCGGCGTGAGGTACTCCGGCAGTTCGCCAACGGCACCGATGCGGACGGCAAGCGGGTGCACCGGGCGTTCCTCGCCTCGGTTCGTGTCCTCGGCGAGGGCGTCGACATCGTCGGCGAGCGCGGCGTCGAAGCCGTCTGCTTCGCCGACACCCGCGGCTCACAGGTCGAAATCGTCCAGAACATCGGCCGCGCCCTCCGGCCCAACCCCGACGGCCGGGCGAAGGTGGCGCGCATCATCGTCCCCGTCTTCCTTCAGCCCGGCGAAGACCCCACCGACATGATCGCCTCCGCCTCGTATGCACCCCTGGTCGCCGTCCTGCAAGGACTGCGCTCGCACTCGGAGCACCTCCTCGAGCAGCTCGCCAACCGCGCCCTGACCAGCGGACAGCGGAAAGTACATGTCCGGCGCGACGCCGACGGCCGCATCATCAGCGCCGACGGCGGCCCGGACGGCAGCACGGCCACCGGCGGGGGCGCTGCTGAGGGCCGGACGGGGACAGGGGCCGCGGTGGAGTCGGCGCTGCTGAACTTCGCCACCCCCCGCGACCCCGCCACCATCGCCGCATTCCTCCGCACCCGCGTCTACCGACCCGAATCCCTGGTCTGGCTCGAGGGCTACCAAGCCCTCCGACACTGGCGCGAGAACAAGGGCATCACCGGCCTGCACGCCGTGCCCTACGACACCGAAGTCGACCTCGGCGTGACGCGATTCCCGCTCGGACGCTGGGTCAACCAGCAACGACGAGCGCTCCGGGCGGGTGAGCTGGAAGAGCGGCGCAGGAAGCTGCTGGACGAGCCGGAAGCCGGCATGGTCTGGGAACCCGGTGACCAAGCCTGGGAAACCAAACTCGCCGCATTCCGCTCCTTCCACCGCACCCACAGGCACCTCGCACCCAGGCAGGACGCCGTATGGGGCGAAGCCCCCGACAACGGAGACGGCAAGCCGATGCCGGTAGGGCAGCAGATGGCCAACCTCCGCCGGAAGGGCGGCCTGGGCAAAGACCCCGAACGCGCCGCCCAGCGGGCGGCACAGCTCACCGCCATCGACCCCGACTGGAACTGCCCCTGGCCCCTGGACTGGCAACGCCACTACGCCGTACTACGCGACCTCGCCCAGACCGAGCCCGACCACTCAGTGGCCGGCATCCACCCCGGCGTCACCTTCAACGGAGACGATCTTGGGGCATGGCTGGTGCGGCAGTCGAAGGGCTGGGCCCAGCTCAGCACTGAGCAACAGGAGCGGCTCACCGCACTCGGCATCCAACCCGCCCCGCCGAGCGAGGGCGCGGCGCCGAAGGGCACAGCGCACGGATCGAGTAAGGCGCAGCAGGCGTTCCAACGCGGCCTGGCAGCACTCGCACAGTACATCGCCCGCGAAGGCCACTACCGAGTACCCAGGGGCCACACAGAGCCGATTGCAGTGGAAGGTCAGGCAAAACCGGAACTCGTCCGGCTGGGCGTGTTCCTCAGCAACCACAAGACCCGACGCGACCGGCTGGAGGCACAGCAGCGCGCCGCCCTCGCCGAGCTGGGCGTGGAGTGGGCCTGACACCGCGCCGTCCGACCAGTAAGCCGGATCTCGTCGCCGACCCTGGGGCGTGCTCGGCCTCGTCCAGGCTTCCTCACGCGGCTGGTGAGGGGATGGCGGGTGCTCGATGGTCCAGCGCCGCTCAAAGTTCTGCTGGCGCGGGAAGACGTCTCCAGGATCTGCGACAGTGGACGGGCATCCCGCCCGGCCTAGGACGGGCGGGACGACCGTGTCGGCGACGCTGTCGCGTCGTGGTTGGCCCGAACGCTATCGGCGTGCAGGTGGTGAACTTGCGACCAAGCGCTGGGAGCGCCTGCCGGGAACATCCGCAGCGAGCTCGGGCAGCTGGGCGCAGACGCGGGCTGCTCATTCGTAGGACGGCCGCGCAAGGTGATTGCCGTCGGCGTCCTTCCCGCCACTGCACCAGTAGCTGCAGTCACCTGAGCGGTACACCTCGTGCAGGTCGGGGGCTGTGTAGGACTTCACCAGACGGCCGTGCGCAGGGCCGCCCCACAGGCGGTACGTGTAGACGATCGGGAACTGGCTATCGGGATCACTGCTGTTCATGCGGCGCACCGTAGGAGACCCGGTTGGCTTGTGTCGCGTCCTGCCCTTCGTGGCTGCCAGCATGCAGTTCCTGCCGTCTGTCAGCCATGAAGTCCCCCGTGTCTGATCCGGTGCAGCGACTGCGCTGGCGTGGGCGGCCAGGTCGGGCGGTCGTGATCCAACGTGTTCATGGATCGCAGGGCGGCGCCTGGGGCTGAGCCTGATCTTCTCTGAGGAGGCGCGGGCAAAGAACATCATCGTCGATGGGATGAGTGGACTGGTCGTTCGGCCCTGTCGGTACCTGCTCATAGGATCTGCGCACGATGTGAGCCGCGCGCGGAGTGGAAGTGATGAATGGTGCCGCAGGACCCGTGGACGATCGAGGACACCGCGATTACGCGTAGCGACCTTGATCTTTTTGATCATCACTCCGTGTCGAGGCAGCTCAGCCGCATCATCCGGGGCTCAAAGGAATCCCTCGCTGTTGGCTTGCTCGGTCCGTTCGGAAGCGGTAAGTCGTCGGTGGTGCGGATGCTCGCGACCGAGCTAGCCAACAACGATCAGTGGGCGGTATTGCATGTCAGCGCCGAGCACCATAGTGGCGTAGCCCGAGCCCGCGGTCTGATGTACGCGCTGCTCGATGACGCGCATCGTCAGAAGCTCATCAAGGACGACGCTTTCGAAAGCGACCGGAACAGGCTGGAAGGCAGTCACCAGCACACGCTGCCGCGGCGGTCCAAGAGCAGCGCACAAACGGGTAGTAGTGGGCGGAAGTACTTCTTTGCTGCCCTGACTGGACTCGTCTGGGTGGCGGCCATGCTCGTCGTTGTCTGGGGGCTCGGCATGGGCGCCACGGCGCTGCTCCACCTTCTCGGAGCGGCCCGCACAGTTCCGTCCCTGACGTGGTTCGCCGCCGATGGTGCGACTCCACTCACGGGGGTCTTTGTCGTCGGTGCTGTCGTCGCCGGGGTGCTCTCTGCCGGCAAGGAAGGAGCGGTACAGACGCTCAAGGCTTACGAGATCACGGTCACCAGTCCTCGTCCCGAGGCCACGGATGAGCTTGAGCGTGCCTTCATTCGTCTATTGGAGAAGATCAGCCGGCGCGTGGTGATCGCGGTCGACGATATCGACCGGCTGGGGGCATCCGAGGTCCTGGACGCCTTGGCGACCCTGCGCAGCCTGCTGCTGACAGGCGCCCACCACAGGCACAAGCCCGTGTTCCTGCTCTCTTGCGACGAGGACATCGTGCGCGAGGCGATCGTCGGTGTCCGCCCAGGGCTGGCGCACCGGCCTGTGGTTCCGTCGGAAAGCGCCCACGCAGGCACGGAGGTCAGGACTACGCGCAAGGCCACCGAGGAGGCAGCGCAGGAGTACCTGAACAAGCTCTTCACGGTGCGGATTGTCCTGCCGGCCCATCATGATGCGGATCTGCGTACCTACGCCGAGGAGATCTTGCTCCACGGCCCGCGGCAGCACCCGGCCGTATCCGCACTCGGTGGTCCAGCCGTCATGCGAACGCTGCTGGAAGTCCTGGTCCACCGTGATGTCCGGGATCCTCGTCACGTGATCCGGCTGCTCAACTCCTTTTTCACGGACTACGATCTCGCACGCCACCGGGAAGCTTCCGAAGGCTCGGGCAGGCCCCCTCGCATCGCCCTTGGCGAAGTCACCGGCTATCCGGTGGAACTGGCCAGGCTGACCGTACTGCGGCATGACTTCCGGACCCTGTACGACCGCATTTACGCCGAGCACGGGCTGCTGCATCTGCTGGACGACGCGCTGCTGGGCGACGAGAAGGCTCTGGCCGATCCGCTCTTGGAGACCTTCAGGATCAAGGATGCTGATCCTCTCCGGTTGGATCTGAAGAAGGTCGGGCTTGCCTATCTCAATGCCACAGTCCGACGCGCCAAGACACAGCGGCCGGCTCGCATCGGAGCGTTGCTGAGTCTGGGCTCTACGCAAGCGAGCCGCCTTCTTGGAAGTGAGATGGCCACCGCCATCGAATCGGAACTGGTCCAGCGTGACAGCGCAGCCTTCGCCGCACGCCTCGGTGAGGCGCCCAACCGCACCCGGGTCCTGGAGGCGGCCACCGCAGCCATCGATGCGGCGCGTCCTGGCCAGGACCGTGACAACGCGCTGGCTGCCGCTGTCGAAGGGCTGGCACAGGTGCCAGAGTTGGAGTCCGTCGCCGCTCAGGACGAGGATTATCAGGCTGTCCGGGCCCTCACCGACCGTATAGCCCGGCTGTGGGACGAGATGAGCCTGCCTGTCCCCAGCTACGCTCTCGCGCCGCTTCTCGACCTCACCGATGCCGCACACCTCAACCGGCTTTTGGGCACTCTCAAGAAGATTCCTACCGACGAGGAAGAGGCACGCACATGGGCGACCACGCTCCTCACCTTGCCTTCCGGCAGCCACGCAACGGCTCTGCGCCCCGACGTCGTCCGCTATTTCAACCATTTGGCTGAGGCCGGCAGCAAGCAGAACCTGGAGTTCTGGACGACTCGCCGGCACGTTCCCACGGATGCCTTGCCGACCGAGGTGTTCAGCTCGCTGATGGTGCTTGCCGCCCGCTACGGGGACGGAACAGCGCTGCGGAGGGCTGGCCAGCTCACCATCGACGGGGCTGACACCCACGGATGGGGACGCAAGATCATCAAGGCCCTGCTGTTCTGTCTCAGCAACAGCGACGAGGTACAGCTAGAGACCGTCGAGATCCTGTGCCACACGGCTCCGAAAGACGACTGGGGACCGTCCCCTGACGGCTCCCCGCATACACTCGCCTCGGACATTGCCGTCGCCGTGTCAGCATTCCTCGCAGAGGACGAAGGCGACAGTGCGCTTACCACGGCCCGCCTGCTCCGGGACTGGCTGCCGGGCATTGTGCAGCTCCGAGACGCTGACCGAGCCCTCCGAGCAGTCGGGGAGGCAGTTACTGCCGTAGCCGGCGACGACGAAGAGTTGGCTGCCGTGGCTGGCGGCATCCTCACAGGCCTGCCCCAAGAGCACGCCGCCTCGCTGGCCATGGCGCTCGCTCACACACTCGACAGCCACCGCGACCTCGATGATCCTGTCGGTGCCAGCCTTCGAGACGGTCTGCTCCACTACTTGCACGCACTCCCCGAAGACGCCGCGTCGGAGGTACAGCAAGCTGCTTCACTCTGCGCGACTACGCTGACCACCGAGGTGGAAGCCCTCACTCCGGGTGGCCGTTTCGCCCGTCGAACACTGCCGATGCTACTGACAACGGCCACTGGGCGCGACGGCGCGTCTGGCGTCGCCGAACGCCTGATCGTCGGCATCCAAAACCAAATCGGTCAGGAAACGCAGGAGTTGCTCGAAAGCCTCCAGCTCGTCTTCCGCGACCAGATGGTGCGGAGTCAGTACTTGCCCCGAGCCCTGCAGGTCATGCACGCATTGATTTCGTACAACCGCATCGAACCGGCTCTGTCCTTCCTCGCGCACTACATCGACGACCCGGCCGTCGACTCGGCGTGGCCACCGATGTTCGCCTCCCACTGGGCCGCCCTGCCCCAGTCCACCCGCAGCAGGGCAACGGCAGCAGCCGAACGCGCTGACATTGCGGGAACCGGCCTGCCGAACCTGCTCTTGGAACACCTGCTCAGCACCGAAGACACCGCACCTTGGCAGTACGCCACATCCTTGTGGAAGCACCTCGGGAGTGAGGAACAGAGCAGGTTGGTGGCCGACGCGCGAGGCCGTGCTCCCGGTCTCGCGCAGTACCTGAAAACGGCGGACTCGGACCTGCTGTGCGCGGCACTCGTCAAATCGTCCGGCGACCACTTGCCGCAGACGTTGCAACTGATGCACGGCTCTCCGCAGGCAGGGTCGGCCATGACCTCGTTCATCGACCACTGCCTCGCCCAGCCCGACTGGCAGCCGGATCGGATCGCGGTAATCGTTGCCGCTTGCCCTGAACCAGAAGCGCTCTGGAGCCATGTGCTGCCGATCATGGCCGAGGACCAAGGCACAGCCGCGAAGGTCGCCCACATCATCGGGTCACTCATCGAAAGCCACCCCGCCTCCATCCCTACAGCTCTGCTGCAGTATCTGCACCCGATCCTGAAGGTTGCGGATCCGGCCTTGGCGACTGAACTCGGCAAGGCGCTGCGATCCCAGAAGAAGTTGGCCGAGAAGCTGCGTAGATCCCTGACCGGATTCGGCAGCACTCCCGAGCAGCGGGCCCGCAACAAGGCGTTCAAGGATGCTTCGGGCATCTAGGATTTGTCCGGATACACGCAGAACCTCAGGACGCCCTGATGGGACACAGCTCCCGTCTCGTCGCTGGCCTAGAACAGGGTGCCTGGCGGGCTTCCGCATGACAGCTCGCACGGGCAGAGCCGAACTGGCCACGCTGGGCGGCGTGATGGGTCATACTGGTGGGCGCGTCTAGCCTGCCTACTCATCGAGCAGGGCGACGACGATCACGAGGAAGGCGGTGCGGCAGAGGTTATATGAATCGGCTTAGGGGCTTTATAAGCATTCTTTTTGTTAGCTACATCATGTAGCCCAGCCTGCCCAAAAAGCCGAAGAAATCCTCCCCCGCAAAAACCGCACACCACCTCTTCTAAATTTTCCCTCGGGCCACTCAGTGCCCCCGGGGAGCAGCAGCCTGCCGTAAAACACCACCGGACCGCCCATCGGCGGCGCCGGCCCTCGGCATGCCTGCACACCCTGGCGCACCCGCGCCGTCTCTCCCCGACCCAGCCGGCCCTCACCGGCTCGTTCAGGCACGAGGCGGCAGCGCCGCTCGGTGCCGGAAGGGCATCCACACGATGAACTCCCCCACGACACCGCTCGCAGGCATCGCGGCCGGCCTCCCCGCCGTCCTCGCCGGCGCCCTGGGCCGTGCCCCCTGGTGGGCCGTCGGAGCCATCGTGATCGCCAGCTGCCTCGCCGTACCGGTGACCGCCATGGTCCTGGACCACATCCGCCAGCGGAAGGGGAATCTCGTCGACGAGAAATTCGCCGCTGCCCTCGACGAAATCCACGACCCCGAAAAGAAGATCCAGGCGATCATCAGTTACCGGCTGGCCACCGCCTCCACCACAGCCCCGCAACCACCCCCCGACCCACCACCAGGAAACCCCCGCGCGGACCTCCAAGCCTCCGGCCAGGAACCTGCCACCACATAAGGACAACGAGGCACCCAGGCCGGACGCAGCAAGACATTCGACTGTTGCCTGACCGGAGGGAACAGTACTGAAACTGCCAGCGATCGACCCGGATTGGAACTGACCGTGGCCGTTGGACTGGCACCGCCCCTACCGTGTCCTCGCCAACCTGGTCGACGCCGACGGCCACCTGCCCGACATCACACCCTGACTCCCGGCGCGACAAGGTCACCGAGGAAAAGCGATACACCCTGCGCAAACTGGGCATCTGCTTGGTGAAGTAGCGAAGGGCAGCGCCATAGCCTGGTGCCGCCGGACGAGCCAAATTCGCTCGTTCATGCGTGGGATTCGTCGGTAGGTTGCTCATCATGGTCTACAAGTTCGGGCCCAATGAGCAGTGCCTGCGGCGCTGCCGGGCGGTTGTGCCGGTGATCCTGAGAGCGGCTGAGCAGGTCACCGGTGAGGGTGTGCGGGTGCTGTTCGAGCATCAGAATGTCGTTCGGCCGCTGATGGGCTGGTGGCAGTTCACGAACCGGACGGCGCGGGCACTGGTATCCCTGTACGACCAGGGGTACACAGTGGAGGCGGCGCCTCTGATGCGAAATCTATTGGGCCACTCCTATGCGATGAACTGGCTGGCCGACAGCGGCGAGCCAGCAGTCGTGGCGCTCACTGATTACTGGAACGAGCACCGTCGGAAGCTCGCCCAGAACATGAACGAGACCTGGAATCTTCCAGAGCCAGCTCCCGCGCCTTCAGAAGACCCGATCGTGTTCGCCAACCCCGAGAGCGAGCAGATCCACAGGCGGCTGGTCGGCGAGCTCAAGAACTTCGACACCATGGTCAAGGCGTACGGCACTGCCGATGTCTATCCGGTCTACCGGCACCAGTCGGCCTACTCACACACCACGGGTGCGACTGCCGACGCTTTCCTGATCATGGACGACGGCAAGTTGAAGTTCACCACGGAACCCAAGGGCGGTGAGGCCGATATCACCGCCGAGCGGCTGTGGATTCCCGTGGCCTTGCTTCAGGCGGCAGCGGCCATCAGCCCGCTGTTGGTGGGGAACCCCATGAAGCCGACCATTGAGAAGGCGATGAGTGACCTTGCGCTGCCGTCCACGTTGCTGCACCTTCAACGGACCCGGCCCCTCATCTGAAGCCTGTTCGCAGGTCGCTGCGGTGGCCGCATGAGCGCGACCGCGGTGACTGCGCTGCTTCATGCTCCAGTGCGCGACCGATCGCGACGTTGCTGGCGTGCCGCTCGGAGGGCAGCGCGCTGTTCGGGTTGGACGTAGATGATGAATACGGCCTCTTGGATCAGCGAAGCCACATCGTCTACCTCTTCGTAGGAGAAGGCCAGCCCGTCGTGAAGGCTCCAGTTGCCCAGTGTCCGGGCCTCGTCGAGGTCGCGGACGACATCGGCTGGTACGCCTTTGTTGATCAGGTCAGCGATCTTTTCCTTGAGGTTCCGTCCGGTGGCCCCGCGGTCTTTGCAAAGCCCTTCGACGGCCGCTCGGTACATCGCTGCTGCTGCCCGGAGCGCGCCAGCCTCCTGGCATTTGGTGCCTTCGCTGAAGAGGTCGCGGACTTCTTGGGGGGCCGTTGGATCCAGGGTCTGCGCCGACCGTCGAGGATGCACCAGGACCAGGATCCGAGGCTTGGACGCCTTGTTCTCGATGGCTGTGGCGATGGCGTCGTGATCGTCACCCGTGGGCAGGTCCGGGCCCCAGTGCTGGTGCACAACAGCAGTCTTCCTGCACCTCTGGCAAGTCAGAATGTGCTCGACAACACGGAAGACGTCGTCCTTGGGTCGCGGGTCCGGGCTGGGACTAGTGCCGTTGAAATCTGCACCTGAGCGGACGGCGCCGAAGGGCCTCTCTTTCAGGGTCGGCCAGACATCTCGTCGGCTGACATGGTCGAACGCCACGTTCAGCTTGCAGTTCGGACACTCGCCCGTCGGCGTGCGGGTGTCAATGGCTTCGATCGTGACACGGCTGCGCTCACTCATTGGCCAAGGGTTTCACTTGACGGCGCTACCACGCTCCTGATTTGTGTGGTCAGCCTTCGCCACTCCTCGTGTCTCGGCTAACGCGGCCAGACGCAGTAGGCGCAGAGTGTCCGCTCATGCGTCCTTGATGAACGGCAGTCCGACGGCAAGGAGTTTGGTCTGGAGTTTGATATCGTCGCTGGCCACGTAGACGGAAGCACCGCTCCGGCGCCAGAACCGCCGGTGGTAGAACCGGGTATGACCTTCATAACGCCGGGCATGGCCGCTGCCGGGATCAAGGCCACGGGCACCGTGGCCAGCGCTCTAATCGGACGGTACCGGCCCACAGGCGTGCCCCGGCTGGGCAGCAACGAGGACCGCGCGGAAGCATACCGGCGACTACTGGATGCCTCCGCCCGCTCCTTCGGCTTCGCCTACCAGTTCGCCCATCTCCGGCATAAGGCCGGACGGGCAGCGGACAAGGTGTTGCTGGGTCAGTTGCCCCAGGCGTGGGAACTGAGCAGCGAACTCATCGGCGCGCTGCAGGGCGTGCGGCTGTGCGGCAGCGTGCACGTCATCGCCGCAGCGGAGACCCTTGTTGCCGCGACCGGCGACCTTGACCTGAACGAGGAGAACGCCGACCGCTTCCAGCAACAGGCCGAGGCCGTGGTGGCCGCCCGTGATGCGTTTCTGGACGTCTGCCGGGAAGACCTCGCCTACACCGCCCGCTGGTGGCAGGCGCGTCGACGGATCAAGGAGCGCCGCTTCCTGCGGGAGCAGGCCGGCCGTTGAGGCAGCCGGCGGTAGCGCAGTCGTCGGTGCAGTGCCAACGCCGCCCCTCGCGGGGATGCGCCTTATCCGGGTGTATCTTCGCATGCTGGCGAACCTGACAGCGTTCAGCGCGTCGTGCCGCACACGGAGCCGATCAACGAATTGCACCTGGCGGAACCCGGGCTGGTCGTCATCGACCTCGCGGCCGTCGATGGCCACACCGCCTTCGCCGGAAATGAGTCGAGCGAGGCACGCCGCAGCCCACAAAAGACGCCCGCCCAGCTGGGTACGGGATGCATTCATCGCGGGGTAAGTCAGTTGTAGAGGCCAGCACCCAGTTCGACGAGATGCTGACCAGCGCCAGTGGCGACGGCCGTGGTGAGCGCAGGGCCTGCTAGGCGCATGATCCTGCGCCAGATGCGGCCCCCCTGCTCGGGGTCACCGCCCTCACGTTCAAGGGCCACAACCTCGGCGTCAAAGTCCTCGGCGTCGACCGGGTCGAGGGCAAGCTGCGGGGCGACGTCGCGCAGGCCCTGCACGAGGCTGGTGAGGGCTTGGGCGTCGATGCCGTTGCCCGCGTTGA
Organism: Streptomyces sp. NPDC059718; assembly: GCF_042733315.1. Taxonomy (NCBI): domain Bacteria; kingdom Bacillati; phylum Actinomycetota; class Actinomycetes; order Kitasatosporales; family Streptomycetaceae; genus Streptomyces; species Streptomyces sp. NPDC059718. Next base: position 13,138 of record NZ_JBHWGA010000070.1, read on the forward strand.
CCGTGTTGTGGTCGCCGGTCACGACAACTCCGCCGCTCACCTCGCCGTGGACGACGGTACTCCCGTGGTAGTTGTTAGTGGTCCCGGCGGTGCTCTGGGTGTCCATGTAGTTCCTTACTGCGCGGCCGCTGCGGATGCAGGCGCTGCCTCCGTCGGTGATCTGCAGCAGGTACGGGTCGCTGTCGTTACGGTGAGTTGGGCTCTCCGCGAGCTCGTAGCTGACGAGTTCGGCCACGGCACTGGAAATCTCACCGGCTGTGAGCGGGGTGCCGACGAAGTAGGCGGTAGGGGCGTCCGCAAACTTCTCAGGCTCGACAGACGTGTCCTGGTCGTACAGCCATCGCAGCAGGGCGTTGGTCGCGTAGTCGGCACGGCGGACGCGGTCACCAGCGAGCTGCTTGAGCCGCCGCACCTCTACGCGGCCCTCGTCCGTCAGGTGCACCGCCGTATCGTCACCGCCGAAGCTACGAGAGATCTGGACGAAGCCGTGCTGCTCAAGCTGGAGCGCGAGATCTCCGGCTTCCTCCTGCGAAAGGTGCTCGCGTTCGGTGAAGACCGCCATGTCTTGGAAGTGCCCGCGCTGCTCGACTGCCCGCTCGTGGAGCCACAGCAGGGCCTTTGGCAAGTACGGGTCGTAGTCGATGTCGCCGTGCGTACCGGAGCCGGTGACCGGATCCGTGCCAATCGGGATACGAATCGGATGGCGCCGCACCGAGCGTTCCACGCCCTTCTGGATCTGGCGCATCATCTCGTCGATCCCACGCTGATTGATCTTGAACCCGGTCAAGTGTGGCTCCTTCCGGCAACGACCCTTGCAAGGCTATCGGCCACCACCGACACACCAGGCCGCTGAAGCCCCACAAACTCCCCAGGCAAAAGATCCTGCATGGGGGTCACAGGCGTCGGCCCAGCCTCCGGGCCTTGCAAGCAGCGCCTGGCCGCCGCTCAGGACGAGAACCACAGCGGGCGCGACGCGCGGAGCTTGCCGATCAGGTCGGCGCACTCCCCGTCCAGGTCAGCACGGTCGTCGCCCGTACCGCCCCGGCCCTCCTAAGGTCACGAGGGCGCTCTTCCCCGGTGCCCGCAGAGGTGCAGTGGTGCTCTCGGGCCCAGTGTCCAAAGGTAACCGTCGGGAGCGATGCGGGCGTTGCGGGGAGCGCCGTCCGCCGTGCATCCTGAAAGGCTCGCCAGGGTGGGGGGCGTTGGGGGGTTGAGATGGCTGAGGGGGCGATTCTCGATGGGAGTTCTCCGGCGGCTGTGCGTGATACGCGGGTGCTCATCGGTTGCCTGCAGGAGCTGGTGAAGGGGACCGAGAGGGCCGTACGCGACTGCGTGAAGTATTCCGACGTCGTGTGGCTGGCCGACCTTCCCGAGCGGATGCTCTCTTCGGGTACGGCGGCCCGCACCCGGCTGGTGACGGCCAGGCACCGTCCGCCGCTGGATCCGCCACCACTGCCGAAGGTGCTGCACGGCAAGGTGCCGGCCGCCGCGGCTGCCGTGGCGGGCCCGCATCCCCCCGCGCTCGGTGAACCTCCCGTACCCGCCGGCGAGGCGTTCCAGCCCGAGCCCGTGCGGGGTGCCGGACGCTCGGAGCCGGGCCCGGCCGGGACGCCTGATGCTGAAGCCGGGAATGCGAGCGGCGGGGAAGTCCTCCGCGCGGTGGCACAGTGGCCTCCCGAGGTGGTCAAGGCCTATGAGAAGTGGGCGGAGCGGTGGCGGCGCTGGGCGCAGGATGAGCTGGAGGCGCAGCCGTACCGGAGGCAGTACCAGCAGCTGTACCGGATGGCGAAGAAGGTTCAGCAAGATAGTGATCACTACGAGGTGGTGCTGGCCGTGGGGCTGGTGCAGATCGGTGCGGAGCGCCCGTCTGCCCGGGTGCGGCGTCATCTGCTGACGGCTCCGGTGGCGCTTGCCGTGGATGCTGATTCTGTCGAGGTCACGGTGTCACTGTTGTCGGACGAGTCGTGCCGGCTGGAGGACACGGACTTCCTGAGTGAGTCGGACGGCTACACCTCGGAGTTCATCGCGTCGGTGCGTGCTCAGGTCGAGGAGGTCGGGTTCCATCCGCTGGACGACCCGGCGACGGCGGCTCTGCAGACCTGGGCGCAGCGGGCCTTCGGGCTGGATCGGTCGCTGCCTTTCGATGCGGGCGTCGAGCATCCGGACCTGACCGAGGAGGCCGGGGCGGGTTGGGTGCACCGGGCGCCGGCTTTGATCCTGCGTGAGAACAGCAGGCGCTCGGCGATCGGGTTCTACGAGTCCATCGCACGCCACCTGAAGAAGCCGGGCGCGCGCAGCCCGCTGGGGCTGGCGCAGTTGCTGTATGAGCTGGAGCAGCCGCAGCGGGTGGCGTGGGGCAGTGGAGGTCGTCCTGTTCCGCCGGCGCTGGGGCCTGAGGCGCTGTTCCCGATGGTGGCCAACGCTGCTCAGCGTGACGTGCTGGACCGGCTGCGGCGGGACACCAGTGTGGTGGTCCAGGGGCCGCCGGGCACGGGCAAAACCCACACCATCAGCAATCTGATCGCGGCGCTCCTGGCGGAGGGCAAGCGCGTCCTGGTCACCAGCGCCAAGGACCAGGCCCTGGAGGTGTTGCGGAACCAGTTGCCGCCCCGGATGCGTGATCTGTGCGTTCTGCAGCGCAATCCGGGGCAGGGCGGCAGGTCCGATGTGCAGCGGTCTCTGGCGGCGTTGGCGCGTTTGCGTGCCACCACTGACACGGCCGTGCTCCGGCAGCGTATGGAGGACGGTGAGCGGGATCGGGTCTCGCTGCAGGCTGAGCAAGCCGCGCTGCGTGACCAGTTGCGGGCTGTGCGGGAGACCGAGTGGTACGTGCACGGGGAGGTCGCTCCTGGCTACCGCGGCAGGCTCGACGACATCGTCACGGCCGTGGAGGCGGCTGCCGGGGACTACAGCTGGTGTCCGCCGCTGCCGGACCCGGGCGAGCCCTGGCCGCCGGTCACCACCGATGAGGCAGAACGCATGGTGACGCTGGTGGCACGGCACGGCCGCCAGATCCTGGAGTCCCCGGCGCAGTCGTGTCCGGACCCGGCTTCTGTGCCGGCGCCGCAGGACGTCACGAGCCGGCTGACCCGGCTGCGGGATGCCGAGCAGGCACTGACCGCTCTTGGTTCACCGCCAGAGGCGGAGGAATTGGCGCAGCATCTGGCGGAGGCCAGCCCGGACCGGCTGGAGGGTCTGGAGGTGCTCTGCGTCCGCGCGCAGCAGGCCCTGCAGCATGTGGGGCTTTCCGCCGATCCTGGGACCTGGGCAGAGCGGGCGTGGACGAGCCGTGCTCTGCACGACGGGCTCGCCCAGCACCGGCAGACGCTGTGGGACAGCGTCCGCATGGCGTCCCGGCGGGCTCGTGAAACGCAAGGACGGATCGCTGCCGGTGCGTTTCCGCACGTGGACATCCCGGCCCTGTCCGACAGTCAGGAAAGGGAGTACCTGACCGCAGGCCGGGAACTGGAGGCGCATCTGCGTGGTGGAGGCACGCTCGGCGGGCGGTGGCTGAAGCCTGCCGTCGTCAAGCGGGCCCGCCTGCTGCTGGAGCAGTGCCGCGTCGACGGGATGCCGCCCCAGGGTGCGGAGCAGGTCGCCGCTGTGGTGAGCCATCTGCAGTTGCGCTCCCACGCCCGGGTCCTGCGCGAGCGATGGCAGGGTGTCGGGGAGCCGCCCGAGGCGGACGGCATCGAGCAGGTGGTCGCGGAACTGCTGGACCGGGCTGTCACGCTGGAGGCGGTCGATGCCTGTGTCGAGGCGATCCGGCAGGTGCACGGGGCTCTCCCGGCACTCGGCGCCGACACCCCGGTCACGACCTTCGCCCAGTGGGGCATGGTGCGCGAGGCGGTCGGGCGTGCCCGCGTGCTGATTCAGGTAAGGGCCGCCGAGGCGGAGGTGGCCGAGACCGCCCGGGTGCTGCCGGCGCCCGGCCCCCGCACCCCCGGCGAGGTGCAGCATCTGGCCGACGCTGTGGCAGCGCGTGACGCGCAGGCCTATCGCGAAGCCGTCGAGGCGCTGGTGGTGGCCTACCAGCGGGAGGCGGACCGCCGCGAGGCCGGCAAGATCTTCCAGCAGCTGGCCGCAGCCCATCCCGCTCTGGCCGCGGCATATGCCGGCAGTGCCGAGGACGCCGCGTGGCGGATGCGCCTGGCTGGCTTGCCGAACGCCTGGGCCTGGCGACAGGCCCAGGCCTTTCTCGACGCCCACCTTCAGCCGGGCCGGGAAGCACAGCTACAGGGCCGGCTGACTCGTGTGGAGACGCGTCTGCGGCAAGTGGTCGTGGACCTGGTGTGCGACCGGGCGGCGGCCCACTGCCTGGAGCGGATGACCCTCCAGCACAAGCAGGCTCTGGCCGCCTACGGCAGCGCCATCGCCAACGCCGGCCAGGTCACCACCGGATACGGCCGGCGGCACATGAAGAACGCCCGGTCCGCCATGCGGGATGCGCAAGGCGCGGTGCCAGCGTGGATCATGCCACTGCGGCAGGTCACCGAGACCCTCGCTCCCGAACCGGACTCCTTCGACGTCGTGATCGTCGACGAGGCCAGCCAGGTCGGTCTGGACGGCCTGCTCCTGCTGTGGCTCGCCCCGCGCATCATCGTCGTCGGCGACGACCGGCAGTGCGCGCCCTTCTACAACCAGAGCAAGCACGAGCGGATCACCCAGATCTTCGACGAACGACTCGCCGGCCTCAAGGACTGGCAGCGCGAGGGCTTCGACCCCAAGTCGAACCTGTACGACCTGCTCTCGGCCCGCTTCACCGAGGTCGTTCGCCTCACCGAGCACTTCCGCTGCATGCCCGAGATCATCAAATGGTCCTCCACCCAGTTCTATCCGGACAACGAGCTGGTGCTGCTGCGCCAGCACGGCGCCGACCGGCTCCCGCCGCTCAAGACCGTCCATGTGCCCGAAGGACACTGCGAGGGCCGGCGGGAACGGCTGATCAACCGGCCCGAAGCCGAGGCAGTCGTCGATCAGCTGCTGCGCCTCACCCAGGACCCCGCCTACGCCAGCAGCACCATGGGCGTGATCATTCTCCGCTACGGCGCCCAGACCCAGCTCGTGCAGAACCTCATCGACACACGCATCGACCCGGCCGCCCGGGAACGTCACAAGATCACGGTCGGTACCGCCGAACAGTTCCAAGGCGACCAGCGCGACGTCATCTTGCTGTCGATGGTCATCGACGGCGACAACACCCGCGCCGTGACAAGCCGCGATGACCAGCGCCGCTTCAACGTGGCCGCATCCCGGGCCCGGAACCAGATGTGGCTGTTCCACTCCGTCACCCCGGACCAGCTCAGCAGCAAGGACCTGCGACACTCCCTGCTCACCTACATGCTCAACCCACCGCCTCCCTACCCGCCCTCACCGCCGCTGGGAACCGTCAGCCCCGACCACGAGCAGGCACCCTTCCAGTCCCTGTTCGAACAAAAGGTCTTCCTCCACATCAAGGAACGCGGCTACCACGTCGTGCCCCAGTGGGAGGTCAACGGAAAGTTCATCGACCTCGTCGTCATCGGAGACCACGGCCGACTGGCCGTGGAATGCGACGGCAGCCCGTACCACTCCAGCCCCGAACAGATCCGCCACGACACCGAACGCGAACGCGAACTCCGCCGTGCCGGCTGGACGTTCTGGCGCATCCGCAGCAGCGCATTCGCCCTGTCACCCCAAGAAGCCCTGACCGGCCTGTGGGAGCAGCTCGAGGTCCTCGGCATCCAACCCATGCCCTCGGTCACCGATCCCCACACCGCCGGGCCGGCCGCTGCCTGGACGCCCGTCGACCTGCCCGACGATGACGGTGACGACGAAGAGGACGAGGACGACCTGGCTGACGAGGAAGCCGGCACCGGCGAAGACAACAACAGCGACGAATAGAACACGGGCCGGCGCGCAAGCTGCCAGACGCCCGGGCCGGGCCTGCCCCCTCCCCGCGGCACGCCCACGCCGGCACAGGTCACTACCAGCAGCGCCTGCGCATCACCCCTGATGCGCAGGCCAGGGAAGATGCGAGGCGACATGACCGACACCGCTGCGGCCGGACCGACCACCTTCGACGACAGCACCCTGGAAGAGATCGCCGCCATGGTCTGCGGCGACGACGCAGGCATGAAATACCGCCGGGGCTGGGAACTGCCCGGCTTCCTGCGCCGAGCAGGCTGGGACGACGTCCCCGACCACGACGGGCCACGGCTGCGCTGGGTCCACGACCTCCTGCGCGAACGCAACGAGGACGCCGCCGGCGACGTGGAAGCAGTCATCCTGCGCCTGGCCGACCGGCGCGAGTACCAGCAGGACCCCAAGGAGTACGAAACCGTCATCGCCCGCCTGCAGGAGGTCCTGGCCCTCGAAGGGCTCCGCATCGCCTACGACAACACCACGCCCACCCTGACCGCCCACGACGGCAGCCGGCCGTCCCAGCCACAGCGCGTCGAGCTCAAAGTCGCCATCACCGACGTCGTCTCCGACCCCAACCTCGCACGCACCGTTCAACTCCGCCTGGACGAAGCTCACATCTGCCAGGAACACGGCGCCTACACCGCCGCCGTCATCATGCTCGGCAGCCTCCTCGAAGGCGTCCTCGTCCACGCCGCCGAAGCCCGCACCGCCACCACACCCATCCCAGGCTCGCTGACGAACGCCAGCCTGCAACACCTCATCGAGCACGCCCACGCCAACAACTGGATCGACCAGGACGCCAAAATCGCCTCCCACCTCGTACGGACCTACCGCAACCTCGTCCACCCCCTCGCCGAAAAACGAGCCCGCCACAGCGCCGACTACGACACCGCCGACCTGTGCTGGTCCACCGTCAACGCCGTCCTCAACGACCTCGCCACCACCAACCCCACCCCCCACACCTGAACCACGCACAAAGCACCTGCCAGCAGGAAGAAACGCCATGGCGGCCGCACCACGCCCAAGCGGCCGCCTCGTCGACAAGCCGCCTGACCCCACAACCCGCAGGAGCGCGATCCCGCCTTCTGCGGGCCAACGCCCAAAGTCCCAGGAGGCCGCCTGCCAGGCTTCTGACGATGCGTAACGCGCATCCATCCTGTGCGTGATTGATCATGTTCGCCCACAGCACTGGCTGCTCAGGCTCTGGTACCGACGCGCCTGCCGGCCCCGGTCGTACGGGGCCCGTCATCCGCCCCGGCTATCCGGTGCAGTCCGACCCGGGGTGGCGCTGCCCCGCGGTGACCGTCTTCACCTGCTCCGCGCTGCCGTGCATGCCAGCGCGTGGGTCAGGTTCTGTGCCCGCGTATCTGGAGCACTGACCGATGACGGTCCGCAAGTCGACTAGCGGACCTCTCGTTCTCAACGCAGTGGCGGCCACCCCCCTGCGGGGGTGGCCGCCACGTCAACGAGTCGTCTGGCCTTCTCATGCGAAGGCCTAACGGAGGCTGGTCTATACAGACTCTCCTGTCTGTAGGCACGGCACGCAGCAGTGGGTCAGCATCGCGGCCCGCCGGTGGTGTGGTCCAGGTGCGTCAGGAAGTCCTCGATCTCGCGCACCAGGAATTGCGTTGCTTCAGACAGTTCGACTCCGGCATCCCCCAACGCCGAATCAACTCTGTCTGCAGGTAGGTGATTACTGGCGGATCGGCATGCGAATGCGCCTAGGACCGATGTAAGGGATTCACCCGTGCGCTCTTTCTCTTGCCCGCTGCATTCCGATAGCTGATCATCCCTCTCGGAGTCGAGGACACTGAGATAGTCTCGCGCATCTTCGTCACCCTTGAGGGCTGCTTTTTCCCACCAGCTTCGCGCTTCGCCATCCCTGTCCAGGAACTCAAGGATTTCAGCTACGCGCCGTGTCTCTTGCGGTGTTGCAGAATCATCGACTTCCTTCTTCAGAAGAGCGTGCAGTTCACGTACTGCACCGATTCGATGATTTCCGTTTCCGCCGCTTTCCGGGCAGGGGGCGGGGGCCGGGGGCCAGCCCGCAGGCTGGCCCCCCTCCGCCTGGACAGGGTCCTCGCCGATCCGAGGACCCTTGGAAACTGCCTGCTCGGAACCTTCGATGAGCAGCCACAGGGCGAGGAACCGGATGGTTCCTCGCTCCTCGGGCTGATGCGTCCAAGTGGACAGGTTCGTCATGCGGTTACCTCCTCGCCGTGTTCGTTGATGGACTTCTTCAGGTTGTTGGTGGCGGCTTTGATGTAGCGCTTCACCGACTCCTCCTTGATCTGGAGGCGCTGTGCAACCTCTGCAGTGCTGAGGTCCTGCAGGACACACAGGGTGATGACCTCGCGCTGCCGTTCGGGAAGGCTTGCGACAAGTTCGTCGATTCCTTCCTTCACCATTTCGTACGCGGCACCGGGAACGCCGATGCCTGATTCAATCTCGGGCAGTTCATGAACCGGTACCGGTACCGTGACCATCCGCTTGTTCCGGCGGAACTGGTCCTTGACCGCGTTCTTCACTGCGGTGCGGCCGTACGCGGCGAGGGACCCCTGTCGTGCAGAAATTTCTTCCCACCGGCGGTACATGTTCAGGTAGGCGACCTGCACAGCGTCCTGGGCGCTGTGCAGGTCGCCCGCCTTGGCCCGGGCCAATCGGGAAAACGCCTCGATCGTCTCGAGGACGAAGGACTCGTAGTCCGCTCCCGGTGCGGCCTCGCTCACGCAGCCTCCCGCGTCGCGATGGCCCGGTGGCCTGCCGGGTCGGCTGCGTCCTTGCGGAACAGCCAGGCCGGCCGCCCCTGCTCGAAGCGGGCGGCGGCGCCGCCGTCGGGCAGGGACTGCGCCATCGAGACCATGGTGGCGCGCTGCTCGCGCTCCACCCTGGTCTCGACGTGCGCCTTCACAAGCAACTCCACGACACCCCGCGCGCGGCGCATCGCGTAGTACAGCAGGAGCATGGCGGGAAGCCCGCCTGCCCCTGCCCAGTACGACCAAGTCATTGACAAGGCCTCCCAGTAGTGACGAACTCGTTGACGAGGACGCAAGGCCCTCAACCCCTTACACGCCCGCCGGACGCCGAATCCGGATGCCGGAGACCAAGTTTTTTCCCAACTGCCCCCGCTGCCCCGGATGTCACACTGTTTCCGCAGGTCACAGCATCGGGAGCGGGCCAGAAAAAAATCAGTGCTGCGACGGGAAGGGGATCCGCGGGACGCCAGCGTGTAGCGCACGGGCGCCAGGGCTGTCCCCAGGACGCCCGAACGGCATGGCAGGGGCGGCCCGGGATGGGAGACCTGACACTTCGGGCCGGGGCAGCCTCGCCTGCAACGCCAGGAAGGAAGGAAGGAAGGAAGGGGCGACCGTGGGAGAGATCGCGCAGGGACTGGAGCGCGCGCTGCACACGCGACCCGTTCCCTCGAGCACCTCCGCTCGTCTGCGGTTCCTGCTCACGACGTACGGTTCGACCCAGCAAGTCGCCGCGGTACTGGGAGTGTCGCAGCGCACCGTGCAGCGATGGGTGACGAACAAGCCCGGAGCCCGGCGCACACCGGGCCTCCCGCAGGCCGGGGTGATCGAGGAAGCGGTCCGGACCAAGTCGCAGCCGCGGATCCGGGCCCGGCGGCGTGCCCGGGCCGAGACGGAGGGCTTCGCCCTCCATGTCAGAGCGCGGTTCGGGTTCGCCGCCTCCGCGGGGTCCTCCGACGATCCACGCATACGGCAGATCACCCAGTACCTGCAGGGGGAAGTAGCCCGGGAGCTGTTCGCCGCCCGTGACGCCGGCGCAGGCGAGGCGCAGCAGATGGTCATCCTGGCACGGGCGCTGGGTCACGCCTACTTCCGTGACGGAGGCCGGCGCGTCCACGGTGTGCACGTCGCTTTCAGCAACGTCGAGTTCGCCATCGGCTGAGTGCTGAAGGGCAACTCACTCCCCCGTGCTCTTGGGAGCTGGGCCGTCCGGCCCGGGGTCAGCGTGTGGGTGGGGTCCGGTGCTGGGTCAGCATCGCGGCGTAGCGGCTGGCTTCCTGTCGCTCGCGCCAGTCCCAGTGGACACGGCCGGCCGGGCCGTCCACGACCGGCGGACCACCCACACCATCGGCGAAGCCGAGGTCGGCCAGCGCCCGGTCGTACCGGCTCGGCTCCACCCGGCCCGACGCCGCACGGGCGACCTGAAGGACCCGGCCCTCACGCAGACTGTCCTTCACCGCGCGGTGCAGCGTCGCCAGCGACGGCACGAACTCCGCTCCCCAGCGTTCCAGCACGCCCTCGTCCTGCGCCTGGAGCATCCTGCGGCGCAGCTCTGCGACGTTCCCGCCCGCTTGGGTGAGCACCTCCCACAAGGCGTCGCCCACCACGAACCCGCCCTGCCGCGGCCGAGCCTCCACCCGGCCCTCACGCCCCTCGGCCAGCCAGCGCCACGCCGTCCGCTCCACCCGTCCCGTGTCCACCGGGACAACCGGAACAGCAGCCGCCTCCCCCACCAGGGACTCCGGAACCGTCACACAACCAACCCCACCCGCCCCAGCCGCCCACCCACACCAAAAACGGCAAACCCGACACAGCAGGACCGCCGTCTGCTAGCCGCCCCGTGACAGCCACCTGGTCACCCCATGACAGCAGGCAGTCGACACCGCGCCGCATGCCCGCATTCAGGCAGCCGAACAAGTGGTGACCTATCTCAGCGAAGGTGCACCGGTCTCACCGAAGATTGACGACTGGGCTGTTCGTCTCACCGAAGTTTCGCCAAGCGGAGGGCAAGCTGGGCCTGGAAAGCGGCAGCACGCAACTGGTTCTGCCCGCAGGCGCAAGGCGGACTCACGCCCCATGGGTCCAAGCCCCCAGCAAGGTCACCGAGCCGCGTTGCTCAGCCCGCCCGCCGCTGCCGCCACCTCCCCTGACACAGGCCCCTCGACCACCAGCGCAGCGACCTTGGTGACGGCCTCCCAGTGCGGGGACAGCAGTTCGTCAGCTATTTCCCAGTGCCGCCAGTAATCGCGAGGGGCCAGCTCTGCGCCGCCGTCCACCTCCCGGGCCAGGCGCCGCGCCCGTTCCCAGTCGGCCGTCCCGCCACGCTCCGCGAAGAGCACCCGCTCGGACGTCAGCATCCCCGTCACCCGCTGGGACCACTGGTGCGCCCTCACGCCGGCCGCGAGCACCGTCAATGCCGTCTTCCTCGTGGCTCCCGCGAACGACACCCCGACGTTCGCGCCCTCCACCCGGGTCACCGTCCCGCAATCGCGAACCACGGAGGTGGACTCAAGCTCGATCGACGGGACGTGCACGCCGAGGAGGAACGCGGCAACGGCGTGCCCGGCCTCGTGGATCGCGACCGCGGCCTTGAGGTTCCTTAGGTCCAGCCCTTCACCGTGCTCTTGGCAGCAGACGATCCGCTGCGGCGGCGGGTTGAAGTACGGGCCTTCGTCGCCCCAGAAGTACGGCGGCTGCACGCTGGTCGTCATGGTGCGGAGTGTCTCAGGGACACCGTGCCGTCCATCACCCAGGTGTTCTGGTGCTCGGGCCAGCTGAAGTAGGGGACCAGTCAAGGTTCAGTGAGATCGGTCAACAAGTGGGAAGCGGTCGTCTGCTAGACGAAAGTTCAGATGCCGCGAACACCTCGACCCCCGAATACACCTCGCAAGTAAGCGCCCCGGAACGGAAGCCCGTCCCGGGGCACTCACGAGGAACTCGGATTACGCCGCCGAATCCAGGGCGTCGAGACGGGCCGCACCAAAGTCATGCAGACCGTCCACGGCTGTCAGGCCCGACGGCGAAAGCGGGATGCTCTTGTCGGCGAGGAGGAGCAGCCGCTCCTTTTCGGCAGCCTTCAGCCAGGAGTCGACCTTGGTGACGCGGTGGCCGGCGTCCATCCAGTCCGCGAGTGTGGTGGGGTCGGCGTGGCAAGCACGGAGGAAAGCCCTGGCCTGCCGGGGGTCGACGGGGAGACTCGTGCCGTTGATGATGCGGCGCGCGGTGGTGCGAGGGAGCTCGCCGGTGCCGGCGGCCCGTTCCATCTCGCCCGGGGTAGGCACGCCTCCCCAGATGTGCTGATCACGTAGGGCCCGGCTGAAGTCGGCAGCGGATGCGACGAGCAGGGGGGCAGGCGCGGTGTGGACGTAGTAGGGCGCGCGGACGGCCCGGCGCGCACGGATCCACAGCTTCTGGGCGTCCATCATGGCAACCGCGAGCGCGCCGATGAACTTCTCCTCCTTGCTGACCGTCATCTCGACGAACATCTCGACGGTGTCCCAAGCAGGGACAGTGCGACCGCCTGCGGCGGCGCGCTCGAGCGTCGCGGCAGACTTGCCGGTACGCCAGGACAACTGCCGGTAGGTGACGCCCGCCGCCGCTCGGCGGCCGCGCAGGAAGTCCGCGAGGTCCCCGGACGCTGCGACGGAGCGGTCGACGGGCAGCTCGGGCCGCCCCGCTGTGACGGCCACGTCAGCGCCCCGACCTGCGGTAGGCGTCCAGCGCGTCCAAGGCGCGGCCGAGCCGGCCCGTGGTACGGCCGCTGGTGATCACCAGCAGGAGCACGACGGCGCCGATGCCGCCGGCGCCGCCGAGGAGGAACAGCACGTCCTCCACCCGCATGCCCAGTTCGGCGAGCACCGCCGCGGTGACGATGAAGAAGATGAGCACAAGCGCGTGCGCCATGCCGAAGCCTGCGCGCTCGGGCACGTCAGGGAGGTCGCCAGCGCCGGACGGCTGCTGCGGGGAGGTCGCGTCGTACGCGACAGGAGGAAGGGGCGTGACGCCCATGATGATCACCTATGCCTGATAAGCCGTCCGGCGATCACAAGATCGCCGGACGGTGCTGTGAACTGGCTCCAACTGATCCACTCCTCGCGCCGTACGGGAGTTGGCGCTCCCAGCACGCGGAATGAACTTGCTGCCATTCATGGTGTCAGTCGCCTAGACCACCAACGGCCCACGCAGGAACATTGATTCATCAGCGCACCAAAGCATCAAGCTGCAAATGGCGCGTCTCACCCATGGTGGTTCCGGGGAGCTGCGAAGTAGTGGGCACCCGCCGAAGTTCCTGTTCAGCGCGTTGCAAAGCGCCCTACCACAAGAACCCGCAGACGCTGGTCCGTCCTACCTCTGAACCCCGACGCACGCCCACGCACGACCTGGGTTGACTCACGACCGTGCCCGTTGCTGGCGGACATGACCGAGGCCTCATCGGCACACTCGACATCACAAAGACCGGCCCACAGATATCGGGACCGGTCAGCCCTGATTGCTACTGGCTCCAACCGATGCACCAGGGAACCGAGAGGGTGTTGGCGCACCCGCTCAACGAAGCCGATGCCAGCCCATCAGCGAGGGTAGTACAACCCTCCGGGCAGCATCGGCTTCGCACTACCGCCGCATGGCACACCCGAATGTGCCGCCCACAGCATCAACAGGCAGGGCGAGAACCAGGCTGATACCCGCTCACCAGCACCGCATTGGCAGCACGGCCCACTACCACCCGACGAGCACTCCTCATGTGCCTGTGCACGATGCTGGAAACGTGTCCGGCGAATACGGCCACCCAGCACCGTACCCCGTGGGGCACAGCCCGAGCGGATACGGGCCTCGGCCTGGGCCCGGGCGCCGGCAATGCGGGCAGGCCAAGCAGCTCCCAGTCCCTGGAAACCCCGGCCGCGGCAGATACAGCGGGCGGCTCGCACCCCTGGCCCTCGATGCGGGCGATGCTCCGGACCAACAGCGATGCAGCGGCCCCGGACGCCACGCCGTGCCAGGGGGCGCTCCGGGGACCGCATGCGGCGCTACCGGGCCCGGCTCGGCCCACCCCCGTTGACGCCCGCGCGCTCCGGGCAGACGTGCGGCGCACGGATGTCCCGTCTCAGTGAAGTTTGACCGTTCCCACTGAAGTTTGACCGGTGCCCTGCGTTCGCGGCTGTTGAGGCTGCGGGGGTCGGGGCGACAGTGGCTACACCTGCGCGGGCAATCGGTGATGAGGCCCCGCGTACCCTAGCTGGGCCCTGACCTGCAGTGACTGCTACGCGTCGGGGTGCCGTCGTCGGTCGTGATGTCGACGGCCGTCCCCTGTACGGCGGTCATGCCGAGACTCCCGAGGAATCAGCGGCGGTAAGCTGGTGCCCCCGGCGCCGCATGCACGTCTCATGCTGCCACGCAAGATCCATACCTTCGTGACCGGCCTCGTGGCCTCACTCGAACCGCGAGGTGTCTCCCGCGCCCCGCCGTACGATCTCTGCCACGCCGCCGGAGAAGTCGACCACCGTCGTCGGCTCGGTGCCGCAGTCCCCGGAGTCGACCACGGCATCCACCGCGTGATCGAGCCGGTCCTTGATCTCCCAGCCCTGGGTCATCGGCTCCTCATCGTCAGGCAGCAGCAGTGTGCTGGACAGCAGCGGCTCGCCCATTTCGGCCAGCAGCGCCTGGGTGACCACATGGTCCGGGATGCGCACACCCACGGTCTTCTTCTTCGGGTGCAGCAGCTTGCGCGGCACCTCACGGGTGGCCGGGAGGATGAAGGTGTAGCTGCCGGGCGTGGACGCCTTCACGGCCCGGAACACGTCGTTGTCCACCTGCACGAACTGGCCCAGCTGCGCGAAGTCCCGGCACATCAGCGTGAAGTGGTGCCGGTCGTCGAGGTGGCGGATCGAACGGATCCGGTCCATGCCGTCCCTGCTGCCCAGCCGGCAGCCCAGCGCGTAACAGGAGTCGGTGGGGTATGCGATGAGCGCTCCCGACCGCACCGCGTCGGCGACCTGGGCGATGCTGCGAGGCTGGGGGTTCTCGGGGTGCACGTCGAAGTACTTGGCCATCTGCCGAGCTTATGCCGTACCCGGGTGCCGCACTCGCGGGGCCGCGCCCCGTCGTCGCAACTACCGCTTCGGACACGGACAAGACCTGCCACCCACGCTCCTGGAAGCCGCAGCCAGCAGCTGTGTCAGGCGAAACTTCGATGAGACGAACAGCTCAGTCGTCAATCTTCGGTGAGACCGGTGCATCTTCGCTGGGACAGGACAGCGGCGCACGGACGCGACAGGTACAGCTATCGGTGCGACCGGGACCGGTATAGGAACAGCCACCCCCACGACAGCCGAACCGCCCCACTCTCACCACTAAACAGCAGCCACCTGGTCACCCCATGACAGCAGAATGAAACAGCCTCTACAGCCGCGACCAGGTCTAACCACCCCAACCCCGCTGACACCCACCCAATGCCACCAACGCACCCACTCACATCTGGGCATGGTGTGGTCCCACTGGGACGTCGCCTGGCAGGAAGGACTGTCAGCCGCCACGGAGTGGGCGGCCGAGCACGGGCACCTGCTGCCGCCCGCCACAGCAGTCTGGAACGGCTACCCCGTTGGCGTCTGGACGAAGAACCAGCGGACCGCCGGACGGCTTGCGGACACGATCGCGCAGCGGCGTGAGGCAGGGCTGCCGGTCGGCTCCACCGCCGGCGCCCTGTCGGAGGAACGGCTGGACGCGCTGGAGGCGATCGACCCGTCCTGGTGCCCGTCCTGGCCCGTGGTGTGGCAGCGGTGCTACCGGCTGTGCCGGGCCCTGATCGAGAACGGCCAGCCACTCCCCACCGTCCCGGGCCAAGTGAGCGTGCAGGGGGAGGACCTCGGGGCGTGGGTCCAGGCACAGCGCCACGGGTGGGAGCAGCTGCTGCCCGCGCAGGCCTGGATGCTTCAGAACATGCTCCACCTAGGCCCGGCGGACCCGTCGGAGAGGCCGCAGGCGCCTCGTACGCAGGCGGGCAAGTGGGCGGTGAACCTTCGGCGGCCCGGCAGTTCCACGCCCGCGAGGGAGCCCTTCAGCCGCCCCGCAAGCACGTCGAGCAGCTCGCTGAGCCCGACGGGACCGTGACCGACATCAAGCTCGGTCAGTTCGTGGACAACACGCGCCGCCGCGCCGACAAACTGACCCCAGAACGGCGGGCCGAACTCAACGCACTCGGCATGCGCTGGTAGCAGCAGCACTGGGAGAAGGGCCGAGGGAACGTGCGGAGCTGTTGCGAAAGGGAGCTGGCAGGTATGGAGGCGCGGCCAGCTCGCCTCGGACTGCGACAGCGGGGGCGCGCCGCTGGCCGGCAAGGAAGTCGCGCGGCCATGGTGCGGCGCCGACAAGCGGCATCGCCGCTCCGGCCGGGGGTCCGGCCGGAGCGGCGAGGGACGGCCAGTACCGTCAGGCGCTGAATCGCGGTGTCAGAGGCGGGCGCAGCCCAGCGTGGAACTGTAGTGCTTCATGCTGTCACGGGTGTTCGGGCCGTAGACGCCGTCCGCGCCGAGCCCATAGTCCTCCTGGAGCAACTCGACGGCGGTCATCGTCTCCAGGCCGTAGTAACCATCGATGGTGAGGTAGCCGTAGCTCTCGCAATTCTTCAGGCTCCGCTGCAGCGCCGTCACGGCCGGGTTTTGTGTGCCCCTGTCGAATACCAGATTGCAGGTCAGGGTCTTGCCGCTGCCGCTGTTGTAGGCGGGAACCGTGACGGAGTGACCCGAGCTGATGGAAACAGCCTTGGTGGTGTTGCAGGTCGGGTATATACCGGCCGCGCTCGCGGAGGGGGAGACGGAGACACCGCAGGCGAGTACCGCTGCCAGGGCGCCCAGGGCAGCAAGGGCGCGAGGCTTGTTGCGGGGCGTGCGTGAAGACATCATGCTCCTCATGGGAAGTATCGGGCAGGCGTGCTTGATCACGCTGTGAGATCAGTAGGTCGGGTGACCTGCGAGGTTGCACGTCACGCTCAGACGCAGTCGTACTTGGCGCCGGTTTCGTTGCTGTAGCGGGCCCACTTCATCTTGGCCAGGGTCTCCCGGCCGTAGACGCCGTCGACCGCCGCGCCGATCCTGCTCTGGACGTCACGCAGTGCATTCCTGGTGTCCGACCCGAAGATGCCATCGAGTTCGAGCTTCTTGCCGTAACAGCTGTTCATGTTCTTCTGCAGGGCCCTGACGCCCGGACCGGTGTGCCCGGACTGCAGGTAGCAGTAGATGGTGTTGTTGGCGACGTTGATCGGGTACACAAAGTGCCGGCCCGTCGATCCGTTCTGCACCGAGGCCGCTCCCGTGCACACCCCGTCCGCCGCGTGGGCCGGGACGGCGGCGGACGCCACTCCCATCAGGGCCCCCAGCAAGGTCCCGGTCGCCAGAAGCGCCCTGCTCCTGCCTGTCCTGCGCATGCCTGTCGTTCCCCTCCGTGCGAGAAGCACTGTCGTTTCCGTGGCAGCCCGAGGACGGCTCGCGGTGCTGTCCCGGGGCTCGGCCATGGACACTAGCGGCACCATAGGACCCGGTCTTTGTCATATGTGCAGGCTTCTTTGTCCGCCGTGCACCGTCTCCGGTGAGGGTGTCGGACGAGGGCGGTGATGCCTTTGTGCACGCCTGTCGAATTAGCTGCACGTTGTATGACAAGACCGTCAAACTGAGGTCCGGGTGATCGTTCGACGGGTGACGCGTAGGGAAACGGGGCAGGCTGGCGTCAGGCCGGCCGGGTGGCGGACGCGGGCAAAGAAAGGTGCGGCGCATGAGCCCGGTTCTGGACACCGCGTTCACGCCACCGCAGGACCGGGAGGAAGTGGTCCGGAACGCGGTGCGGGATTCCATCGTGGCGGTCGACATCGATCACGGTCCGCCGACCGACGGCATCTCCGTCCGCCTGGGTCTCGGCACCGTCGGCCCCCTCCGGATCTGTTCGGCACGTGCGACCTCCGTCACCATCCACCGGACGGAACGGCTGGCCCGGGAGGACGAGGAGCCGGCCGTCTTCCTCGGCGTGCAGATGACGGGGACCAGTCTGGTGGTGCAGAACGGCCGCGAGTGCGTGCTGAGGCCGGGCGAGTGCGCCGTCTACGAGTCCGTCGCCCCGTACACGCTTCTCTTCGACGAGGGAGTCGACCACCACTTCCTGCGTTTCCCCCGTGCCGCACTGGCGCTGCCCGAGCGGCTGTTGAGGGATGTGGCGGCGGTCGCCCTGGGGCCCGGCAATCCCGTCGCGCGGCTCGCCTTCACCTACTTCTCGCAGTTGGCCGTCAGCGACGAGATCCATCAGGGTGATCGGGACGCCGAGTCCGTCGTCACCCCCAGCATCGAACTGCTCCGCGCCGTCCTGGCAACCCAGCACGGCGACTCCGGCCTGACCAAGGCGCCGTTGGAGGCGACGCTCACCCAGCGGGTCACTCAGTACGTTCAAGCGCATCTGGCTGACCCCGATCTGTCGGCCGCACGGATCGCCGCCGTCCACGGCGTCTCCGTGCGACATCTCTACGCCGTACTGGCCCGCTCGGGCATCACCCTCGGCGACTGGATCCGTACACGCCGGCTGGCCGAGTGCAAGCGGGATTTGGCCGGGCCGCACGGGCCCCTGCGCACCATCGCGGCGACCGGACGGCGCTGGGGTTTCGTGGACGCGTCCCACTTCAGCAAGGTGTTCAGGCAGACATACGGAATGTCGCCCCGGGACTGGCGCGACCTGAACCACCCTCGCACGTCCATGTGACAGCCTGCCCGCGGCCGAGTCCCGCGTGGCCGGACGCGGCGGCCGAGCGTCTATCGGCGCCTATCGGCACGTTCGAATATTCGACTGTGCGAAATAACGTCCACGAACCCACCTTGGGACAGACGGGGTTGAACCGTTCAGGGTGCGATGGGGACACCGACAGCGGCGCTCCGTCTTCCTGCAGCCGCCATACGGCACCCCACACCCCCACCGCGCAGCCCCGACCCCGGACGCCGGGCACACCTCGGCGGCCCACCCCATAGACCGCCCCGCCACAAGCCCAGCGCAGCGGCTCCCAGGCCCGCCCCAACGGCCGGAGAGACGGGCGCCCCCGCGCAGAGATCACCTGCCACCACACCAACACCCCCCACACGGGAGAAGTCCGTCCGGCTGGTCGTCGGTGCGCATCAGGCGCCAGGTGTTGCCGTGCCCGTCGTCGATCACTTCAACGTCGCCGCGACAAGGCGGCGGGCGCCCTTCTTCGAAGAGGAAGACCAAGCCGACCGAGCGGCAGCGCAGACATAACAAAATGTCCCGCGAACTCACCGGAGCATCCGAACCAACCTCGTGACAGGCATCCCGCACCCAATGGTGCAGACGTTGACCAGGTGCCCTCTACATGACGTGAATGACGGCGCGGTACTCCCTGGCCACCATCTCCACCTCACGGGAATACCTGTTGAGGTACTGCTCGACGGAGACGATCTCGCCATCAGCCGTAATTTCCGCATACGCCCGCGCGAAATCGTAGGGCTGCGTGATTGAGGAATAGACGCATACACCCTGCTCGTTCTCGACCCAGATGCGGCGCTCATCGACCGCAGATGATCTAGCCCTGCTGGGGCCGATCTTCTCTAGGAGCACGTAGTGAAGCCCGAGAAGGTCCAGCAGCTCTCGGTCGCGCTGCCACATCGTCCCTGCGTACATGTTGCTGATCAGGCGATGCGGGTCTCCGTAGACGAGCTGTACGGCTTCAGGGAGCGGCATGCCCTGCCCGTTCCAGCACAAGGCACCACGCACCGTACTCGGCAACCCCTCGGCTCGTGTGGCTTCCCCCATGACCATGGGCAGGAACTCATCCAACCGATCCGGCCACCCATGGATGATTGTTTGCAGGAGGTCACAGGGGTTGTAGACGTGCAGCCCTACGTCTCCGTCCTCGACCTTCTGGCTCACGTCGTCTAGCCAGCCGCCCACCAGCGACTCCCACTCACAGTTGCCGGACAAGCTCTGTCGGACTTCCCGCCGGAACCCATTCCAGCGGCTGGCAACCTGCGGACTCGCCGAGCCTGTGTAGAGAATCTGGCTGTCGCCTCGATCGTCCCCGCTGAGGAAACGGAACAGGTCCCGCTCCTCGAAGGCCGCTGAGTCATCGAAGGCGCCGGTCCCTCGGAAGCCTCGGATGGCCCAGTTGGGATTGTCGGCGAGGTTCCGCAGCAGTCCCGGTTGAGCAGATTCCATGCCCATGCCACGCAAACGGCTGCTCACAAGACGGTTGCAGATCGCGCAGAGGGCCAAGTACTCGGCGGGGTGTTCGGCAGCGAACGGCTCCGGCCCGTCGTAACCACGCAGCAGAACCTTCGAGGCGAGTGCCTCGTTGACCCGCCCTACCGCCAGATAGAGTCCGAACGGCGCAGGGATGTGTTGCTTCTCCGCTACTCGATCGAAGTCTGCCGCCAGCAAGTCAAGTTGCCCAAGTTCGGCGGCAACCTCGCTGATGATGCTCCAGCCTTGCCGACGTTGTTCCTCCGAGGCAAAGAAGAACAGGTTGTGGATGGGCGTGATGCGCGGCTCGAACGCTCGGGGCAGGAGCGGCACCCGCTCGACCCCCATGGGGTCACCATTGCTGCTCAGCAGAAGCCGGTAACCGCGCAGATCATGGCTCCAGTCCCGTGCGACGTTGCTGACGGCCGTGAGCAGCTCCTCCCAGTCGTCCGGCATCGCCACGATCACGGCCCGGATACGGTCAGGTGCAAGATTCTTCTCCCGGCAGAGAAGTTCGGTGTACTTGGTCACCTCGTGCAGAGCCTGCCGTGCACTGGAGCGGGAGCGCTTCAGCTCGACGACTACCCACATCTGATGACGATCGCGAGCCAGGATGTCGATGCGGCCCCGGGTGCCATGGGCATTGGGCAGCGGGTACTCCTCAAGCTGAACCGGCCGAAGACCCGGTTCGATCAACTCCAGGTTGTGTACGAGCACATCACGCAGCTCGTGTTCAAGAGGCGGTCGCATGATCGAAGGCTAAACCGTAGAACCGACAACGACCCTACGGCTGCGAATGGTTAACGCAGCCATCTCCCGCGTCGGCTGGCACGCGGGACCTGTCCGACCCCGGATCCGCCCGCAACCTGTACGGTTCGGCCGTCAAAGCCGCACGCACCGCGGGAGACCGCTGCTGACCCCCTACCGCAGATTGGCAGCCTGGCCCAGTTCGAGGTGGAGGCGGACTACGCCCTCGAAGGGCTGCGCCTGCTGGTCCGGGCCCGCCGCCGGCGCGGCCCGGACATGCCCGCCATTCGTCGCCGCATGGCTCGCGGCGATCGAGGCTGCGCGCACGCCACCGCGCGCGACGTGGATCCACCGACCGAGCCCTGCGCTCCTACTAGCAGCACACACCGCCCGTGTGTCGGCCGAGGATCCTCAATCCTCCCTTGCGCGCCAACCCGGGCGCGGCAGGTATGCCACCCCAGGCTGAGGCGGCCGGTGCGCGCGTGAGACAGTTGCGGGCCCAACCGGCGCGGTTGGCGCGTTCTTGGCCTTTGGGGGGTCTTCGTTGTCCACGCGTGTCCATCCTGCGCGGCCCGGCGACCCGGGCCGGATAGGCCCCTACCGGATCATCGGCCGGCTCGGTTCGGGCGGCATGGGCACCGTGCACGCGGCCCTGGATCCCGAGGGGCGGCAGCTGGCGGTCAAGGTCATTCACCCCGCGCAGGCTTGCGACGATGAGTTCCGCGCCCGGTTCAAGCGGGAAGTCGAGGTGTCGCGGAGGGTCTTCGGGCCCTGCTTGGTGCCGCTGCTCGCCGCGGACACCGATGCTGCCACCCCTTGGCTGGCAACCGCGTACGTCCCCGGCCCCACACTCGGCCAGTTCATCGCCGCACACGGCCCACTCAGCGGAGCGCGGCTGTATGCGCTGGCGGCCGGGACCGCGGCCGCGCTGGCGGCCGTCCACGCAGCCGGTGTGGTGCACCGCGATGTGAAGCCGGGAAACGTCATCCTGGCCCCGGACGGGCCACGGGTGCTGGACTTCGGCATCGCCCATGCCCTGGATGGCACCTCGGTGACCCGTACCGGCGTGATGACCGGTACCGCAGGCTGGATCAGCCCTGAGGGTTACCGCACCGGAGCCACGGGCCCCGCCGGGGATGTCTTCGCCTGGGGAGCCCTGGTCGCCTACGGCGCCACGGGGCGCCCGCCCTTCGGCACCGGCGCCCCCGACGCGGTCGCCTTCCGGGTCATGTCCGGCAACCCTGACACCGCCGGCGTGCCCGACGGCCTTCTCGACCTGGTGACGTCCGCGCTGGCCAAAGCACCCGAGGAGCGGCCCACGGCCGCGGCACTGGCAGAGCAGTGCACGGTGCTGCTCGCCTCCCAGACCACCCAGGTTCTGCGCGAAGGGGCCGAAGTGCCGACCCTGGTGGGTGACCTGGTGACGGCCGGGTGGGACCTGCCGGACACCGAGGACGACACGACCTGGGTCATGGCTCGGCGGCGGATCACCCGCCGCCGTACGTGGCTGGTCGCCGCGGCCGGTGTCACCGCGTTCGCCGTGGCCGCGGGTGGCGCGTACGCGTTCGCCGAGCAGGACCGGGACAGGCGGCACAGCGGCTCAGGGGCCGGAAAGACCGTGGCGGCCTCCGCTACGGTCTACCCCGGCGGGCATTCGACTTCGGCAACCGTCTCCCCGGCGGCGGGCACCCCAGATGCCGTGCACGGGAAGAGCACGCCGACGGTGAGCGCGTCGGCCACGTGTCTGCCGGTCACCTTCAAGTCCCCCCAGGGCCCGGCGAGCTGCGAATCCAAGGCGGACATCTGCACGGTCGGATCCCCGGCCTATGTCAAGGACATCAACAGCCTATGTGGCGGTCCTCCCGCCCTGCAGAAGGTCAACATCATCTCCGAGCCAGAGACTGGCGGAGACCCGGGCATGTCGTACTGCGTCGCCTGGACCGGCAGCGGCGACGGCACCTCCCGCGACGCCGCGCTGCTGATGAACGCCCCCGGATACCAGTGCGGCGCCGACCTGGTGAACCCCGCCGACGCCCGCGTCACGAAACCGGGGGACTACTCGATCGTCTTCTACGACACCCCGCAGGACTGCACGCCGCAGTACCCCGGAACCCGCATGACCTACCCGGCCGTCCTCGACTACAGCGGTCTCGGATACCAGCGTCCGCCGGAGTACGTCTGCCTCACTGAGCACGTCGGCGCCTGACAACAGGACCCCGTGGGAGCACCGCCATGGCCAAGGATGCGGCCGGACCAAGCCAGCCGGGCCAGCGGCGGACCCGTCAAGGGGGTAGCGAGCAAGCCGCAACCGGGTGTAGGAGGCCTGGCACTGGGCGTGTCCGGGGATCCCGTCTCCGGACACGGGACACCACTGGATGGACCTGCTCGTGGCCGCCGGGGTACTCGGCACTGTGGGATGGGTTCGCCTACGGTATGCGGTGAGGTGTCCTATCCCGCAGATTGACGGGGTGCCTGGTGCCACCCTTGTTTGCAATCGGACAGACAACGCACCAGGGAGCGGGCCATGACATCGCACGCCACCGACAGCGGCACACAGCTGATCGCCGGAGAAGTACCGCTCGCCACGGTCATGGACCGGCTGCGCCACAACCGGCCGGTGTTCCACTCCGAGGCAGATCTGCAGCACGCTTTCGCCCGCACCCTGTGGGAGATCGCGCCTCACCTGCACTCCCGGCTGGAGGTCCGCCAGCCAGCCTCGGACCGCATCGAGCACCTGGACCTGCTCTGCATCGGCCCAACGGGCCGGACCGCCGTCGAGTTCAAACACTGCACCCGGGCATGGAACGGGACGGCCGGCAACGGGACAAGGGAGGAGCAATACGCGCTCACGTCCCACGCAGCCATCGACCTCGCCCGGCTCGGCTTCATCACCGACATCACCCGGCTGGAACGCTTCTGCCACCGCCCCGACCAGAACGGCCTCGCACTCCTCGTCACCAACGTCCCCGCCCTGTGGACAGCGCCCTCCCCCACCGCAAAACCCAGCCGCGACCAGATGTTCCGCCTCCATCAGGAACACACCCTCACCGGCACCCTCCTGTGGGGCACGCCGGACCGGCCGCACGAGAAGAACACCCGCACCCTGCACGGCACCTACACCATGCGCTGGCAGGACTACTCCCTACAGGAAGGCACCGGAGGCGAGTTCCGCTACCTGCCGACCTTCGTCAATCCACAACCGTCATAAAACGCTGTTTCTCTTGGCTCGCTGGTCACGGTGGGCGTCTCGTGTGAGGTGTCCTGGAAGCGTTCGGGGTGGCAGCATCGCCTCGTCATCGCTGGTGCCAGGGGAGGGTGAAGTCGTACTTCAGGGGGATGAAGTGGTGCGGGCACTTCTGGTGGCGGTGGCGACCCTGGAGGATCTCGTCAAGGTCGGACGCGACTCGCAGATGGCTTTGAGCACCCTGGAAGAGATCGCCTTTGAACCCGGCAAGATGGACTCAGAGGAAGGTCAGCGGTTCATCGAGGTGCTGGAACGTGTCGCCGCTTCGGAGCCGGCCCGTGCCGCCTGGATCCGGGACGTTCCGAGTGCGTTGGGCATTGTGTGCATTTGATCAGGCAGCCGCCAGGCGTCGGAAGCAGATGAAGGCGGCGGCTATGCCTACGAGCCGAGGAAGTGCTCGGACTTTCGCTCGTGGCGGCGGTGGAGATGTCGGCACCCGGCCAGCCAGGACACAGTCCGCTCGACCACCCACCGGTTGCGGCACAGGCGTCCGGAGGGCTCGATCCCGCAGCGAGCGATCCGGCGCTGGATCCCTCGACCGCGATCTGGCGGTAGCGGGAGTTCCGCTGGACGGTGGATGGATGGGAAAGCGGGAGTCCGGGGAGCGGGTTGTTCGCAGGGTGGGACCAGAAGCCTTCCGTTTCCTGCCTGAGGCAGGCTTCGCCGGGCCGGCCGACATCAGC
The DNA here is from genome assembly GCF_042733315.1 of Streptomyces sp. NPDC059718. Classification (NCBI taxonomy): domain Bacteria; kingdom Bacillati; phylum Actinomycetota; class Actinomycetes; order Kitasatosporales; family Streptomycetaceae; genus Streptomyces; species Streptomyces sp. NPDC059718. The sequence goes on from NZ_JBHWGA010000070.1 coordinate 37,686, forward strand.
GGTGGGATCGAGTACATCGGTCACGGTCTGCGGTTCGGGATCCGCCACTACGAGTGGCATTGCGAAGCGGCGGTGTCTGCGTTCGTGGAGTGGGCGGACGTACCCTCCATGGCGCGGGATCGCGTGTACCTCAATCATCTGTACGTCAGATGCGGGCTCGGGCCACTGAACCATCTGCCCAACACCGCGCGCAACGCCCGTCTGACCGAACTCAGAGTCCGGGCGTTCGCCAGCGTTATGCGTGAACTCCTATCCTTCCTGCTCGGCCCCGACCGCGACACCCTCATGCGCACAGCCTGAGCAGCGGCCGGGCCGCCGCCTCACGATGGTCGCCATGGCTTGACTCGGACTTCCCGTGTAGGCAACGAACAGACCGCATGGGCGGGGTTCAGCTGCGCAGCCAGCCGAACAGTCCGTTGCCACGCCGCTCTCGTTCCCACTCCGCTTCCGCCTCGGCCCGCTCCCGGTCAAGGCGCTCACGCTCGCTGCGGCAGGCCGGGCACTCGGCCCCGGGCGCCAGGCCGTCGCCGTGCCCGCCGTCGTAGTCGCCTGGATGAACGTCGGTGCCGCAGGCCGGGCAGGGCCACATTTCTGCCCGGCGGCGGCGCTGTTCTTCCTTGTGTCGCTGCCTGCGGGCCTCCTTGGCCGCGACGCGGGCTTGTTCGGCAGCCTGCCGGGCGGCACGCCGCTGCTCGTCACGCTGCCGGTAGGCGCGGTGGTCGTCAGGGTTGGCCAGGGCGGCGATCAGCGCCTCGCGGACGTCGTGGCCGAAGCGCCACCACACCGGGCCGTGCGGGCCGTCAGTGGCCAACTGGTCCAAGGTGGTGGCCAGGACGGGCACCGTGCGGTCGTAGGTGCGCCAGCCGTCTGGCGTGCCCGAAGCGTCGGTGTAGGGGCCGGTGTGCCAGGTGCCCTGCCAGTACGGGGCCGAGATGCGGGCCACTTCGCTGATGCGGCGCTGCAGCGCCTGGGGGTTGACGCGTTTGGTGAAGACGATCGCCACCGGCGGGTAGCCCCCACGACGGGAGTCCTCCCATCGTGTCGACCACAGCGGGACCTGGTCTGCTACGTGGTGGCCGTTGACGGTGCGCTGGAAGAAGCGGTGGTAGCGGGCGATCTTGTCCGCCAGCACGGCTGCCGGTTCGGTGTGGTTGTCGACCTCCACGAACAGCACCGGCAGCTGGTCCTGTGGTGCCGTCAGCACCGCGTCGGCGCGCAGGCTGCCCCTGCCGGGCGTTGTGAAGGTTCCGGTGACCGGGAGGATCACTTCCGTCGTCCAGCCGCGCAGGGTGCCCAGGCCGCGAGGCCGGGCGGATAACGGCCGTGGCGCCCACTGGACTGCAGGGGCGGGCTGGGTGCCGGTGGCAGGCCCGGCGCTTTCGGCTGGACTGGGTTGTGTAGGGGCGGGCCCGGCGCTTACGGGCCTGGCTTCGTCAGCGAGGCGAGGGCTGCGGCGGGGGATGGGGTGGGTGGGTTGCGGTGGTGACTGGCAGAACGCGTCGATGGTGTCGGTCACCTTCAGCGCGTGCGCGGCACCGGCCTTCGCCGCCTCCCGGGCCGTGCCGCCCATCTCCTTGGCGGGGCGGCCGAGTTCGCCGGCGGCCGCCGCCAGCCCCGCCGTAGTCAGGTTCCACACCTGCTCCGCCACCGGCCTGCCCGACCGGCCGGGCCGGTTGGCCGATCCCACCGACTCCACCAGCCCCGCCGCCTTCAGGTCTTTGCACGCGTTGCGGACCGTCTGCACATCCGCCGTCCCCGGCAGCACCAGCTGCCGCAGCTGCCCGGCCGTGGCGACCTTCACCACACCCAAAGCCAGCAGCACCAGACCCCGCACCCGGGCCGTCGATCCATACGGCCACCGCCTGCTCCCCGTCACCCCACACCTCGCCTCCCCCGCCGCCGCTCCACATCCCAACCGGCCACCCCCGGGGCCGCACCGGCTCCCCGGCCGCCGCGGGGCGCGGCCGACGGCCCGCGCACGCACAACCCCCGGGGCCGGGCGGGCACCCCGGGCCCCACCGCAAGCCCCACCACGACCACTCCACCACCCACCACTGACACACAAGCACGGGAGTAAAGGGCTGTCGGCACCGCCGCCACCCCCGCGCATGCCCGCTGACCTGCACGAATGCAACACCGGGCACGGGAGGTCACCGTAGGGGAAAACGTAGGGGAAGGCGTAGGGGGCACCGCAGGGAGCGCTGCGGGGGCGGCAGGCACTCCGACACGCCGCCCCGAGCACCACCGGTCCCCGTCAACAGTGCCGCTGGGCGGCGACTCGGCGACGCCAGTCTTGGGGGTGCCAGCCGCGGCTGTCGCGCCGGCGCGTGCCGGGCATTGCTGGCGCCGTCGGCGTACCCGTCGACGTTCACGTGTACGCCGACAGGCCTGCGCGTACACCAATAGCCGCATGCTCCAGTGCATGGTCGGCGCGTGCTGGTTGCTTACCGCTTGACCAGCCGGGCGGGGTCGATGTCCAGGGGGAACGGCTCTGTCACTGCCGTGGTCTGGCCGGCCTGGACCAGCCGGTCGGCGTAGGAGCCGTGCTCCAGGTGCCCGAGGTACAGCCGCGGAGCGGGCTCCAGTTCCAGGCGCCAGTAGTGCTCGATCCCCGCTGCCGCATACAGAGCGGGCTTCATCTTCCGGTCCGCGACGCGGGTGGAGGGAGAGGCGATCTCCACGACGGCGATGACGTCCTGGGCATGCACGGTCACACCGGACAGGTCCACGCCCTCGTCCACGACGGCCAGGTCCGGGATCATCAGGCCGTCCGGTACCAGAACGTTGATGGCGTCGAAGACCAGCACCGGCGCTTTCGCGGTCTCAGCGGCCTGTTCCAGCAGCACGTGAAGGCGGTGGGAGGCCCACTGATGTGCAAGGCCTGGCGCGGGGCTCATCATCAGCGCGCCCCCGACCAACTCGATCCGGTTCCGCGGGTCCTCGGGCAGGGCCAGGACATCGTCCACGGTCCACGGCCCGTAATGGTCAGCGGCGGCAACGCTCACGCTCCCCTTCACCTCCTCGGCTTGCTGTGCTCCCAGTGTGGCCCAGCACGAAGGCGGCGGTCGAGCCGCACGCGTGCAGGGAGCCCGGTCGGCTGAGCCGGGCAGGAGGTTCACGGGGCTGCCTGG
>NZ_JBHWGA010000071.1:0-39972 GCF_042733315.1 Streptomyces sp. NPDC059718
GTGGGGGGTTTGTTTTTTTTTAAAATGCCGGGGGGGGGGGGGGGGGGGGGGGCCCCGGGGGGGGGGGGGGGGCCCGGCGGTGCCCCCGGGCGGCCCCCACGGCGCTCGCGCGTCCCTCGGCTACGGGTTGGTGTTGATGGTGAACGTGGACGTCGTGTTCTTGATGTTCTGGTAGTTGTCGCTCATCGTGAGGTTGTTGAAGGTGACGGAGCCGACCGCGGGACCCTGTCCCGCCTCCGGCATCTCGTTGGCCCACAGGCCGAAGCCCGACTTGGCGTCGTAGGCGTCACCACTGCGGTGGGCGCCGGTGATGGACACGTTGGTGAGGACCGTGTCCTTGATCGGGTTCTGGGGCTGACCGCCCACGTAGTTCGTCTGGAACATGATCCCGCTGTACGTCGGGTCCACGATGTCCACGTCGCTGATGCGGATGCCCTGGAAGACCTTCGAGGCGGAGAAGAGCCAGATGCCCGGGAAGGTCTGGCTGCCCCAGAAGTGCCCGCCGCAGCGGACGATGGAGATGTTCTGGAGGTTGGTCGGGTCGGTCCCGAAGCCGTTCATCGGGTAGCCGAAGTCCAGGGAGCTGATCGTGACGCCCGAGTAGACCAGCGTGTCCGCGACAAGGATGTTGCGGAAGGTGTTGGCGTAGCCGCCGTAGACGGCGATGCCCGCGGCGCGCCAGGTCAGCAGGGACGTCAGGTTCTCGTAGAGGTTGTTCTTCTCGTCCGCCCCGCCGGCGTCGATCGCCGAGAAGAGGGCGAAGCTGTCGTCACCGGTGGCACGGGCCTCGATGTTGTCGAGGTGGTTGTCCGTGCTGCCGTTGGTCATGTTGACGCCGTCGGCGAAGGTGTCGCGGATCCGGGAGTTCGTGATGGTGACGTTGTCGGTGTTGGCGCCCCAGTACAGGCAGACCGTGTGCTCGTTCCAGACGTTGTCGATGGTGATGTTGGCGACGCCTGCGAAGTCGAAGACCTTGCCGGGACCGTCGATCCGCGAGGTGTAGTTGCCGAAGAAGGAGAAGCCCGAGAAGGTCGAGCCGTTGGCGGTGGAGTCGGCGCGGAAGCCCGCGTCGGTGTTGGACTGGCTCGTCGGCGTGTGGAAGCGGGTGTACCAGGGGCCCGCGCCGATGATCTTGACGGACTTGCCGTAGACCTGGAACTTGCTGCCCGTCTCGTAGTCGCCCGGCGGCAGGTAGACGCCCTTCAGGGTGCCCGTGGTGTCCATCCGGGCCTTGTCCAGGGCGTTCTGGACGTCCTGGTGGGTGAACCCGGTCGGCGCGGTGTAGGCCGCGGGGTCGGGGTTGGCGATCGGCGCGACCTGCTCGGTGTTGACGAAGTCGATCGCGTACTGGCTGCCGTTGGCGGCGTCCTTCTGCAGCTTGATCTTCGCCCCGGCCTGCACGGTCGTGCCGAGCATCAGGTTGGCCTCGTCGTAGATGTGGCGGGGATTGCCGTCACCGGGGTTGTTGCCGGGGGCGGTCTCGCTGCCGTACAGCCACGCGTACTTGGAGGTGAGGTCGATGGCCTTGAGGAAGCTGCCGTTGACGTAGACGTTCAGGGTGGAGTTGATCCCGCCGCCGCCCGCGGCGTCGGGGATGGAGTAGCGGACGACCAGGGTGTTGGTGCTGGCCCTGGTGGTGAACTCCACCGAGCTGCCGGTGCTGTTCAGCGTGACGGCCTTGCGGCCGGACGCCTCACCGGCCAGGTCGCCGACGGTGCGGTTGGGGCCGACCACGGCGGCGCTCCCGCCGAGGACCCCGTCCTCCGCCTCGTACATGTCGTACGGCATGTTGGCGCCGCGACCGACGAAGAGCGACTGGGTGCTGGTGTTGTTCTGCTGCTTGACCGCCAGTTCGTTCGCGTCGGGCGCGATGACGGTCTTGACGGTGTACTTGCCGTTGGCGGCGGTCCAGGTGCCCAGCGAGACGGGGCTCGTGGTGGCGCCCGCCGCGATGGCGCCGCTGTAGGAGCCGGTCAGCGTCTTGACGACGGAGCCGGAGGTGGTGTCGGTGACCGTGAGGGTGATGCCGTGGGAGCCGCCGGCCGAGGCGACCGTGCCCTGGTTCTTGATCGCCACCGAGAAGGTGACGGTGTTGCCCTTGGCCGGGTTGCCGGGGGACCAGCCGGTGGGCGAGGCGATCAGGTCGGAGCTGTCGACCGGCCTGACGACCAGCGGGGTCGGGCTGTTGTAGGTGTTGTTGGTGTCGTTCTGCTCGATGACGTCCCCGGACTCGTCGACCTTGGCGCTCAGCGGGTAGCTGCCCGCGTCCCGTACGCCGATGTTCGCCGTCACCGTGGTCGAGGCGCTCGCGGCCAGCGTGCCGACCGCGGCGGTGCCGACCTTGGTGGTGCCCAGGTAGAAGGTGACGTTCGTGGCGCCCGAGGCGAGTTCGCCGATGTTGCGCACGGTCGCGGACAGGCTCACCGAGTCGGTCTCGACCGGTGCGCCGGGGGAGACGGACATGCCGGTGACGGTCAGGTCCGGGTTCGGCGCCGGGGTGCCGATCACCTGGAACTCCGCCACCTGGCCCGCGGCCGCCCCGCTGTTGGCGGTGAACTGCAGCCGCACGTCGGCGACCCGGGCGCCGACCGGGATGGTCACCGTGTTCCCGGAGGCCGGGTTGAAGGTGTAGTCGGCGGCCGCCTTGAGGCTGGTGAAGCCGCTCGCGCCCTGCTCCCGGCCGAGCACCTGGACGGTCTGGGTGCGGGTGCCCCAGGCGCTGTCGGGGTTGAGCTTGAGCACCAGCGAGGTGACGTCGGCGTTCGCCCCGAGGGAGACGGTCAGCGTGTTCGGGTAGCTGCCGCCGGCGCCCTCCCAGTAGGTGGTGACGCTGTTGTCGTTGGCGTTGGCCGGGACGAAGTTCTGGGTGCTGGACGATGCCGTGATCGGCTTGCCCACGGCCATGTTGGAGCCGGTGCCGCCCGAGCCGTTGCGGGTGACCGTGGCGCTGGCGACGCTGCGGTTGCCCGCCGCGTCCTTGGCCTTCACGTAGTAGGAGACGGTCGCGGTGTCGGGCTGGCTGTCGGTGTACGTGAGCGTGGTGCCCGACACCGTGGTGCGCAGGACCTCGTTGGCGTACACCTCGTAGCCGGTGACGCCGACGTTGTCGCCGGAGGCGGTCCAGGTCAGCTTGATCTGGCCGGAGCCGGGCTGGGTGAGGGTGAGGTTGCCGGGCTGGCTGGGCGCCTGCGTGTCGCCGCCGGAGCCCGTCCGGGTGACGGTGTTGCTGTTGCCGGAGACGTTGCCGGCCGCGTCCTTGGCGCGCACGAAGTAGCTGACGGTGGCGCTGTCGGGCTGGTTGTCGGTGAAGGTGAGCGTGCTGCCGGAGACGCTGGTGCGCAGCTCGCCGTTGGCGTAGACGTCGTAGCCGGTGACGCCGACGTTGTCACCGGCGGCGGTCCAGGTCAGCCGGATCTGGCCGGAGCCGGGCTCGGTGTAGGCCAGGCCGGTGGGCGCGTTCGGCGCGGTGGTGTCACCGGTGGCGGGACCGTAGACCTCCAGCTCCGACAGCTGCGCGGCGGCCCAGCCGGTGTTGCCCGTGACGTTGACGCGCAGGTAGCGGGTGGTCGTGCTGCTCAGGCTGATCGTGACGGTGTTGTTGTCGCCCGGGTTGAAGGTGTAGTCGCGGGACGCCACCAGGTCGCTGAAGGACGAGCCGTTGGTGCTGCCGCGCAGGGACAGCGTCTGCGTCCGTGCCTCCCACGAGGGCGGCAGCTTCAGCACCACCTTGGTGACCGCGACGGAGGACCCGAGGTCGGCCTGGATCCACTGCGGGAAGGCGTTGTTGGCGCTCTCCCAGTAGGTGGTCTGGTTGCCGTCGTTGGCGTTGCCGGCGACGTAGGGCGCGTTGCCGCTGCTCGCGGTCAGGGTGCGGCCCTGGGCGAGGTTGTCGGTGGAGACGGCGGAGCCGTGCACCTCGAGCTCGGAGACCTGGGCGGCGGGCCAGCCGGTGTTGGCGGTGATGTCCAGCCGTACGAACCGGGTGGTGGTGGCCGAGAAGTCGATGGTCACCGTGTTGCCGGAACCGGGGCCGAAGTTCCGCCCGGCCGAGCCGGACAGCGTGGAGAAGGTGGAGCCGTCGGGGCTGCCCTGGACCGCGAAGGTCTCGGTCCTGGACTCCCAGGCGGCGGGGAGTTTGACGACGACCTGGTCGATGCTGGTGCTGCTGCCCAGGTCGACCTGGACCCACTGCGGGAAGGAGCTGCCCGCGCTCTGCCAGTAGGTGTTCTGGTTGCCGTCGGTGATGTTGGCGACCCCGTACTCGGCGTGGGAACTGCTCGCGGTGGCCGGCGCCCCCGCGGCGAGGTTGGGGCCGCCGGCGGCAGCGGCGGGCAGCGCCGACTGGCCGAGCAGCACCAGGCCCGCCGCGATCACCCCCGCCAGCAGCCGCTGGATGAACCGTTTCCTTGGCATGTCGTCCCTGTGCCTCTCGTCAGAGTTGTTGGTGCCATGACATGTCACATGCGATACGGCTGCCACGCGGAGAAAATTGCATTGATTGCTTTGGTAATTGCGCGGCCCGAGCCGATAGTTGCAGAGGTGTTTCCGGGCGTCTATGCCCTCGACCGGGCTTTCATCTCACCTGGCGTGGGCTTGCGCTGGAGTGTCGTGCAGCCGACAGGTCGTTGCGGAAGCACCGCAAAAACTTGCGCGTCCTACTCCGTGGTGCGCAGCGCCTGGTACATCGACCAGAGGACGGAGACGAGCGGGACCGCCACCACCGCGCCGAGCACCCCGGCGGCGATGGCGCCGCCGATGACGGTGAGCGCGACGACCACCGGATGCAGGCGCACCGCCCAGCTCATCACGATCGGATGCAGCACGTGGCCCTCGATCTGGCCGATGACGACGATCAGGCAGACGACGACCGCCGCCACGACGGGCCCCTTCGCGGCCAGCGCCACCACGGCGGCGACCGCCAGCGCGATGGGCGAGCCGATCAGCGGCACGAAGGCGGCGAAGAACTCCAGCAGCGCCAGCGGCAGCGCGAGCGGCACCCCCAGCAGGAACAGCGCGACCCCCACCAGGATCGCGTTGGTCGCCGCCACCAGCACGATCCCGCGCGTGTAGCCGGTGAACGTCCGCCATGCGGCACGGCCGGCGACGGACACCCGGCCGCGCACCGTCCGCGGCAACTGACCGCAGAACCAGGACCACTGCCGGTCGCCCGAGTGCAGGAAGAACACCGAGCAGAACAGCGCCAGCGCGAAGACCGTCAGCACCTCCACCAGACGCCCGGCGCCGGTCAGCGCGGTGCTGATCAGGGCCGACCGGTGGGTGGACAGCCACTGCCCGACCTTCGACTGGAGGTCGTCGAGCGCCTTGGGGTCGAGCCGGAACGGCGGGGCCTCCAGCCACCGCTCGATCCGTGCCAGTCCCGCGCTGAACTCGCGCTGCAGCCCGGCCGTCTCGCCGGCGACCACCTCGCCGACCAGGGCCAGGATGCCGAACACGACCAGGATGCTGCCGATCAGCGATGCCGCCACGGCCAGCGAGCGCGGGATCACGCGGGCGAGCAGATCGGCCACCGGTCGCAGCATGGCGGTGCCGACCAGTCCGAGGAAGACCGCCACCGCGATCTCGTGGAACCGTCCCAGGGTGGCGAACGCGGCGTAGACGACGGCTCCCACGACGAGCAGCCGCCAGGAGTAGGCGGCGGCCGTGTTCAGCGCGGGGAACACCCGGACGCCGGGCCGCCTGGCGGGCCCGCGCACCTCCCGGCGCCCCGCGCGGATCCGGATCCGCCGTCCTTGGGACACCGTCCGCACCTTCCCGTCGAGCCCGCCGTGCGCCCGCGTCCTGCGCGCCTGTCCCTGCTTGCTACCACCGGCGGGGTCCCGGGCAACGCGGCGCGCGCCGCATTCGCCCGAAGGCACCCCCCCCGGGCCGGCGGTGGATCTCCGGGGGGCCTGACTGCTAAATTGGTCTAAACCAGTTAGTGGTCTCCCTCACCAGATCGGCGGTCCGAAGTGGAAGTCGTCATCGTCCCGGACGCCACCGCGGGCGGCGAACTCATCGCGGGTGCCATCGCGGACCTGCTGCGCCGCAAGCCCGACGCGCTGCTCGGCGTCGCCACCGGTTCGACCCCGCTCCCTGTCTACCGGGCGCTCGCCGGCCTGGCCCGCGAGGGCCGCGCCGACGTGTCGCGCGCCCGGATCTGCCAGCTGGACGAGTACGTCGGACTGCCCGCCGGGCACCCGGAGTCCTACCGCTCCGTGGTGCTGCGCGAGGTCGTCGAGCCCCTCGGCCTCGCCCAGGAATCGTTCATGGGACCCGACGGCACCGCCGAGGACATCGTCGAGGCGTGCGCGGCGTACGAGCGCACGCTCGCGGCGGCCGGCGGGGTCGACCTGCAGCTGCTCGGCATCGGCACCGACGGCCACATCGGCTTCAATGAGCCGTGCTCCTCGCTGGCCTCCCGGACCCGGATCAAGACGCTGACCGAGCAGACCCGCAAGGACAACGCGCGCTTCTTCGACCACCCCGACGACGTGCCGCACCACGTCGTCACCCAGGGCATCGGCACCATCCTGGAAGCCCGGCACCTCGTGCTGCTGGCCACGGGCGAGGCGAAGGCCGAGGCGGTCGCCCTGGCCGTCGAGGGCCCGCTGGCGGCGGTCGTCCCCGCCTCCGCGCTCCAGCTGCACCCGCACGCCACCGTCGTCGTCGACGAGGCGGCCGCGTCCAAGCTGAAGCTGACCGACTACTTCCGGGCCACCTACGCGGCGAAGCCGTCCTGGCAGGGTCTGTGATCCCCTTCGTTCAGGCGCGGGGCGCCGGGGCGGGCGGCAGGAACAGCGTGCCGCGCGCCCCGGCGCGGACGGTCCGCACCGCGACGAGCGCCCACGCCGCCACCAGGCCCGCGTACAGGACCAGCGCCGCCCCCTGGAAGGCCGTCGAGTGCAGCCGCAGCGCCAGCGCGCTCGTCCCGGTCACGCACGTGCCCAGCGGGAAGGTGAAGCTCCACCAGGTCAGGGTGAACGGCAGCCCGCGCCGCGCGGTGCGCAGGGTGAGCGCTGCCGCCAGGGCCAGCCACATCATGGCGAACCCCCAGGTGGGCACGCCGTAGAGGTAGCCGAAGACCTCGGCTCCGGTGGCGTAGGGGCGGGGCAGGGCGGTGGGCGCCGCGTGCCCCAGGAGATTGGCCGCCGTGACGGACTGCCCCAGCGGGCCGAGCACGATCCAAAGGGTCGGCACCATGGCCGCCGGGCCCGTCTTGTGGCGCACCAGCCGGCTCCAGATCTGCGGGATGATCACCAGGCTCGCGATCAGGCTCATCCCGAACATCGCGTAGCACGCCAGCAGCAGCGTCAGCCGCGCCTGCCCGGCGGGGAGGTGCGGGACGAGGGCGGCCCCGGTGGCGGCGGACACCATCGGCGGGACGACGGGCATCAGCCAGCCGCCGAACGCCGAGTCGTCCGCCACGCGGTGGTCGGTCATCGCGCGGTACGGGATCCACACCCAGGTCGCCAGGCCCAGCAGGGTGCCCGCCGACCAGAGCACCGCGTCCACCGCCAGGGCCGCGTGCGGCCCGATCCAGTCTGAGCCCAGCGCCAGCGTGCCCGCGCCCACGGTCAGCAGCGCCATCGCCGGGGCACCCCAGAAGTGCGCCATCACCGGGTGGCCTGCGTGCGCCCGCGCGCGGTCGCGGTACCGGGTCCAGTGCACCGCCCAGCCCGCGGAGAGCGCCACCAGCCAGGCGGCCGCCAGCGCCCACACGACCGTGGCGGCCGTCCGCAGTCCCGGTACGTGCGCCGGGAGCCCGGCCGTCGCCGTGGCGACGATGCCGGTGCCCATCACCGAGGCGAACCAGTTGGGGCCGAGGTCGCGGAAGAGCTGGGAGGGGTGGTCCAGCTCCCGCAGCAGCCCGGTGCGCGGGTGGGCGCCGGGCCGGGAGGGAAGGGCGAGCGTCGAAGGCATGTCCGTAGCGTCGCCCCGGCCGGGCACGACCGGTAGGGAGCACTTCCGGATGGGCTCATAGACTGGGCTTATGCCCCTGCCCGAGCGCGTGAGCGACCTGGCGGCGTACGACCTGCTGCTGTCGGTCGCGAGCCTCGGCAGCGTCGGCGCCGCCGCGCGGGCCCACGGCGTCAGCCAGCCGGCCGCGAGCTCCCGCCTCCGGCACCTCGAACGCCGGCTCGGTCTGCAACTGCTGGAACGGTCACCGCGCGGTTCGCGGCTCACCGAGCACGGCGCGCTCGTCGCGGACTGGGCGCGCACCGCCGTCGACGCCGCCGCCTCGCTGGACGCCGGGGTCACCTCGCTGCGCGGCACCGCGGAGAGCCGGCTGCAGGTGGCGGCGAGCATGACGGTCGCCGAGTACCTCCTGCCGCAGTGGCTGCTGATCCTGCGGGCGGGCGCCCCGCGCACCACGGTCGCGCTTACCGCGGGCAACTCCGAGGACGTGGCCGCGGCTGTCCTGGCCGGCGAGGTGCACCTCGGTTTCGTCGAGGGCCCGGACGTCCCACGCGGGCTGGTCGCCCAGCCGGTCGCGCACGACGAGCTGACCGTCGTCGTCGCCCCCTCCCACCGCTGGGCGCGCCGCCGGTCCGGCATCGGCGCCGCCGAACTCGCCGCGACACCCCTAATCAGCCGTGAACGCGGCTCCGGCACCCGCCGCTACCTCGAGCACGCCCTGGCAGAGGGGACGGGGCTCGCGCTCACCGATCCGCTCCTGGAACTCCCCTCCACCGCCGCCATCAAGACCGCCGTCGCCGACGGCCTCGCCCCGGCCGTCCTCAGCTCCCTCGCCCTCACCGCGGAACTCGCGAGCGGCAGCGTCGTCGCCGTCCCCGTGGCCGGACTCGACCTGACGCGGACGCTGCGCGTGGTGCGCTCCCGCGGGCGCGACCTGACCGGGCCGGCGCGGGAACTGGCAGGGATCGCCCGCCAGGGCGCGGTCAGTGCCCGTCAAGGGGTGGGAAGCGCAGATTCCGCAGGTCGGGCGGGACGGGGGACTTCGGCCGGTACAGCGGCGGGACCTCCCCGTCGGCGGCCGCGGCCGGGGCGTCACTGAGCCGGAAGCGGTCGCGCACCCGCCCGTAGAAGTCGGTCGGGCCCAGCCGGATCAACCGCAGCCGGTGCCGGGCCTTGTACACCCCGACCCAGTCGCCCGGATCGAGGACGCCCCTCAGCTGGCCGTCGATGCTGACCGCGACCCGGCCGGAGCGGGTCAGCACGCGGACCCCCAGGACCTCGTCCGGGGCCGCCACCAGGGTCCGGTCGAAGGCCATGTGCGGCGCGACGGGGGTGAACACGATCGCGTCCATGTGCGGGGAGACCACCGGGCCTCCTGCGGCGAAGCTGTAAGCGGTGGAACCCGTCGGGGTGGCCACGACGACCGCGTCCGCGGAGTAGGACGCGAACAGACGGCCCGCCAGGTACACCGCGAGACTGGCCTGCCGGTCCCGGGCGAGCTTCTCGAAGACCACGTCGTTGACGGCGTTGACGGCCATCGGCACGCCCCAGCCGACGTCCTCGGGGTCGCCGGGCCGCACCCGCGGCGGCGGTAGCGCGGGGCCGCGCCCGTACCGCAGCAGGGACTCGATGCCCTCGGGGATCTCCAGCGGCCGGGACGCCCGCAGCGTGAGCGTCATGCGGTCCTCGACGGTCGCCCGGCCCTCGTGCACGCAGTCGAGCGCCCGCTCCACGTCCTCGGTGCACACCTCGGTGAGGAAGCCGACCCGCCCCAGGTCCACGCCGAGCACGGCCGCCCCGCACGCGGCGGCCACCCGCGCGCCGCGCAGGAAGGTGCCGTCGCCGCCGAGGGTCACGATCAGGTCCGGGTAGCCGGCCGTGGCCGCCTCCTCCTGACCGCTGTGCCGGGGCCGGTCCTTGCGCCACACGTCGATCTCCACCGCGGGGACCTTGTGCCGCGCGCACCAGCGGTCGACCGCCGCGGCGGCCTCGCTCGCGTCCTGGCGCGCACCGTGCACGACCATACCGATCCGGCCCACTGGCATCACGGCCTCCCCGGCGGCGTCCGCTCCGGCGTCATGCCCCCATGGTCCGCCTCCCCGGAACGCGCGTCGCGTCGGAGCACGGCCGCACCGCCGCCGTGCGGCGGCACCCTGGGCGGAGTACGGTTCCGCTGTTCCACAGCTGCAGGGAGGACGAACGTGGAGACCAAGCCCGAGCCGGGTGTCCTCGCCCAGGTGGCGGATCTGATCGGCCGTACGCCCGTCGGGCAGCGCGGAGCGCTGTGGCGGCTCGGCGCGGACCGCCGCCAGCTCGACGCCAACGTCATCCGCCTTCCGGCGGGCACCGAGGTCCGGCCGCACGTCGAGGCCGACCTGGACGTCCTGCTGTACGTCGTCGACGGCGGCGGGCACCTTTCGGGCGACGACGGCGGACGCCAGACGACCCTGGCGCCCGGCGCCCTCGCCTGGCTGCCCCGCGGCACCTGCCGGGCGCTGTACGCCGGCGCCGTGGGACTGACCTACCTCACGGTGCACGCCCGCCGCCCCGGCCTCACCATCGCCGGCCCCGCTCCCGCCCCCGCGCCGGAAGCGGGCGAAGCGGCCTGCCTGCTGCACCGCGTCTGCGCGGACTGCGGCCGCCTGGCCGGCGAGAGCGACGCCCTGTACTGCTCCCGCTGCGGCACGGCACTGCCGCCCCGCTGAGCCCCGCGCGGGGCGCCCCGGCGGGGGCGGTCGTCCGCTGATGTTCGCCGCCGGTCGGCACGTGCCGTGCGGCCCATGACCCGGCCGCCGAGCGGGGCGGGTCGTCGTACGGGCGGAGACCGACCGACGGGCCTGCACCGCCCTCGGGCCGTCAGCCACCTGGACGCCGTGCGGGACCGGCGTCGGTTGGGACGCCGGGCAGGTGCGGTGCCCGCTCAGAAGGCGGCCTGCAGGGGCTGCTCGGCCCAGATCGTCTTGCCCTCGCGCGTGTAGCGGGCGCCCCAGCGTTCGCTGAGCTGCGCGACCAGGAACAGCCCGCGCCCGCCCTCGTCCGTCGTCCGCGCCCTGCGCAGGTGCGGGGAGGTGCTGCTGGTGTCGGAGACCTCGCAGATGAGGTGGCTGTCGCGGATCAGCCGCAGTGTGATGGGCCCGCCCGCGTAGCGGTACGCGTTGGTGACCAGCTCGCTGACGATCAGTTCGGTCACGAAGGCCGCCTCCTGCAGTCCCCACGTGGCGAGCTGGGACTCCACCAGCGTGCGGGCCCGTCCGGCGGCGGTGGCGTCCGGCGGGAGGTCCCAGGTGGCGACCTGTTCCGGCGCGAGGACGCGGGTCCGGGCGACGAGGAGGGCCACGTCGTCGGCGGCCTCGGTGGAGCGGCGTGCCTTGAGGAGGGTGTCCTCGACGGCGCTGCAGGTCTCCTCCAGGGAGCTGGACGGCGCCGTGAGCGCCCCGCACAGCATCGCGAGGCTGTCGTCGAGGTCGCGGCAGCGGGTGCACAGCAGGCCGTCGGTGTAGAGCGCCAGGATGCTGCCCTCGGCCAGTTCGATCTCGGCGGTCTCGAAGGGGAGGCCGCCGAGGCCCAGCGGCGGGCCCGGGGGGATGTTGACCAGGCTCGCCCGTCCCTCCGGGGTGACGGCCACGGGGGGCGGATGGCCGGCCCGGGCGAGCGAGCAGCGCCGGGAGACCGGGTCGTAGACGGCGTAGAGGCAGGTCGCTCCGACGACCGGTGGGGCGTTCTCGTGGCTCTCGCGCTGTTCCGAGGCGAGCCGGTCCACGAGGTCGTCGAGGTGCGACAGCACCTCGTCCGGGGTGGGGTCCAGGTGGGCCAGGGTGTGGACGGCGGTGCGCAGCCGGCCCATGGTGGCCGCCGCGTGCAGACCGCGGCCGACGACGTCGCCCACCACCAGGGCGATGCGGAGCCCCGAGAGCGGGATGACGTCGAACCAGTCGCCGCCGACCCCGGTGGCGGTGTTGGCGGGCAGGTAGCGGTGGGCCACCTCGGCGGCGGGGTGCCAGGGTACGTCCCCGGGGAGCAGGCTGTGCTGGAGGGTGAGGGCCGCCTGGTGCTGCTGGGTGTAGCGGCGGGCGTTGTCGATGCTCAGGGCCGCGCGGGCGGCGAACTCCTCGGCGAGGGTGAGGTCGTCGGCTTCGAAGGGCTCGCGGCCGCGGGTCCGCCAGAGGCTGATCAGCCCGAGCACGAGCCCGCGGGCCAGCAGCGGCACCACCATCAGGGAGTGCGCGCCGACCTCGCGGGCGGCCCTGGCCCGTACGGGGTCGTCGTCGAGCCAGGCGAGGGCCCGGTCCATGTCCGACTCGAAGACCGGGCGGCCCTCGCTCAGCGACCGCGCCTGCGTCGACCCCGGAGGGATGCGGATGGTGTGTCCCACCGGGTACATGATCTTCTGGGTGTCCGGGAAGACCGACTGGACCGCCGCGCGGCAGACCGTACGGAACGAGTCCTGGGCGGGCTCGTCACCCTGGGGCACGGCCTCCAGCAGGTCGACGGAGGCGCTGTCGGCCAGCCCGGGTACGGCCACCTCGGCCAGTTCGCGGGCGGTGCGGCCGACGTCCAGCGTGGTGCCGATCCGGGCCCCGGCCTCGCTGAGCAGGGCCAGCCTGCGGCGGGCCTGGTAGCGTTCCGTGACGTCCTCGACGGTCTGGGTCACCCCGAGGACGTGCCCGTTGTCGTCCTGCATCCGGAACGCCGAGACGGACACGTACAGTTCGCGCTGCGGGTCGCGGCGCAGCCGGCAGGGCTGCTCGGAGAAGATCGAGGACCGGCCCGTCTCGAGCACCCGCCGCAACTGGTGGTCCACGGCGTCGGCGTCCGGTCCGAAGAGGAAGTCCCCCGTGCGCAGGCCATGGTGCTTGTCCGCGGGGACCCCGCTGAACTTGGTGATCGCCCGGTTCACCCGCAGGAAGGTCAGGTCGGGGGCGTAGACCGCCAGCCCGATGGGGGAACGGCGGAACAACCCTTCCAGCACCCACCGGTCCGTCTCCCACCGGACGACCTCGGCGGCGGGTGCCGCGACCACGTACCACTCGCGGCGCCGGCCCTCCCGCGCGATGGCGCGGATCCGGCAGCCGACCTCCACCCGCCGTCCGTCCCGGTGCAGCACGGGCACGATCCCGAACCAGCCGCCCGCCCGGACGCAGGCCGCGGTGGCGGTCAGGACCAGCTCCAGGTCGCCGGGGTGGAGCAGGAGTTCGGGAGCCGACCGGCCCAGGACGTCCTGGGCCCGGTGGCCGAGCAGCGTCTCGGCGCGGGTGCTCCACCCCACCACGGACGCGTGGTCGTCCAGCACCACCGAGGCCGCGGCGTGCACCGAGAACGGGTCCTCCGGTGACTCGCTGAACGTCTTGGCCGGGTTGTCCATCGCTATCACCGTCGCACGTGCGGGAGAAGCGGGCGAGCTGCGTCACCTGGGGTGGTTCTCCGCCGGGGCTCGGGAGGGACGCCCATGGGGGCGTGGTTCCAGTATCGGCCCGCACGGCCGGTCACGCGTGGCCCGCAGGGCGCCGCCGCCCGCTCAGTGCGCAGGCTCATGGCCGGTGGCGGGGTGGAGCGGCCGGGCCAGCAGGATCGCCACGTCGTCCTGCGCGCCGTGGGGCAGGAGACGGGCGAGGACGCGGTCGCAGACCCGGGAGAGCGGCTCGCCGGGGTCGCGCAGGGCGCGGGCGAGTTGGCGCATGCCCTGGTCGAGGTTGCGGTCGCGGGCCTCGATCAGGCCGTCGGTGTAGAGGACCAGCACGCCGCCCGGCGGCAGGAGCACCCGTTCGGTCTGGAAGTCCCGGCGGCCCACGCCGAGAGGCGTTCCGCTCGGGCCGTCCAGGAAGGAGACCTCGTTCCCGGCCCCGGCCACCGCCGGCGGCGGGTGCCCGGCGCGGGCGACCAGGCAGCTGCCGTCGGCCGGGTCGTGGACGGCGTACACGCAGGTCGCCATCTCGTTCTCGCCGACGTCGGCGACGGCCGCGTCCAGTGAGCGGAGCAGCTCGGCCGGGGGGATGTCGAGGCGGGCCAGCGTGCGCACCGTCGTCCGCAGCTGCCCCATGACGGCCGCGGCGTGCACCCCGTGGCCCATGACGTCCCCGATGACCAGGGCGGTCCTGTCGCCGGGCAGCGCGATGACGTCGAACCAGTCGCCGCCCACCTCGTGGTCGCTCGCGGGCAGGTACCGGCCGGCCAGTTCCAGCCCGGGCACCGTGGGCAGCGCGGTGTTGGCGAGGCTGCGCTGCAGGGTGAGGGCGGCGCGGCGCTGGGCGGAGTACATCCGCGCGTTGTCGATGCCGAGCGCCGCGCGGGCGGCGAGTTCGTCGATGAGCAGGTCGTCCTGGTCGTCGAAGGGCTCGCGCCTGCGGGAGCGGGTGACCATCACGATGCCCAGCACCGTGCCGCGCGCCACCAGCGGGACCATGCGGGCGGAGCCGAGGGTGCGCAGGTAGCCCCGCAGCCGCTCGTACTCCGGGCCGGGCACCAGCCGGGGTATGTCGGCCCTGGTGAGCGGCATCGGCCGTCCCTCCACCATGACCTGCTCGTACGCGGACGCGCGGGGGACCTGGTGCGTCATGCCGACGGCCAGGTCCTCGGCGGGCGCCGCCGGATCGGCGAAGGAGACGGCGAGCCGGCGCACCATGCCGTGGGCGGAGGCGGCGGCCTCGTCCGGGTCGAGGACCTCCTCCAGCAGGTGCACGTCGGCGGAGTCCGCCACCCGGGGCACGAGCACCTGCACCACCTCCTCCGCGGTCTGCCGCAGGTCGAGCGTGGTGCCGATGCGGGTGCCGGCCTCGGCGAGCAGGGCGAGCCGCTGCCGTCCGCGGGTGGCCTGGAGCTGGGCCCGCTCCTCGCGGCTGATGTCGATCAGGGTGGCGATCACGCCCAGGCGGCGGCCGCCGCCGCCGAGGAGCGGGGAGAAGGAGCACGACCACACCCGCTCGTTGAGGGGATCGGCGCCCGTGCGTCCGAGGCCCCGGAAGTCCACCACCGGCTCGCCGCGGGCGAGCACCTGGCGCATCACGGTCTCCAGCGCCATGGTGTTGAGCCCAGGGACGACCTCGCTCACGCGCCTGCCGATGTGCTGGGCGGCGGGAACCCCGTTCATACGGGCCAGCGCCTCGTTGACCCGTACGTAGCGCAGGTCCGGGCCGAGCATGGCCAGACCGATGGGGGACTGCGTGAACAGGCCCTCCAGCGCCGCCAGCGAGTCCCGCATGCGCAGCACCGCGGAGGTCTCGGCGGCGATGCCCATCAGCCCGGTGCGCCCCTGCGGGTCGGCGGTGGGGCAGATCCACATCTCCATCGTCACCAGGTGGCCGTCGCGGTGGCGTACGGGGAGCGTGCCCACGACCGCCTCGCCCGACAGCACCCTGCGCGTCAGCTCGTCGGCCAGCTCCCAGTTCGCCACGGGGACCAGCAGGGGTGTGGCGCTGCGGCCGAGGACCTCCTGCGCGGTGTGCCCGAAGAGTTCCTGCGCGGCCAGCGACCACTGGGAGATCCGCCCCTCGGAGTCGATCCGCCACATCGCGAGGGGCAGCAGGTCACGGAACACCCCTGCCTGCCCCACCGCCGCCTGGGGCTGACCGACATCCTTCGCCGACTGCTGTATGTCCACCGCGACGACCCATCCCCGGGAACGAGGCGTTCTCATCCGGTCGAGCACCGCCGGTCGTGTGAACCGGCCAATGCCGCTTATTGTCGGGCAATTCTGACAAAACAGCCTAATGGAGAAGCCGGGCGCCGCCCCGGGGAGCCGGCTCCCGCAGCGTCGCGCCCCCGATCTGGGTTAGCGTCGTACCCATGGGGACCGTCCGGCGGATCCTCCGCCTCGTGCCGGTACTCGCCGTGATCCTCGGCGTGCTCTGCCTCGTCGCCGCGACGGGCTCCGGGGCGCGCGCCGCGGGCGGGCTCGACACGGCCGCGGCGGCCCTGCGCGACGGCGGCCCCGTGTACGTCGATCCCCGGGCGCGGAACGTGCTGTCGCCGGGCGAGGCGGACACCCTCGCCGGGCGCATCGAGAAGGCCGACCGGCCGGTCTTCGTCGCCGTCCTCCCGGACACCGCGGAGTTCCCCGCCGCCACGCTGCTGAAGGACCTGCGCACCAAGGTCGGCATCACCGGTGTGTACGCCGTCGCGCTCGGCGACCGCTTCGACGCCGGGGCGGACCCCGCCGTGATGCCGCACAACGCCGTCGAGAACCTGGCCGGGGCCGTACGGCGCTCCGACCCCGGCGACCCCGCGGCGATGGTCACCGGCTTCGTGGACCAGGCACTCCCGCAGGCGCGCGGCCACGCCCCGGCGTCCTGGGGCGACGGCTCCGTCGGCGTCGGCTCGGGCAGCGGCGGCGCCGGGCTCCTCGTCGCGCTCGGCGTCCTGGTCGTCGCCGGGGGCGGCGGGGCCGTCCTGCTGTCGCGACGCGCCAAGCGGCGCCGCGAGGAACAGGACAGGGCCCGGCTCGACGAGCTGCGCCCGGTGGTGGACGAGGACATCACCGCCTTCGGCGAGGAGCTGAGCCGGATCGGCTTCGACCCGGGCGGCGCGACGGCCGACGACGCCATGCGCGAGGACTACACGCGCGCCCTGGACGCCTACGACACCGCGAAGGGCGCGATGGACCGGGCGCGTTCCGCGGATGACGTGCAGCCGGTCAGCAGCGCCCTGGAGGAGGGGCGCTTCGCGCTCGCCGCCCTGGAGGCACGCATCGAGGGCAGGCCGCTGCCCGAGCGCCGCCCGCCGTGCTTCTTCGACCCCCGGCACGGCCCCTCGGTCCAGGACGTGCCGTGGAGCCCCGAGGGCGGCGGGGCCGAGCGGACCGTTCCGGTGTGCGCGGCCGACGCCGCCCGGCTCGCGGACGGCCTGGAGCCCATGGCCCGCCAGGTCGGCACGCCTCGCGGCCCCCGCCCCTACTGGGAGGCGGGCCCGGCCTACGCCCCCTGGGCCCAGGGCTACTTCGGCGGCGGGATGCTGCCCGGGATCCTCGTCGGGACGCTGCTCGGCAGCTCCCTCGGCGGGCCCGGGCCGTACGCCTACGGCGACGACTACGGCGGCTACGGCGGCTACGGCGGTGCCACGCCGGACCAGCAGGGCGGCGACTACTCGGGCGCGGACTTCGACCCCGGCGACTTCGGCGGGGGTTTCGGCGACGGCGGGGGGTTCGGTGACGGCGGGGGGTTCGGGGGCAGCTGAGTCCGGTCGTCGTGAGCGGCTCGTGCGCCTGCGGGCGGCTGCGCCGGGCTGCCCGGTGTTTGCGTGCGGGTGCTTTGCGCCTGCGGCGGGCGGTTTCCCCGCCTCCCGCCCGATTGCCCGGCGCGGTCAGTGACCGCCTCGCTGCGTACGTATGGGGTCGGTGCCGCGCCGGCGTACGCCCCCAGCCTTCGGCCGGGGGGACCCCCACCTCGGCGCTCGCGGCGCTGCCCCACATCATTCGGCACCGCGCCCACCGCTCGTCGCCTGCGGGGGCACCCCGCCACACCCCCTCCGGTCGTGTAGGCGACTAACGACCGGTGGGGGTGAGAAGGCGGTCCGGGGTTGCCGCAGGTGCCTTACTCGCCCCCCACCGGCCGTCATGCGCCCACACAACGGGAGGGGGTGTGGCGGGGTGCGCCCGGAAGCGACGAGCGGCGAACCCGACGCCGAATACTGCAGGGGTAAACCGCGAGCGCTGTGGGGGTCCCCCCGGCCGAAGGCTGGGGGAGACGTGCGCCGGCGCGGCCCCGACCCCAAGCGAACGATGCGCAGGCCCGCAGTGACCGCGCCGGGCAATCGGGAGGGCGGCGGGGAAACCGCCCGCCGCAGGCGCAACGGACCCGCACACGAAATGAACCGCACGCGGCGACACGGGCAGCGCTACGCGGACAAGGCGGCGGCGGCGCCGCCCGCCGCGTCGGGCTCGAGGGCACAGGCCGAGGCGAGCTCGTCCAGGGAGATGTCCAGGGCCGCGGCGAGGGCGGCCACGGTGAAGAAGGCGGGGGTCGGGGCGCGGCCGGTCTCGATCTTGCGCAGGGTCTCGGCGGAGACGCCGGCCGCCGCCGCGACCTCGACCATGCTGCGGTCGCCGCGGGCGCGGCGCAGCAGCGTGCCGAAGTGCTCGCCGCGCTGCCGTTCCCAGGGGGTCAAAGGAGTTCGCACCATGCCCGTGATACTAATACCGGTATAAGAATTGGGTACACCCGGGGAACGGAACGAGGAGCCACGGACATGGTGGAGATCAAGACGGATGCCGCGCTGGCGGCCATGCGGGAGGCCGGCCGCGTCGTGGCGCACGCGCTCGCCGCCGCCCGTGAGGCGGCGCGCGTCGGCGTGTCGCTGCGGGAACTGGACGAGGCGGCCCGGGCCGTCCTGGACGCGGCGGGCGCGCGGTCGCCGTTCCTCGGCTACCGGCCGTCGTTCGCCCCCACGCCCTTCCCCGCGGTGCTCTGCACCTCCGTCAACGACGCGCTCGTGCACGGCATCCCCACCGATTACCGGCTGCGGGACGGGGACCTGGTGAGCGTCGACTGCGGCGCCGAGCTGGACGGCTGGACCGGCGACGCCGCGATCAGTTTCACCGTCGGCACGCCCCGCCCCGCGGATCTGCGGCTCATCGAGGCCACCCGGCGGGCGCTCGACGCCGGGATCGCCGCGGCCACCGTCGGCAACCGCATCGGCGACATCTCGCACGCCATCGGCACCGTCGCCCGCGAGGCCCGGTGCGGCATGCCCGCGGACTTCGGCGGCCACGGCATCGGCCGCCGGATGCACGAGGACCCCCATGTGCCCAACCAGGGCCGCCCAGGGCGTGGTTACCCGCTGCGGCACGGGCTGGCCCTCGCCATCGAGCCGATGCTGATGGCAGGGGGGCGCGGCGGCTACCGCACGGCCTCCGACGGCTGGACGCTGCACACCGAGGACGGCAGCCGGGCCGCCCACTTCGAGCACACCGTCGCCGTCACGGAGGAGGGCCCGCGCATCCTCACCGCGCCGTGACCTGGTCCTCCAACGCGGAGCGCAGCCAGGTGTGGGAGGCGCCGGGGGTCGGCTGCCCGGGACCCCGCAGCTCGCCCACGAGCTGCCAGTAGCGGTCGATGCGGGGCTCCACGGCCAGCATGGCGCTCAGCCGGCGGCGGAAGCGGGGGGTGTCCCGCGTGCCGAACGACCGCGCGTGGGCGGTGACGAAGCAGTCGAGCGCCTCGCCCGCGCCCGGCGCGCGACCGGCCAGGACGTCCGGCGCGGCCAGTTCGTAGGCCTCGTAGAGCCCCTCGTACAGGACGGCCGGACGGGGGCCCGCGTCGGGCCGGTGCGCCGCGAGCCTGTGCACGTCGCCGGGCGGGCAGGAGGCCGAGGTGAAGGCGTGCAGCCGGGCGAAGGCCAGCACCTGCGCCGGACTCGGCTCGTCGGGCGGCTGCGGTACGGCGAGTTCGACGACCCGGGCCAGCACGGGGGCGGGCAGCCGTGCGGGCTGCAGCCAGCGGCGCCAGAAACGGGCCATCGGGTCCGTGTTCGGCGGTACGGGGACGGCTCCGACGAGCTCCAGCCGCTCGGCGCGTTCCCCGGCGGTGCAGTCCCGCAGCAGTCGCAGGGCGGCCTCCCGCCAGCGCAGGGCGGCCAGTTGGGAGCCCAGGGTCCGCAAGTGGCCCGCGACGACGTCCTCCAGGGCGTCCTCCCGCTCCAGGGCCCGCCCCACGTCCGGCACCGGCAGGTCCAGGGCGCGCAGGGAGCGGATCAGGCGCAGCCGGGTGAGCGCCTCGGGGGCGTAGCGGCGGTGGCCGCCCGCGCTGCGGCCGGACTCGGGCAGCAGTCCGCGGTCCGAGTAGAAACGGACGGTCTTGACGGAGACGCCGGCCCGCTCGGCGAGCTCCCCGATGCTCAACGTGCTGTCGGCTTCCACCGCTTGAACCTCCCTCAGGGGGAGCTCCTACCGTACCGGCGAGCGCGGACGGCCGGGACGGCCGCTCCGCGGACCACCGCGTGCGGGGAGGCACACATGACCGTGTTCGTACTCGTTCCCGAGGCCCACACGGGCGGCTGGGTGTGGGAGGACGTCGCCGGCCGGCTGCGCGAGGCGGGCGCCGGAGCCCACCCGGTGACCCTCACCGGCATGGCCGGCTCAGGCCGCCCGGCCGGGCCCGGCACCGTACTGGAGACCCATGTCGAGGACGTCCTGCGGGTCGTCGACTCCCTGGACGCGACGGACGTGGTGCTCGTCGGCCACGGCTACGGCATCCACCCGGTGGTCGCCGCCGCCGACCGGCGGCCCGGCCGCATCGCCCGCGTCGTCCACGTGGACGCGGGCATGCCACGGGACGGCGACCCGCCGCTGGCGCTGGTGCCCGACCAGGAACTGCGCGCCCGGCTCTCGGCCCCGGCCGCCCCGGGCGACGACGAGTGGCGCGTCGCCCCGCCCGCGCCCGGGGCGTGGGAGCGCTGGGGCAGCACGGCCGGCGTGCCCGCCGCGGCGCTGGCCCGGCTCGCCGCCGACGCCGCACCCCAGCCCGCCGGGACGCTCACCCGGCCGCTGCGCCTGTCGGGGGCGGCCGCCGCCCTGCCGACGACCGGTGTCCTGTGCACCGGCAACGGTTCGAGCATCGCCATGGTGGAGGGGCTGGTGGGCCTGGGGCACCCTGCATTCCAGGCGCTCACGGACCCCCGCGTCGGCTTCTTCGAACTCGCCACCGGCCACTGGCCGATGCTCTCCGCGCCCGGCGAACTCGCCGGCGTCCTGCTGAAGGCCGCCGCCGGGGAGGGCCACCGGATCGCCGCGACGGAGGAACCACCGGCGCACCTGCGGCCGTTCCTCCTCGACGTCCCCGAACGGGCCCGCGAGCGCCGTGGACGGACCGACCTGCACCTCCCGGACGGCGGCGACGGACCCCGCCCGGCCGTGGTCTTCGTGCACGGCGGCCCGGTGCCGCCCGGCGTGCGGCCCACCCCGCGCGACTGGCCGGCCTTCGTCGGGTACGGCCGCCTCGCGGCGGCTCTCGGAGCGGTCGGCGTGACCGTCGACCACCGGCTGCACGGACTCGGCGACTTCCCGCGCGCCGCCGGGGACCTCGCCGAGGCGGTGGAACGCGTCCGCGCCGATCCGCGGGTCGACGCCGACCGTGTCGCGCTGTGGTTCTTCTCCGCCGGCGGGCTGCTGTCCGCGGACTGGCTGGCGGCGCCCCCACCGTGGCTGCGCTGCGTCGCGGCCACCTACCCCGTCCTCGCGCCGCTGCCCAACTGGGGCCTGGCCGCCTCCCGTTTCCGGCCCGCGGCCGCGCTGCACGGCGCGGGCACACCGCCGGTCGTCCTGACCCGGGTGGGGCGGGAGCGGCCGGAGATCGCGGTGACCGTCGAGGAGTTCCTCTCCGCGGCCAAGGACTCCGGTGTGGACGTGGAGGTCGTCGACGTCCCCGACGGCGGCCACGGCTTCGAGACGACCGACCATGGCGCGGAGGCGCGCGGCGCGGTGGAGCGTGCGATGCGCACCGTCCTCGGGCACCTGCGGGGCTGAGGCTCAGACCCCGGCGGGCAGCCGGGACGGCGGGACGGCCAGCACCGGGCAGGCCGCGTGCGCGACGCAGTAACGGGCGACCGAACCGCGCAGCGCACGCGGCAGCAGGCCGCGCGACCCCGTGCCGACGACCAGCAGGTCCTTGCTGCCCGCGGCCGCCTTCACCAGCACGTACCCGGCGGGCCCGCGCGCGGTCACGGCGCGGAAGTCCGGCATCCCGGGCAGGGCACCGGCGCCGAAGGCCTCCTCCAGCGCGACGTTCAGGCGTTGCCGTGCTTCCTGCTCCCAGTCGAAGGGCCGCGGCGGAAGCGGCACCCGGCGGTACGTGAACTCCTCGGGGGGAGGCTCCCACGCCAGGACCGCCAGCAGTCCCGCGGACCGGGACCGGGCCTCCGCGACCGCCCGGTGCAACGCGGCCAGACTGCCGGGGGAACCGCTCAGACCGACGACCACCCGCCGGCCCGCGCCCGCTGCGCCCCCGTACGGCGACTCGATCACGGACTGCCTCATTTCTCGACGTACGACGAACGACGCCGCTCCGCGGAGCGGCCGGTCAGCCCATCCCGGACGCATCGAGCACCGCTCGTGCCGTGCTGCCGTCGATCCGCTCGCCGAGCCGCCCCAGCACCTCGGCCCCCTCGCGGAGCGTGCCGGCGGTACGGGAGCGCCGCGCGCCCGCCTCCAGCCGGTGCCACAGCAGCGGATTCGCCTCCAGGACGCGGGGATCCAGCTCCAGCCACCGGCCGTGGGCGTCCCACAGGACCAGATGCCGTGACACGCCCGCGGACTGGCGGACCACGGTCAGCGCATCGGTCCGCACCCGCCGCTCCCGCAGCGTGCCGCGCACCGCCAGCCACCCGTCGCCCGCGGTCACCCGGGCCGGGTGGAGCAGCGCGAGCACGATCAGGGCCAGGACCAGCCACAGTGCCGCGCGCCGCGGGGTGAGCGTCCCCGCGACCGCGTCGAGCGGCACCGCCAGGCACAGGAAGGCGACCGCGCACCCCAGCGCGCGCCGCAGGTCGGCGCGCCAATGGCGGTCACCGACGGTGCCCTGCTGCCCGGGCCGGGGAGCCGTTCGCCGTTCCATGGGGCCGACCGTAGGCAGGGCGGCGCCCCGCCGGGCGCGGCCCTGACGGCCCCTTGACGAGCGCCGGTGCGGTCTTTGCGCGCCCCTGACGGACGGGGCTCAGCCGACGTGGACGCGGGGCCTGCGGCTGCGGTCGGGCTCGGCCTCGCGCAGCACCTCGCGGGTGACCGGGGCGACCTCGCCCTGCCCGAAGAGGAAGAAGCGCAGGAAGTTGGCGAAGGGGGTGCCCTCGGTCCACTCGAAGTAGATGTGCGGACGCTGCCCGGTGCTGTCGCGGACGTGCAGCAGGAAGGCCGCCAGCGCGTTGGGGATGGAGGAGCTCTCCAGGGTCAGGACGCGGTAGCGGTCGTGGAGGACCTCGCCGCGGACCACCAGGCCCGCCTCGAACTCGGACGGGTCGGCGACGGTCACCTCGACGAAGACGAAGTCCTCCTCGGCCGGCAGGTCGTTGTCGGACCGGATCTGCTTGATCTTGTCCCGGTACTCGGCGGCGTCCCGCCGGTCGGGCTCGTTGGCGATGAAGCGGATCGTGCGGTGGGAGATGTCCCGTACGAAGCGCTCGGCCATGTCGTCCGTGCTGATGCCGGTGATGCGCAGTTCGAAGGCGCGGGCGAGCCGCGACAGCAGGGAGATCAGCATGATGCCGACGATGAAGCAGGCGCCGATCTTGACGCCGTCCGGGCGCTCGAAGACGTTGACGACCGTGGTGTAGAGGAAGACGGCCGAGATCACCCCGAAGGCGATCGTCCAGTTGCGCTGCCCCGCCTTGCGGGCGGCGATGGTCACCGCGATCGCCGCGGAGGAGATGAGCACCAGGACACCCGTCGCGTACGCGCCGCCCTGGGCGTCGACGTTGGCGTCGAAGATCCAGGTGACCAGGAACGCGACCAGGGTGAAGACCAGCACCATCGGCCGCACCGCGCGCGCCCAGTGCGGCGCCATGCCGTAGCGCGGCAGGTAGCGCGGCATGAGGTTGAGGAGCCCGGCCATCGCCGAGGCGCCGGCGAACCACAGGATGCAGATCGTCGACACGTCGTAGACGGTTCCGAAGGCGTTGCCCAGGTACTCGTGCGCGAGGTAGGCCAGCGCGCGGCCGTTGGCCTTGCCGCCGGCCTCGAACTCGTCGGCGGGGATCAGCAGCGTGGTGATGAAGCTGGTCGCGATCAGGAAGCAGCTCATGATCACGGCGGCCGTGGTCAGCAGCTTCTTCGTGTCCCGGATCCGCCCGGCGGGGCGCTCCTCGGTGTCGGAGGGGTCGCCCTTGACGTGCGGCATCACCGCCACACCGGTCTCGAAGCCGGACAGGCCCAGCGCCAGCTTGGGGAAGACCAGCAGCGCCACCCCGACCATCACCAGGACGTTGCCGTGCTGCGTGGTCAGGGCGTTCGACCAGTCGGTGACCACGTGCCCGGCGGTGGCCACGTGCCACAGGCCGACGACCACGACGACCACGTTGAGCGCCAGGTAGAGGCCCACGAGGGCGACCGCGACGCCGATCGCCTCCAGGAAGCCCTTCATGAAGACCGCGCCGAGCAGCGCGACCAGCAGCAGTGTGATGAGCATCTGCTTCCCGTGCAGCGCCTCCGTCAGGTGCGGGTTCTCCACCAGGTGGGTGGAGGCGTCGGCCGCGGACAGGGTGATGGTGATCAGGAAGTCCGTCGCCGCGAAGCCCAGCAGCGTCAGGACGAAGAGCTTGCCCTTCCAGAACGACAGCAGCCGCTCCAGCATGGCGATCGAGCCCTCGCCGCGGGGGCTCTCCTCGGCCACCCGGCGGTACACGGGCAGGGCGCCGGCCAGCGTGACGATCACCAGCACGATGGTGGCCACCGGCGACAGCAGGCCCGCCGCCAGCGCCGCGATGCCGGGCTGGTAGCCGAGGGTGGAGAAGTAGTCGACGCCCGTCAGGCACATCACCCGCCACCAGCGCTGGCCGTGGTCATGCCGTTCCGGGACCGCCTGCCCGCCCTGCTGGTGCCGGGCCATGTCCGACAGGCCCTCGAGCATCCACGCGCGCAGCCGACTCGTAGGGACGGGGGAGGTCATCGATGCTCCTGACGTGCTGCCACTGGTTCCCGCCACCACGAGATGGCCTGGTCAGCGTACGCATCGGTCGGCCGCCGATTTCCCGTACCGCCGCTTCGCGCCGTTAAGATTCCGTCAAGAGTGGGGGTTACGTCCCTGACGGGCCCTTTACGCCCGCCGGCCCGGTCAGAACATGGGCACGAGGACGTCATGGTGAGGCCCGCCCAGGACGACCTTGAGCGCTCCGGTGTCGGCCGCCGACGCGAAGACGTCGTAGGCCTCCGCCGTCTCGTGCAGTTCGAAGGTGTGCGTGACGAACGCGCCGGTGGGCAGTTTCCGTGCCTCCAGCAGGCGCAGCAGGGTGGGCGTGGAGTACGTGTCGACCAGGCCCGTGGTGATGGTGACGTTGCGGCTCCACAACTGCTCCAGGTGGAGCGTGACCGGTCCGCCGTGCACCCCCGCGTTCGCCACCCGGCCGCCGGGCCGGACCATCCGCGTGCACATCTCGAAGGTCTCCGGCAGCCCCACGGCCTCGATCACCACGTCCGCGCCGAGCCCTCCGGTGAGGTCGTCGACCAGCTGCTCGGGCTGCTCGCCCGCCGTGACCACGGCGTCCGCGCCCAGGTTCTTCGCCGCCTGCAGTCGGGCCGCGGCCAGGTCGACGGCGATCACCGTGTGCGGGGAGCACAGCTGGGCCGTCGCGACGGCGGCCAGGCCGATGGGACCGCAGCCGACCACGACGACCGTGTCCCCGGGCCGGACCCCGCCGTTGAGCACGCCCACCTCGTAGGCGGTGGGGAAGATGTCGGAGAGCAGGACGGCGTCGTGCCCGCCCACGTTGTGCGGCAGCGCGTGCAGGGAGGTGTCGGCGTACGGTACGCGCACGTAGTCCGCCTGCGTGCCGTCGATCAGGTGCCCGAGCACCCAGCCGCCACCGTCCAGGCACTGCCCGTAGGCCCGCTCACGGCAGAACCGGCAGCGTCCGCACCCGGAGACGCAACTGACCAGCACCCGGTCGCCGGGCTGGAGGGCGTCCACCTCCGCGCCGGTCTCGACGACCTCGCCCACGGCCTCGTGGCCGAGCACCGTACCGGGAGCGACGTCCGGCACGTCGCCCTTGAGGATGTGCAGGTCCGTGCCGCAGATCGCGGCGGTGTCGACGCGGACGATGGCGTCCCTCGCGTCCTGGAGGACCGGGTCGGCCACCTCCTGCCAGGAGGCCCGTCCCGGACCCTGGAAGACCCATGCCTTCATGGCGTTCCGCTCCTTCGGGCTGAGGTGTGTCCCCCCTCCCAGCGTGGGCGCGGCGGGCGGCCCTCGCATCCGGCGCCGGGGCCGCCCGTCACACCCGGTTCGGCGTCAGATCGAAGCGCACGTCGACGACGCCCTCGACGGACCGCACCAGGCGGTCCGCCACCGGCACCAGGGAGCGGTCCCCGAGCAGCCCGCTCAGGGTGACGACCCCTTCCTCGACGTCGACCTCGACCGACCGCCACGCGCCGGGGAACAGCCGCGCGACCACGTTCTCCCGGACGTCGCGGGCGATGTCCTCGTCGGACCGCAGGAAGACCTTCAGCAGGTCGCCCCGGCTGACCACGCCCTTGAGCATGCCCCGGGCGTCGACGACCGGCAGCCGCTTGACCTGGTGCCGCGCCATGGCGCGGGCCGCCTGGGCGAGCGAGGCGTCGCCGCGCACGGTGACCGCGGGCGCGGTCATCAACTGCTCGGCGGTGAGCGCGGCCGCCTTGCCGGACCCGCCGGACCCACCGGACCCGCCCACCGGGGGCGGCTCGTCCACGCGGTGCTCCTCCTTGCGCAGCAGGTCGGCCTCGGATACGACGCCCACCACGCGCGTCCCGTCCTCCACCACCGGTACCGCGCTGACGTGCCACTGCTCCAGGGCCCGCACGATCTCCTTGAACGACGCGTGGCGGGTGACCGCGACGACCCTGCACGTCATCACGTCGCCCACCGTCATCGGCTGCCGGACGGCGTTCATGGCGGCCTCCTGAACCCGGGACGCGTCCCCTGGTTCCAGTCTCGGCCGGTGCGGCGGCGTGCGCACGGTCCGGCCGGGACCCGCTCACCCCGCGAGGGTGAGCGGCACCGTGTCGAGGACGATCCGGCGGCCGTCCTCCGCGGACAGCACGTACGCCGTGAGGGTGCCCGGCCCACCGGCCGCGCGGTAGGGCACGGTCACGTCGAAGGTGCCCCGGGTGCCGCTGCCCGAGGTGGCCGCCACCCGTACGTCGGCGACGGTGCGGCCGGAGCCGTCGGCGATCCGCAGCCGGAACTCCGCCTCGAAGGTGTCGGCCGTGCCGTGGACGCGCAGCGGGGCGGTGACGGTGTCGCCGAGGAGCGGTGACTCCACGAGGACGGCGGGGGAGAGCTCCTCGAAGTCGGCGCGGCCGACGGGCGGGCCGGTGGCCACCGTGCCGAGTCCGGCCGGCGGTGCGCCGTCCACGCGGAAGCGCACCTTCTCGACGCCGGGGAACGCCGTCGCGGTGAACACCACCTGGGCGAGCCGCGCTTCCACGGGTGTGCCGGGGGCGGCGTCGTCGTAGCGGCCCGAGAGGTCGACGGTGGCGACGCGGTCGCGTACGGCCAGCGACCGCAGCGCCGTCCCCGACGGGATCGCCGTCGCCCGGCCGTGACCGCGCTCGAAGCCGTTCGGGCCGGCGAGCAGGGCCCGCAGGGCCGCGGCGGCGGTCGCCGGGCCGGTGACCGTGCGGGGCGCGGCCGACAGCTTGCCTTCGTGCAGGAAGTAGACGGCCGCGTGGACCGGGCGGGGCGTCGCCGTGGTGGACGTGGACGCCGACGCGGACGCGGTCGGGTCAGGCGACCTGCCGCCCGGCGTGGCCGGCGGAGTGCCGGTTTCCCCGGACGCGGCGGTCCGGGAGGGAGCCCCGGAAGCCTCCCGGCCGGAGCCGCCGCAGGCGGACAGCAGGGCGAGGGACACGAGCGCGGCGGCGAGCGCCCGCGCGGGGCGTGAGGCGGCGAGCCGGGCACCGTCCATGTGGATCCTCCCCTCCGGCATGCGCACAGAGTGCCCGCTCCCGCCCGCGTACGCCATCACCCGGGAGGGTCAGCCGCCGGGCACGACCCCTGCGGGGCGGCGGAACAGCGCCGCCCAGAGGAAGTCCTCACCGAAGCACGCGGACTCCGCCGGCTCGCCGCGCATGCGGCGCAGTTCCACCTCCGCCAGTCCGGAGAAGATCCGGCGCAGCGCCTGAGGGCTGTAGGCGAGGCCGCCGTGCAGCCGGGACTCGCGGTAGAAGTCCGCGTCGTCGAGCTCGGACCCCATGCCGCCGGCGGCGAAGCACGTGAGCGCCAGATGCCCGCCGGGCGCCAGGACCCCGTCCAGCAGCGCGAGGTAGCTGATGCGCCGGTGCGGCGGCAGATGGTGGAAGCAACCCGAGTCGTGGACCAGGTCGTACGGGCCGCGCAGAACCGTCCCGGCCAGGGCGAAGGCGTCACCGCGGTGGAAGCGCACGGCCGCCCCGGCCTCGCCGGCCCGCTCCTGCGCCCAGGCGATCGCGGCGGGGGAGAGGTCGACCGCGTCCACCGTGAACCCCCGTGCGGCCAGGTACCGCGCGTTGCGCCCCGGACCGCACCCGAGGTCGAGGACCCGGCCACCCGGCGCGATCAGGCCCCGGTCGAGCCACTCCACGAGGTTCTCGTCCGGCTTGTCCACGAAGAACGGCACCGGCCGGGACCGGTCCGCGTAGAACGCGTCCCACCAGTCGGCCGCCGCTTGCGTCCAGCGGTCGGCCCCCGCCGCGAACAGGTCGTCCAGGAGCCTCAGCACGTCGTCGACGTCACGGATACCACGGTCCATCAGATCCCCCTTTGCCGATGGGGAGACGCTAGGGCCCGCAGCCCCGAAAGCCCAGCTCAGCCCGGGTACCCCAACCCGACGTACGCCCGCCTCCCCCACCCCGGCACCACCCCCCGCCCGCCCCGCCCGCACCCTCTCCGCGAGTCCGCCCGCACCCCCTCCGGCGCCCG
This sequence comes from Streptomyces sp. NPDC059718, assembly GCF_042733315.1. Classification (NCBI taxonomy): domain Bacteria; kingdom Bacillati; phylum Actinomycetota; class Actinomycetes; order Kitasatosporales; family Streptomycetaceae; genus Streptomyces; species Streptomyces sp. NPDC059718. Next base: position 28,485 of record NZ_JBHWGA010000071.1, read on the forward strand.
CCCCGGCCCCTTTCCCGGGCACGCCAGGGACGGTTTCCCGACGGATTTCCCGGGCCGTCGGCACGAGAGGCCCCAGTGGCGTCACTACCCCAAGGTCGCCGCGTGGTCCGGGACGTAGGTCTGCAGGTCGCGGGGCGGGCGCTGGTAGCCGGTCGACTCGGGACGGGGCGGGAGTTCGATGGCGGGGAGGGGGACCTCCTCGTACGGGATGCCGGCGAGCAGGTGGGCGATCATGTTGATGCGGGCCGCGCGCTTGTCGTCGCTGCCCACGACGTACCAGGGGGCCTCGGGGATGTCGGTGTGCACGAACATCTCGTCCTTGGCGCGGGAGTACGCCTCCCAGCGGGTGATGGACTCCAGGTCCATCCCCGACAGCTTCCAGCGCCTGGTCGGGTCCTCCAGGCGGGTCCGGAAACGCTGCTCCTGCACGGCGTCGCTGACCGAGAACCAGTACTTGCGCAAGATGATGCCGTCCTCGATCAGCAGCCGTTCGAAGATCGGGCACTGGTGCAGGAAGCGCACGTGCTCCTCGGGGGTGCAGAAGCCCATCACGTGCTCCACACCGGCGCGGTTGTACCAGCTCCGGTCGAACAGCACGATCTCCCCGCCGGCCGGCAGATGGTCGGCGTAGCGCTGGAAGTACCACTGGGTGCGCTCGCGTTCGGTCGGCGCGGGGAGCGCCGCGATGCGCGCGATGCGGGGGTTGAGATGCTCCGTCACCCGCTTGATCGTGCTGCCCTTGCCGGCCGCGTCGCGTCCCTCGAAGACGATGACGAGCCTGTGCCCGCCGGCCCGGACCCACTCCTGCAGCTTGACCAACTCGACCTGCAGCCGCAGCAGTTCCCGCTCGTACATGCCGCGCGGCAGGCGGTCCTGGCGCTTCTTGTCACCCATGCCCCGGTGCCCTCGCTTCCGTAGGACGCCCACGGTACGGGTCCCCGGGCGGGCCCCGGGGGAGGCTCAGCCGAGCGGGCCGGTGCCGCCCGGGGCGCCGGCGGCGTGACCGGGGGCGGTCGCCGGGAACGGGAGCCAGGGGCCGTGGGTGTGACCGCGGCCTTGGGTGTGCGGGTGCGGAACCGTGGCGAAGGGGGGCAGCGGTGCGGCGTCCGCGCGCTGCGGGGCGGTCCGGGGGGCGGCCGCCGCCGGGGGCTCGGCCGTTTCGGCGGCCGGGGACGCGGAGGCGTACGGGGTGTCCGTCGTGGGTGCCGCGGTCGGGGACGGGGTGGACGCCGGCGGCGTGGGGTCCGGCGTCTGCGTCGGGGGCGGCGTGGTCGGGGGCGGCGTGGTCGCCGGCGGCGGGGTGGGCGTTGCCGGCGGGGTGGCGGTGTGGCTGGGCTTCGGGGTCGGCGTGCTCGCGGGGGGCTTCGGCTGGGCCGGTTTGGTGTGGGCGGGCTTCGGCGTGGTCTTCACCGGCTTCGGCTTGGGCTTCTTGGCCTTGGCCTTCACCTTCGCCTTGGCCGGGGCCGACCCCTTCGAGGGCGTCGCGCCGGTGCCCTTCGTCTCCTTCGCCTCCGGTGCCGCGTCACGCCGGCCGCTGTCGGCCTCGACCAGGCCGTGCTCCGGCTGCTCGGACGCGCTCGGCAGGATCGAGGTGACGTGGACCTTGGACGAACCGGACGAGCGGTCCGCGCCGGTGCCGTCCGAGCCGGACTGCTGGAGTGCCCACGCGGTGCCGCCGAAAGCCGCGGCGGAGGCGACAGCCGCGGCGGACAGCTTGAGCCGCAGGGAACGCCCGCGGCGGTGCTTGGCCTGGTTGCGCATGTGAGACGAGGACCCTTTCAGCTAGCCCCCGCCCGGAATGCCGGCTGCCGCGCTGCGCGGCCGGGGCCGGATACGTCAGGACTCTGCGGGAGCATTCCCGCGGGCGCAAGGGCCTGACCTGCACAGTCGCCGGAAGCGGAGCAAGTGATTCCGAAAAGCCGCAGGTCATAGCCATGATGAACGGCGCAAATCGGGGCATGTGACATCGCCCACGTCGCTCACGGGACGGAAGTCCCGCAGTGGTGCACATGAGTCTTTCCTCCCACTGGCGGACATTGTGGACGGTTCCCGCCGTGCGTGGCGCCGGGGCCGTCGACGCGAAGATCCACCGGCTTGCATACTCGGGAGCGCCCTTCGGCAACCGAAGCCACCACACCACCCCGCGGAGGCATGGACGTGGAGTACACGAAACTCGGCAGCACCGGTCTGGACGTCTCCCGGATCTGCCTGGGCTGCATGAGCTACGGCACACCCGAGCGCGGCAGCCACCCGTGGACGCTGGACGAGGACGCCGCCCGCCCCCTGATACGCGGCGCCGTCGAGGCCGGCATCACGTTCTTCGACACCGCCAACGTCTACTCCGACGGCACCAGCGAGGAGATCGTCGGCCGGGCCCTCGCCGAGTACGCGTCCCGCGAGGAGATCGTGCTGGCCACCAAGGTGAACGGCCGCATGCGCCCCGGCCCGAACGGGGCGGGCCTGTCGCGCAAGGCCGTGCTCACCGAGATCGACGCGAGCCTGCGCCGCCTCGGGACGGACTACGTGGACCTCTACATCATCCACCGCTGGGACCCGCACACCCCCGTCGAGGAGACGATGGAGGCCCTGCACGACGTGGTGAAGTCGGGCAAGGCGCGGTACATCGGCGCGTCCTCCATGTACGCCTGGCAGTTCTCCAAGGCCCAGTACACGGCGGAGCGCCACGGGTGGACGAAGTTCGTCAGCATGCAGAACCACTACAACCTCCTCCACCGCGAGGAGGAGCGCGAGATGCTGCCGCTCTGCGCGGACCAGGGCGTCGGCGTCACCCCCTGGAGCCCGCTCGCCCGGGGGCGGCTGACCCGTGACTGGGACGCCGTCAGCGCCCGGCAGGAGACGGACGAGTTCGGCGGCACCCTCTACCTCGAGGAGGACCGCGTGATCGTCGAGGCCGTCGCGACCATCGCGGCACGGCGCGGACTGTCGCGGGCCCAGATCGCCCTGGCGTGGCTGCTGGGCAAGCCCGGGGTCACGGCGCCGATCGTGGGCGTCGGCAAGGAGGCGCACCTGCGGGACGCCGTCGCCGCGCTGGACGTGCGCCTCACCGAGGAGGAGTTGAAGGAGCTGGAGAGCCCCTATCGGCCGCACGGCGTCGTGGGCTTCTCCTGAGCCGCCACCCTGCCGGGGCCGGGGCCGGGGCCGGGGCCGGCGTGGCTCCGGCCCCGGCCGCCGTCACGGGGTGATGTTCTGGTTGAGGTGGAACAGGTTCCCGGGGTCGTACGTCCGCTTGACCTCGACGAGCCGGTCGTAGTTGCCCTTGTAGTTGGCCCGGATCCGCCCCTGGTCGTCCCCGGCCATGAAGTTGACGTAGCCGCCCTCCTCCGAGAGCGGCGCCAGGGCGCGGTAGTAGTCGCGCACCCAGGCCACGTTGGCCTCGTTGGCCGCGGGATCCGGCCACATGCCGGCGATCACGGTGGCGAAGGACGCGTCGCGGTAGGCGAAGGCGGTCGCGTCCGCGGGGACGCGGTGGCAGGCGCCGTCGATCGGGTAGACGTGCACGGTCGAATTCACGGCGGGCAGGCCGGGCGCGTGCTCGAGGTGCGCGGCGATGGCCTCGTCGGTCAGCTCGGTGACGAAGTTGGCCTTCCAGTAGTGCTGGAGGCCGGGCGGTACGAGGCCGTCGAAGGCGGTGTTGAGCGCCGGGTACGGCATCGGGCCGATGTGCTCGGCGACGACCGGCGCCATGTCGTGGAAGGGCCGCAGCGCCCGCTCGCCCTCGTCGAGCGGGCCGGCCCAGCAGGTCACGGTGGCGACGTGGACCCTGCCGTGCCGCTCCGGCGGGATGAAGGGCAGAGGCGGGGCGATCTGGAACGCCGGGAAGCTGCCCAGTTGTTCGGGGGCGTCGGCGATGATCTCGCGGTAGGCGTGCAGCACGCTGCCGGCGTCCTGGAGGTCGTAGAAGATGGGGCCGCCGTAGATGTCCTTGACGGGGCTGAGCCGGAACTGGAACGAGGTGACCACGCCGAAGTTGCCGCCACCGCCGCGCAGCGCCCAGAAGAGGTCGTCGTACTCCTTCTCGCTGGCGACGAGGAAGCGCCCGTCCGCGGTGACGACGTCCGCCGAGATCAGGTTGTCGCAGCTGAGTCCGAGGCCCCGGCTCAGATAGCCGATGCCGCCGCCGAGGGTGAGGCCGCCGACGCCGGTGGTGGAGATGATGCCGCCGGTGGTGGCCAGCCCGAAGGCGTACGTCGCGGCGTTGACGTCGCCCCAGGTGGCGCCGCCCTCCGCGCGGGCGGCGCGTGATCCGGGGTCGACGCGTACGGAGCGCATCGCGGAGAGGTCCGCCACGACTCCGTCGTCGCAGGTGCCGAAGCCCGGTACGGAGTGGCCGCCGCCGCGCACGGCGAGGTCGAGCCCGTTCTCCCGGGCGAAGTCCACCGCGGCGATGACGTCGCCGGCGTTGGCGCAGCGCACGATGACGGCCGGCCGCCGGTCGATCATCGCGTTGTGGACCTTCCGGGTCCCGTCGTAGGCGTCCTCGTCCGCGGTGATCACCGCCCCGCGCACGCGCTCCCGCAGCTGGTCGATTGAGGGCTTGCCCATGGCCGACGCTCCTCGTGCGCTGACGACGCAAGCCCGCCCGGGGGCGGGGCCCGCCTGGGGCCGGCGGTGCGGCTCGGCGCGACGCGCGCCTTTCCCGCGGGCCCGCCCGCCACCGGCACCGGCCTGATTCCACGCTACGCCGACGGGGCGGAGCCTCAACCCGGGGCCGTGGCCGGGCCGTGCGGGGGATGTTGGTCTAGACCTTGACAGGTATAGGCCAATCCGGTTCATTGCTCAGTGCGATACGCAACTCCCCCCACACAAGGAGCAGTTACGGTGATGCGACGTACCCTCGCCGCCCTGACCACCCTCACGGCCGCCGCCGGACTGGCGGTAGCGCTCCCCGCCGGCACGGCCTCCGCAGCGACCTGCGCCACGCCGTGGAGCGCCGGCGCCGTCTACACCGGCGGCATGAGCGCCTCCTACAGCGGCCACAACTGGCAGGCCAAGTGGTGGACGCAGGGCGAGACCCCCGGCACCACCGGCGAATGGGGTGTCTGGGCCGACCAGGGCACCTGCGGCGGCGGCACGACCGACCCGGGCAACCCCGGCAACCCCTCCGGGTTCGTGGTCAGTGAGGCCCAGTTCAACCAGATGTTCCCGGGCCGGAACTCCTTCTACAGCTACAGCGGCCTGGTCGCCGCCCTCTCCGCGTACCCCGGCTTCGCCAAGACCGGCAGCGACACCGTGAAGAAGCAGGAGGCCGCCGCCTTCCTCGCCAACATCGCCCACGAGACCGGCGGACTGGTCTACATCGTCGAGCAGAACACCGCGAACTACCCGCACTACTGCGACACGAGCCAGCCCTACGGCTGCCCCGCCGGCCAGTCCGCCTACTACGGCCGCGGCCCGATCCAGCTCAGCTGGAACTTCAACTACAAGGCGGCCGGCGACGCCCTCGGCATCGACCTGCTCCACAACCCCTGGCTCGTCGAGCAGGACGCCGCCGTGGCCTGGAAGACCGGCCTCTGGTACTGGAACACCCAGAGCGGCCCCGGCACCATGACCCCGCACAACGCCATGGTGAACCAGGCCGGCTTCGGCCAGACCATCCGCTCCATCAACGGCTCCCTGGAATGCGACGGCCGCAACCCGGCGCAGGTGCAGAGCCGCGTCAACAACTACCAGCGCTTCACCCAGATCCTGGGCGTCGCCCCGGGCGGCAACCTCACCTGCTGAACGCCTCACCTGCGCGCAGCTGAACGTGCACCGTTGAACGGTGCATGACGCAGCCTCCCCCCGAGCGGCGGCCCGGGGGGAGGCCGCCGCTCCGCGTCCGGAAGTCGTCGTGGGGCATCCCGATCGCCATGACGTCGCTGCTCAAAGCGGTGGTGGGGGCGGTCGGCGGTTTGTCCCGCCGTGCGCGCCGACCTCAGATTTCCGCCTGATTCCCGGACGGCGGCCACCCGTCGTTCACGGGTTCGTCGCCGTGGGACGGCTTGCTGGGAGCGAAGTTATCTAGACAACTTTGCCCACCCGAACGCCGCCGCGGCGGCGCCGGGGCGGAGAGGACCCAACACCGTGCCATCCCTCTCACAGGTCGCCGCATCCGGGAGCAGCGTCGCGCTCGACTCCACGACGCCTCCGCAACGCGGCGACAAACTCACCTTCGCCTGGTCGACGGACGCGCCCGACCCCAAGAACTGGATCGGCGTCTACGACGGGGACCGCCAGCCGGGCAGCGGCAGCGGCTCGCTGGTGTGGACGTACGTCACCGGAACCTCGGGGAAGACGACCCTCGACACCTCCGGGCTGAGCGGCGGCCCTTACACCGTCTACCTGCTGGCCAAGGACGGCTACGGCATCCTCGCCAAGACCGAGCCGTTCACCTTCGCCGGCCCGCCCACCGGCGACTTCGTCGAGCTGCGGACCCCCAAGCCGTTCGAGGGCGACAAGGTCTCCTTCCACTGGACGACCGACGCGCCCCACCCGAAGAACTGGATCGGCGTCTACGACGGCGACCGGGTCCCCGGCAACGGCGCCTCCCTCGCCTGGGAGTACACCCCCGCCGCGTCCGGCGACATCACCATCGACACCTCCGGGCTGAGCGGCGGGCCGTACACGGCCTACCTGCTGGCCAAGGACGGCTACGGCATCCTGGCCCGCACGGCGCCCTTCAGCTTCGTGCCGCGTCCGGTCATCCCGCGCCCGCACGCGGTCGTGGACGCCGTCACCACCGCCGAGCAGACGGCAGGCACTTCCTTCTCCGTCGCGCTCGGCGGCCTGTGGATCCGGCCCGAGGGCAATGCCGAGGGCAGCGCGACCTTCAAGCGCGCCGGCGGCGACCCGTGGCTGACCGTCGCCGCGGACGGCACCGTCAGCGGCAAGGCCCCGGCCCTCGCGCCGCGCACCCCCGGCCGGCTGGTCGTCGCCGTCACCGACAGCGCCGTCGGCGGGGACACCGTCACCGTCCAGGTGCCGGTGCGCGCGAGCAGGGACCGGCTGACGCTGAAGGTCGCCACGCTCAACCTGTGGGACGCGGGCAGCCACGTCGACGGCGCGCTGGAGAAGCAACTGCGGCTGGTGCTGACCCAGGGCCTCGACGCCGTCGCGCTCCAGGAGTGCGGTGACGACGGCGCCCAGCGGCTCGCCGCCGCGCTCGGCTGGCACGTGCACCAGGCCGGCGGCCTCGGCATCGTGAGCCGCCATCCGCTCACCGACACCCTCGCCCCCACCGCCGCGCTGCCGGCCGCCGCCGCGACACTGCGGCTGCCCGGCGAGCGCACCGTACGGCTGTGGACGGCACAGCTGGACGAGGCCGGCTACGGGCCGTACGCGGTGCTCGCGGGCCGCACGGCCGCGCAGGTCGAGGCGGCGGAGAAGGGCACCGCGCGCTACCGGCAGACGCAGGCGCTGGTCTCGGCGATGCGCCGCGACATCGCCTCCCGCGGTCCCGTCGTGCTCGCCGCAGGTCTCGCCTCGCCGTCGCACCGCGACTGGACGAGCCGCACTTCATCCGCGCACGGGGGAGCCGGCCGGCTCCGCTGGCCCGTCACCGAGGCCCTGGAGGACGCCGGCCTCACCGACGCCTTCCGCGCCGAGCACTCCAGCCCCGTGAAGGACCCCGGCACCACCTGGTCACCCGTCAGGCCGCGGCGCGAGGACGGCGGCGCGGAACCCCAGGACCGCATCGACCAGGTCCAGTACGCGGGCCCGCTCAAGGTCGTCGAGGCGCACACCCTCGTCACCGGCTGGCCCCGGCCCGTCCCGGACACCGCGGGCAACGGCTGGCCCTCCGACCACGCCGCCGCCGTCGTCACCTTCTCCCTGTCCGTCCGCGGCTGACCCCGAACGACCTAAGGAACCTTCCCCATGACCGAGTTCAGCCGCCGCGCCTTCATCGGCACCGCCGCGGGAGCCGCCGCAGCCGTCGGGCTCTCCGGCACGGCCGAGGCCGCCGGGCACGGCCCGCGGCACGGCAGCATCGAGGACGTCAAGCACGTGGTGATCCTGATGCAGGAGAACCGCAGCTTCGACCACTACTTCGGCACCCTCAGCGGCGTACGGGGCTTCGGCGACCGCCAGGCGGCCGTCCTGTCCAACGGCGACCCGGTGTTCCGCCAGCCCGCCCGCGGACGCGAGGAGGGCCACCTCCTGCCGTTCCGCATGGACACCACGAAGTACAACGCCCAGAACGCCGGCGGCCTCCCGCACGACTGGGACAGCGGCCACTCGGCCGTCAACAACGGCGCCATGGACAAGTGGGTGTCCGCCAAGGGCGAGCGCACCATGGGCTACTTCACCCGCGAGGACATCCCCTACCAGTACGCGCTCGCGGACGCCTTCACCCTCTGCGACGGCTACTTCTGCTCGCTGAACGGGCCCACCGACCCCAACCGCCTCTACCTGTGGACCGGCACCGCCGGCCCCGGCGTCGACGGCACCACCGGCCCGTGGACCGACAACACCCCGGTCACCGACAACCCGGTGGCGGACTGGACGACGTACGCCGAGCGACTGGAGGACGCGGGCATCACCTGGCGCGTCTACCACAACCCGGACGGCTCGGACGACCGCAACGGCGACTACGACGACAACGCCCTGTCGTACTTCAAGCAGTTCCACGAGTTCCCCGAGGACGACCCGCGCTACGTCAACGCCATGACGAAGTTCGACCTGACGGCGTTCGACAAGCACTGCAAGGACGGCACGCTGCCCACCGTCTCCTGGCTGGTGGCGCCGTACCTGTTCTGCGAGCACCCCGCGGCCAGCCCCGACTACGGCGCCCACTGGGTGAACACCGCGCTGCAGTCGCTGTTCTCCAACCCCGACGTGTGGAAGCACACCGTCTTCCTGCTCATGTACGACGAGAACGACGGCTACTTCGACCATGTCATCCCGCCGTCCCCCGAGCCGGGCACCAAGGACGAGTTCGCGAACGGCAAGGCCATCGGCCTGGGCAGCCGGGTGCCGCTGTGGGTCGTGTCGCCGTGGTCGCGCGGCGGCTGGGCCAACTCCCAGGTCTTCGACCACACATCGGTGCTGCGCTTCCTCGAACGCGTCACCGGGGTGAAGGAGCCCAACATCTCGGACTGGCGGCGCACCGTCTGCGGCGACCTCACCAGCTGCTTCGACTTCACCAAGCCCGACTACAGCATCCCCGCGCTGCCGGACACCGTCGCGCTGATGGCCAAGGCGGACGCCAACAACGCGCTGCCCGCGGTGAAGGTGCCCGACCGTTCGGCCATGCCGCAGCAGGAGGAAGGGCGGCGGCCGCACCGCCCGCTGCCGTACCGGCCGTGGGCCGACGTGACCGTCGACCGCGACAAGGGCGAGGTCACCTGCAGGCTGACCAACGACGGCACCGTCGGCTACCACTTCACCGTGCTGCCCAACACGGCGCTGCCCTTCACCGGCACGCCGTTCACGGTCCCGCCGCGCTCGTCGCGCACTTACGTGTGGGACGCGGCGGCCACCGACGGCCGCTACGACTTCTCCGTGCACGGCGCCGACGGCTTCGTCCGCCGCTTCTCCGGGACGGTCGTCCCCGGCGGTCAGGACGACGTCGCCGTGCCGGGGGTCACGGCGACCCTGCGGCACGACGGGCGTCCGGAGAACGCGGCCGTCGAGTTCTACCTGCGCAACGACGGCGGCACCGAGGTGGCCTTCACGCTCACCCCGAACGACTTCGCCGGCAAGGAGCAGACCGTGTGGGTCAAGGCGGGCGGCCGCACCCAGGTGACCTGGCGCACCGACGGCGGCCGCTACGACGTGACCGTCACCGCGGGCACCGGCACCCGCTTCGTCCAGCGGTACGCGGGAACCGTCCACGGCGTGTGAGGCACGCCGGAGGGGTCGGGGGAACCGCCCGCAGGGGCGGCCCGCACGGCACACGAGCAGCGCAGGAGACCACGGTGCGGCAGGAACAGGGCACCCCGGACAGCGAGCTGCGCTACCGCAAGGTCGCGGCCGGACTCCGCGAGGCGATCATCGCGGGCGAGTACGCCGCCGGCACCAAACTGCCCCCCGAGGGCACCCTCGCCGAGCGCTACGGCGTCTCCCGAGGCACGGTCCGGCACGCGCTGGCCGTGCTGCGCTCCGACGGCCTGGTCACCTCGCGGCGCGGCACCCGGCGCACGGTGCTCGGCGGCCCGCGGGCACAGAGCTTCTCGGAGCTGCTCAGCTTCACCAACTGGGCCCGCTCCATCGGGGAGACCCCGGGCGGCCGCGTGGACAGCGTGGTGCGGCGGCCGGCCGAGTCCCTTGAGGCCGATCAGCTCGGTCTGGAGGACGGCGCCGAGGTCTACCTGGTGCTGCGGGTGCGGACCCTGTCCGGGGAGCCGGTGATGGTCGAACGCTCCCTCTACCCGGCCCGGATCGGCGCCCTGGTGGCCGAACTGCCGCCCGACACCGTCTCGCACACCGAGGCCCTCGTCGCGCACGGCGTCCTGTTCACCGACGCCGACCACACCATCGACCTGGCCTGGGCCGACGCCGACGACACCCGCCTCCTGGACTGCCCGCCCGGGCAGGTGCTGCTGCGCGAGCGGCGCCGCACCACCGATCCGGAGGGCGCGCCGGTGGAGTGGTCCGAGGACCGCTACCTGCCAGGCACCATCGCCTTCACGGTGCACAACTCCGTGGCGGCCTCCACCCTCGGCCGCCGTCACAGCCCCCGTCCCGGGAAGGACTGAGTGTCCCGGGGCCCGGACCAGGTCACCGCCGCCCTCGCCCACCGCCTCGGCGCCACCCCCGGGGACCTCTCCGACGACCTCTCCGACGACGAGCACGAGCGCTGGTCCCTGTACCGGCGGGCCTTCGACGACCCGGCCTGTCTGCCCGACCTGTACGACGCCGTGGCCGTCGAACCCGACCCGAGCGTGGCCCTCGGCATCGTCCTGCACGTCCTCGGACGCCTCCCGCCCTCCGACCACCCGGTCTGGACCGACCGGCTCGGCACCGAGCGCGGCCGTGCGTACGCGGCCCGGCGCGCCCGCGAACTCGGCGTCCTGCAGAGCGCGTCGGTGACCGCCCTGCTCGGCGACGCATCCGTTCCGGAGTCCTGGTCGGACTGGCTCCAACTGCGCCTCGCCGCGTCCTCGGACGAGTCCGCGGTGCTGAACCGGCTGGCGGCCGCAGGCCGCACGAAGCGCATCCGCCGGCTGGCGACCGGGCGGGAGCGCTCGATCCGCCCGGCCTGACGCCCGGCTGCTTCGGCCGGCCGCAGGCGGCACCCGGCGCCGAGCGCCCGGAGCCACGGGGCGTCCGCGTGCGGCGCTGCCGCGGAGTGCTGCCGACCGGGTGGGGTGAGATCGGGCTCGCGCCCGCCGTACCGGACGACGAGAGCGAGCCCGGTCCCGGGGAGTCACCGCAGACGTGGGTCACGGCCGGGTGGCCCCCCCCCCCCCCGCCGGGGGGGGGGGGACCCGGCCGGGGCCCCCCCCGCCGGCCACCACACCCCAGCCACCCCCGGGGGACCCCCACC
>NZ_JBHWGA010000072.1:0-33071 GCF_042733315.1 Streptomyces sp. NPDC059718
TGCGGTAGCGAGGGTGTCTATCTCGGTCGTCACACACTGAGCCTGGACACCCTCACCCCTTTCTCGGGCCCGAACCCTTGGAATCGATCATCTAGTAGTGCTTGGTCAAGTCGGCTGAGTCTGTGCGTGTCCTTGTGGGTTGGTTGGGCGTTGGGAAGGTGTGAGTCCGGACGAAGTTGCTGTGGTGCGTGATGAGTTGGAGGCGTTCGCGGCAGAGGTGTTCGAGCCGTTCGCGCGCAAGGATCAGCGCGGGTGGGGGCAGGTCTATCTGCGTGGTCTGATGACCGACGCTCGGCGCAAGTCGATCGAGCCGATGGCAGCCCGGCTGGGAGAGGACGGCAACCGGCAGGCGCTGGCCCACTTCATCACCACCAGCCCGTGGGATCCGGCCCATCTGCGGGCCCGTCTGGCGTGGAAGATGGAATCGGCGATCCGGCCCACCGCGCTGGTCTTCGACGACACCGGCTTCCTGAAGGACGGCAACGCCTCGGCGTGTGTGTCGCGGCAGTACACCGGCACCGCGGGCAAGGTCACCAACTGCCAGGTGGGCGTCTCGCTGCATCTGGCCCGTGACCATGCCTCGGCGGCCGTGAACTGGCGCCTGTTCCTGCCCTAGGGCTGGGATCCGTCCTCGCCGAAAGCGGACCCGGACAAGGTTGCACGCCGTGCGGCCTGCGCGATCCCCGAGGACGTCGGCCATGTCGAGAAGTGGCAGCTGGCGCTGGACATGGCCGACGAGACCCGCTCGTGGGGGGATCGATGTGCCGCTGGCGATCGCGGACGCCGGATACGGCGACGCGGCGGCCTTCCGGCTCGGCCTGAACGCGCGGGGCATGAACTACGTGGTGGGTATTTCCAGCACGCTGTCGGCCCAGCCCGGCGATGCGGCACCGGTCGCCGAACCGTACTGCGGGACCGGCCGGCCGCCAGTGCCGAAATATCCAGAGCCTGCCCGCTCGGTGAAGGAACTGGTCATCGCAGCGGGACGTGGCGCGGCACGGCCGGTGCAGTGGCGTGAGGGATCTCGGCCCGGCACCGGCCGCTCAGGCGTCAAGCGGATCTACTCCAGGTTCGTCGCCCTGCGGATCCGCCCAGCCGGACGTGAGATCCGGCAGGCCACCGACGGCGTGGAACTGCCGGCGTGCTGGCTGCTGGCCGAGTGGCCCGCGGGTGAGAAGGAGCCGGTCCAGTTCTGGCTGTCCGACCTGCCCGAGACCACCGCGCTGACCACCCTGGTCCGTCTCGCCAAACTCCGCTGGCGCATCGAGCACGACTACCGGGAGATGAAGCAGGCCTTGGGCCTGGCCCACTTCGAGGGCCGGACCTGGAACGGCTGGCACCACCACGTCACCCTCGTCTCCATCGCCCATGCCTTCTGCACCCTGCAACGACTGACCCGAGCCCCAAAAGACGCGGCGCCGGCCTGAGCCTCTACCAGGTCGTCCGTGACCTGCAGATCCTCCTCGCGACCTGGACCGGCGCCTGCCCCACCTGCCACCGCGACATACCCACCCCAATACCGACCTGACCAAGCACTACTAGGACTTGTCCGGCCGATCGTGTGACTACTCGCTGTTCAGCTCGTTGATGTGGACATGGGGCGGGGCGATCTGGCAGACGCGGAGTGGGAACGGCTGCGGCCGTTCCTGCCGGTCAGCAATCGGCGTTGTGGCCGGTGGCGGGATCACCGGCAGGTGATCGACGGGATTTTGCACCGGGTGCGGACCGGTGTGCAGTGGCGTGACCTGCCCGAACGGTTCGGGCCGTGGAAGACGGTCTATGAACGGCACCGGCTGTGGTCGGCGGACGGGACGTGGGAACGTCTGCTGCGGCAGGTCCAGGCCGCCGCGGATGCCGCGGGTGAAATCGACTGGGACATCTCGGTGGACTCCACCATCGTCCGAGCGCATCAGCACGCGGCCGGCGCCCGCACCGATCCGCCACTGGCACCCGCGTTAAAGGGGGCCGAGCAGGCAGAACACCAGGACGAGACCGCGTGGCAGAGCTTGCACGCTCGCCTGGTGGAGGTGGTGCAGGAAATGAGGGCCTGGGCCGCTCGCGGGGCGGGTTCACCAGCAAACTCCACCTGAGCGCCGACGGCCGATGCCGCCCGCTGTCCCTCATCGTCACACCGGGCAGCGGGCGGACTGCACTCAGTTCATGAAGGTGCTGGACAAGATCCGCGTGCCCAAGCTCGGCCTGGGAAGGCCCCGCAAGAAGCCCGACAGCGTCGCCGCGGACAAGGCCTACAGCAACGGACCGATCCGCAGGTACCTGCGACGCCGGGGAATCTGGCACACCATCCCGGAGACGGCTGACACCCAGGCCGCCCGCCTGCGCAAAGGCTCACGCGGCGGACGACCACCCGGCTTCGACGAAGAACGGTACAAGAAACGCAACACCATCGAACGAGCCATCAACCGACTCAAGCAGCACCGAGCCGTGGCCACCAGATACGACTGTGAGGATGTGGGGGTGCCGCCTTGGGTAGTGGTCTGGCCCGCGATACGACTGGCTTCGGTGCCTTGCGTTTGATCTGCCGACCACTGTCTGAGGCGGCGCATGCTGCCGCCGGACCGGTGGGCGTGTCCCGATAGGGGCCTTCGCGACAGGCACCGTCACAGTCCTGACCGCCGCACTCGGCCCGGCGTCGGCCGGTGTTCCCGCAGCGTCAGGAGACAGTCGACCGTGAACAGCATGACCCAGCACACCCATCCACGTCACCACGCCACTGACCTCAGCGAGGAAGTGGTGCTCGGGGTGGACACCCACAAGGACATCCACGCAGCGGCCGTAGTCACTACGACCGGGGCAGTGCTGGACAACCGTGCGTTCCCGACCACAAGAGAGGGATACCGCCAGCTGCTTTCCTGGGCCCGCTCCTTCGGACGGTTACAGCGGGCCGGCGTGGAGTGCACCGGCTCCTACGGAGCCGCACTGACCCGTTACCTGCACAGCGAGGGCCTCACGGTCACCGAGGTCAACCAGCCGGACAAAGCCGTCCGCCGCCGACGCGGCAAGTCCGACGCGATCGACGCAGCCGCAGCGGCTCATGCTGTCCTCTCCGGCCGTGCCACCGCCGCCGCCAAGACCATCAACGGCCCGGTGGAGACAATCCGCCTGTTCAAGATGGCCAAGACCTCCGCGGTCAAGTCCCGTTCGCAGGCCATCAACCAGCTCAAGGCCATCCTGGTCGCCGCAGACCCTGCCCTGCGTGAATCGCTGGCCGGCCTGAGCAATCCCAGGCTCATCCGCCGCTGCAGCGAGCTGAACCCCGGAGAAGACCCCGGTCCCGCGGGGGCCGCCCGGCACACGCTCCGGCTCCTGGCCAGGCGCATCCTGCATCTCACCGATGAGATCAGCGAGCTCACCAGCCGGATCACCGCCACCATCGGCATCTGTGCACCAAAGCTCCTCGATGTCTACGGCGTCGGCCCCGACACCGCTTCAGCCTTGCTGACAGCAGCCGGGGACAACCCCCAGCGGATGGGCAGCGAGGCGTCCTTCGCCGCTCTCTGCGGCGCGGGCCCCGTCGAAGCCTCCTCCGGCAAAACCCAGCGGCGCAGACTCAACCGCGGCGGCGACCGCCAAGCCAACTCCGCCCTCTACACGATCGTCCTGGCCCGGATGCGCTGGGACACCCGCACCCGGGCCTACATCGAACGCCGAATCAGCGAAGGCAAGACACACCGCGAAGCCATCCGCTGTCTCAAACGCTACGTCGCCCGCGAGATCTACCAGACGATCGTTACGCTCCGGCCAAGCTTGGCGCAGTCAAGATCAGCCGGTTGACATCCATAGGGGCATCAAGCGCGGCTACGTCTTCCTCGGCACCGCCACCGCAGCATCACTCGCCATCTGGCTCCGAACATGATCGGCCGGACAAGTCCTAGAGGGCTCATCTCATGACACAGGTTGCTCGCTGTCAGGCTTGACGGGCGTGGGACGCGAGGCGATCGGCGAGCGCGGTGACGAGGTCGCGCAGCTCGTCGGGCCGTTCGATGACGAACGGTCGGTCGAGTGAGGCGAGTACCGGAGGCAACCAGTCGAGCCGCTCCGCCCGCAGCTCAACGCGCAGCCAGCGCTCGGTCGCCCGGTCCTCGCCCGCCCCCGGCGGGTACTCCTCCAGGCTCGCGACACTGACGGGAAGGCGGGCGCGGATCTGCGCGACCGTACCGTGGATCCGCAGGGTCACCTCATGCCGGTACTCGGCGGTGGCGAACGCCGACACCACGCGCTGTGCCGGACCGGGGCCCTCGGGCGCTTCGAAGGAGCCGGGCAGGGTCCGCGGGTCCGCGATGCGGTCGAGGCGGAGGGTCCGGTCCTCGCCGATCCGGGTGTCCTTCCCCGTGACGTACCACCGGCCCGCGTGGGCGACGATCCCGTACGCGTGCAGCGTGCGTTCGCTGCGCCGTCCGTCGCGGTCGGTGTAGCGGATCGAGACCGGACGGCGGTGGCGCACCGCATCGGCGAGGGTGAGCAGAACGTCGGCGTCCGGGGTGTCGAACGCTCCGGCCCGATCCGTGAAGTCGAGGGCCTCCAGGAGTGTGTCGAGCCGACGGGCGGTGTGCTTGGGCAGCACCCGCCGGATCTTGGCCGATGCCGTCTCGTTCGCCGTGCGCTCCGTCGTCGTCAACCCTGCCCGGCGGCCGGCGACCAGGCCCAGCAGCACGGCCAGCGCCTCGTCGTCGCTGAACATGAGCGGAGGCAGCCGGTACCCGGGGGCGAGCCGGTACCCGCCGTAGCGGCCGCGCACCGATTCCACGGGTACGTCCAGGTCGATCAACTGGTCCACGTAGCGCCGCACCGTGCGCCCTTCCACGCCGAGCCGTTCGGCGAGTTCCGCCACAGTCCGGGTGCCGCCCGACTGCAGCAGCTCCAGAAGGGTCAGCACGCGAACGGTGGGGCGAGACACATTTGCAGCCTAGCGCAAATACAGGACCGATTCTGTCCACTATTTCTCCTAGCCTGCGACGTCCACACCTTCAGCACGGCCAAGGAGATCCCGATGGACTTCGTCTCGATCCGCATCATCACCAGCGACGTCGCGCGTCTCGTCGCGTTCTACGAGCGAGCCACAGGTGCGCCGGCGGCGTGGGCCACCGAGGACTTCGCCGAACTCAAGACCGCGGGCGCCACCCTCGCGATCGCCGGCACCCGCACGGTCCCGCTGTTCGCCCCGGGCTCAGCCCGCCCTGCGTCCAACCACAGCGTCATCACCGAGTTCCTCGTCGACGACGTGGACCGCGTTCACCAGAACCTGACCGACTTCGTCACCGACTTCGTCGCCGAGCCCACCACCATGCCCTGGGGCAACCGGTCACTGCTGTTGCGCGACCCCGACGGCAACCTCGTCAACTTCTTCACCCCCGTCACCCCAGCGGCCATCGCGAGGTTCGCACGCTGACGACAGGCACGGACACTCAGTACCGCATGCCGGGCATCGGCCACGAGGGTGGCCGATGCCCGGCGGGGGAGTTCGACACGAAGGTCACCCGACCTGGTAAGCCGGTGCGGTTGTGCACTGATTCCCGATGGGTCAGGCGAAGTAGTGGTCCTGGTCGAGGTCGGCCAGCAGGCCGGGCTCCTGGGGGTGCCAGTCGTAGCGCTCACGGGTCGTGGTGCTGGACGTCGGGTTGTCGTTGCGGGCGAACCGCAGGATCCACCCGAAGTGGGTGGTCGCGGCTTCCTCGCCGAGGGAGGCTACCGGCACGCCGAGGCGGCGGCCGATGACCTCGGCGACGGCCCGGCGCCCGCCACACCTGCTCAGTAGAACCTCCTCACCCATCCGGCACCCCATAGGTTGAGCGGCCCCGCCGAATCCATTGCGGCCCGTGTGGTAGGGCCTGGCGGCTCGCAGGCGGCGGCCGCGGAACACGTGCCCAACACACTGGGCCTGCGCCGTGTCACCTTCGCCGTCGACGACACCGTCACCCGCCTGCGCGCTCAGGGCGCCGAACTCCTCAGCGAGGTGGCGCGGTACGAGGACAGCTACAGGCTCTGCTACGTCAGGACTCTGGGGCTCGGGTGACGACGGTCAACGCGACGGGGGCTGTTCGGTCGCACCGCCCCGATGAGGCGTAGGGATGTAGCCCTTCGCCCCAGGTGGCAGCGCGTCGAGGCACGCCTGGGAGCAGGCGTTGACCAAGAGCGGCAGGACGTCGGTTGCCACCACCTGGGAGAGCCAAGCCTGGTGAGGGCCCGTCGCCGCGATCGGCCCGGTGCAGACACTGCAGGTGCGGGCCGCAGTGGTGCCCCAGCGGTAGGGATCCAGGCTGTCGAGGTCCAGGACCGTATCGCCGGGCGGGAGGAGCCGTGGGAAAGGCGGCCGGTACTTGTAGTTGCCGTAGATCGAGCGCGTGCTCACCGTGCTGTTCGCCAGCCGAGCGCACCGCGTGATTTCGTAGGGGAACCAGTGCAGCCGTCGCGAAGTGTACGGGCTGAACTGTTCCAGGCTCGCCATGCCGCCGATCTCCGGAGGTATCCGCACCAGGTTGCTCCCGTACAGCACAAGGGTCCGCACCGTCGTCAGCCGCCCGATCGACGCCGGCAGCGTCACGATCTGCCGCCGCTCATCAAGGCTCAGCTCCGGCAGCGGGCGGAATTCTTCCCGCCCGTCGGCCGCCGCCTCTTCGATCAGCTCCAGTAATCGGAGCCAGCCCGGAGCACTGGTGTCCTGAATCTCGGCGTGGAAGGACGTCATCGCGCCGGGAGGACTCACCCGAACCTGGCTGAAGCAGTGGCAGCGGTCCTGCGGCACACCAGGCCGGGATTCCACCGCCTCGGGAAAACGGTTCGGGAAGACCCGTGCAGGGAGTTGTTCGTCCGTCATGGCGCAACGATAGGGACGCGGCGTCTGCTACGGCACCATCCGAACACCAGTGAACACAAACGACCCCTGGCCAAGCGGGGGGCTCCTTGGCTATGGCTGGCGGACGAGAACAGACCTGCTGGACGGTCGTAACCGATCAGGCTGTCATGAGCCGTTCCACAGGCCCAGCCGTCGCAGACGGCGTTGTCGGTGCCGCTCATACAGAGCTGTGAGCCCGAAGATTCCGCCGAGCAGGAGGCCCCCCACCGGCGCGATGACGAAGTCGGATGACTGGACTCCCGGTAGTACCAGGAAGTAGGCCCCCCAGGCCGTTCCTGCCAGGAGGGTCAGGAGCAGCGGGTGCCGGGCTGCGAACTTCTGCGTCCGTGATGGCGGGCGCTCACCGCCCAGAAAACGGTCTATGGCCCAGAAGGCATGCACCAGTGTTCGGACTCTGTCTGGCATGACCGCGAGCGTAGCGCGCTGACCAGGGCGCTTTGCCCGTCGGGTAGGTCTGCGGGTACTTCCTGGCTCACGCCACGGACCCTTTCGGTGTCTGTCCCGGTTCTACTGGCTGAGGCTGCCGTCCCGAAGCCGCCGGGTTCCACAGCCGTATGCGAGGCGGAGCGGTTCCTCGTCCGCTTGCGCGCTGACCGGAACGCCCCCATCCATCGGGCGGTGTACAGCCGTATGGCGCCTCGTGCCAGCGACAGAGCGAGGAATCGTGCCGTCTCGTGTACGCCGCTCATGGAGGCAAACAAGGGCGGGGCCGAGCTCCCCATGCACAGTCCCGGCCAGGCTCCTCGCTGCGCCGTGGGTGTTATCAGCACACGCCGGGCCTGGCACGGCCGGTCGCGCCGGGCCCTGTGGTTGCTTATGAAGCTCCGGCTCGGTCTGGCTTTCAACCGCGATCGGTTCTGTCTCGGGTTCCGGACACTTGGGGGGTTGCACCCAGTCACTCAGCCCGCCGTGCCGCTGCCGGGCCGGCGCGCGGGGGCTCGCCCGGCTGCCGGCACGTTGAAAGACTCCTGGCCATGACCTCGATTGATCACGACGTGCACCAGGCGTGGGACCGTATCAGTGCCTGGTTCCAGGAACTTCTCCAAAAGGCCCCTGTGAGAGCGACTGCAGACGAAGTCCGGCTCCGCGCGGCCGAGGCAAGCCTTGGGGTGAGTTTTCCCGCCGACCTGGTCACGTGGTGGACCCTGCCCCGCGTCAGTGCCGACTACTGGATCCCGGAAGCGTTTGCTCCTGTGAGCCTGGAAGAAGCTCTGGAGACGAGAGAGGTCTGGTTGCTTGTCGCGGAACAGGAAGGGACCGCCCTGGACGCGAACGGCGAACCCGAACCACGTTTCCTGCCCGGGTTCCTGCCGATCGCGATGAGCCCTGGCGGTGACGGTCTCATCGTCGACTTGCGGCCCGGTGATTCGTACGGCGCGGTCTTCTTGTGGGACCACGAGACCTGGGTCCTTGGAGTGGAGCTGTGGAGTTCGGTGGCTGCCATGCTCCAAGACGTCGCAGCCGCGTTCGAGTCGGGGACGCCGGCCCTGCTCCGTCACGCTTCCCTCGGCGGCACCACACAGCCGTGTGTCCCCGTCGTGGACGACGCTGGCGATCTGCTCTGGGAGGTGGCAGAACACCGATAGTGCACGTTCCTGCCGCATCCAGGCCGATGTTCCGGTTGAGTGCTTCCGCCTGCGCCTGGCCCGGCTGCCGGGACCTGCCGCATAGGGCGTTACGCCCATTCCACCCCGAGTTCGGCGAGTGCGGTGCGCTGCTGGAGGCTGAGCCGGTTGCGTCGGGTCTTGTGGTTGCTCAGGAACACACCCAGGCGCACCGGCACCTCCTGCGCCGGTTCGCCCTCCGCGGCCTGGACCGTGATCGGTTCTGTGTGGGCTCTGGGCACTCGGTGGTGGCCTTCGCGGGCGATGTATTGAGCGAGCGCTGCCAGGCCGCGTTGGAAGCCCTCCGAGGTTTTCTCAGCCCGCTTTCGGGCTGCCCCTTCGACGGGTGCCGGGGCGGGCCATTCGGCGGGTGTCAGGCCCAGCTTCGACAGGCGCCGCTGCTGCTCGCCGGTCAGTTGGGCCCAGCTCCCGGACTGCCGTGCGATCCATGCCCCGAGATCATCGCCCTCGTACCGCACTCCGGGTTCGATGCCGGCCACCGAGTGGTCGGGTTCGGTTTCGGCGAGGTCGCGAAGGATGGCGTAGTGGCGTTGCCAGTCCAGTGGCCAGGGGCAGTCCCAGTCCGGATCGATCGCGGCCAGCTGCGCGGCGCGGGTTGTGGCGCGTTCGGTGTTCTTGCCGAGGCCGCCCTGGCGGCGGAGGTTGGCCAGGTGTTGTCCGATGGGTACGGGGTGGGTTTCGCCGTCGGGGCCGTCGCTCCAGACGGCGTCCTGCCTGGGGGCGAGGTGCCCGTGGGTGCGGTGGAAGGCGCGGAACACAGCGAGTTTGGTTTCCCAAGCCTGGTCGCCGGGTTCCCAGACCATGCCGGCTTCGGGCTCATCCAGCAGCTTCCTGCGGCGTTCTTCCAGTTCCCCGGCCCGCAACGCCCTTCGCTGTTGGTTGATCCACCGCCCGAGGGGGAACCGCACCACCCCGAGATCAACCTCAGTGTCATAGGGCACCGCGTGCAGGCCGGTGACGCCGTTCTCGGCGCGCCATGTGCGTAGCGCTTGGTAGCCCTCGAGCCAGACCAGGGATTCGGGTCGGTAGACGCGGGTGCGCAGGAATGCGGCGATGGTGGCCGGGTCGCGGGGGGTGGCGAAGTTCAGCAGCGCCGATTCCACCGCGCCCGCACCCTCCGCGCCTGGCTCCTGCTCCCCGCCGCCGGTGATGCGGCCGTTCGCGTCCCGCTGCACGTGGATGGTGCGCGGTCCGCTGCTCAGCGCCCGGTTGGCTAGTTGTTCGACGAGGTGCTCGTCGTGTGAGCGCAGGCCTTGGAGGACGGCGACCAGGGGCCGGTATGAGGCTGAGGCGATCATGTTGTCGGGGTCTTCCCCGGGCTGGAGGAAGATCGGCACGATGATGCGCGCCACTTTTGCCCGGCCGTCGGGGTTGGGGCGAAGGGCGCGGCCGATGTTCTGGACGATTTCGACTTGTGAGCCGCGGGTGTCGGCGAAGCAGACGGCTTCGACTCCCCGTGTCCCGACGATGTCGACGCCTTCCCCCAGGACCCGGACGCTGGCGAGGAATGCCCGGTGCATGCGGCGTCCGTGGGCGTCGGTGCCGCCTGCGAACTGCTGGATGACCTCGCGTCGTTCGGTCACGAGGTGGTCGCCGCACAGCCACTGCGCCCACACGCGGTCCGGGGCGACGTGCCGGTGAGGAGCAAGGTCGTAGAAGCTGGCGTCGATCGACGACACCGGCAGCGCGCCGGCTTCGGCCAGGGCGTGCTCGGACGGCTCGCTCGCATACAGCTCGGCTGCGGTCTCCGGGAGCTTGGCGGCGAATGCGGCGGCTTCTTCGACGCGCTGGTGGAACGTCATGACCGTGCGGAGGTTGTGGGCGGCGGCGTGTTCGAGCAGCGCGGTCTGCAGGAGCGCCAGGCGCCGGCCCCGCAGGGCTTCTTCGGGGACGCCGAGGGTGAGGTCGGGGTCCTGGATTTCCAGGACGTCGATCTCGAAGCCGGCGAGGACGCCGCGTTCGATGGCCTCGGACAGGCCGAGCTCGTAGATCCACTGGCCGTAGGTGCCGGCCGGGTTGTCGCTCATGGAGGCGATCTCGAGCTCGCTGCCGTCCTTGCCGACCGGCGGCCGGGGCGCGGCCAGGATCCGCGGGGTGGCGGTCATGTACAGCCGGTAGGAGACGGGGATGCGGGTGCTGTCGTGGATCGCCGCCCACGCCCGCCCCAGGTCTCCGGCCGTGCCATGCGCCTCGTCCACGACGGCCAGGTCGAAGCCGTCCATCTGCTGCCCGTACAACCGCGCCCCGCCAGCGAGAGCGGCCTCCAGCGGCCCGCGCACCCGTCCCAGGCCCGCCGGGTCGTCGATGTCGTCGCGGTCCACCAGCGAGGCGTACGTAGCCAGCACCACCACCGGCCCGGCCCCCGCCCACAACGCCAGCCGGACCGGGTTCGTGGTCGTACGGACCCCGAGCTGCTCCAGGACCTCGTCGCCCTCCAGCGAGCACACCGCCACCATCGGCGCGCGGTGCCCGACCCGGCGCCACGCCTGCGCGGTCTGCACGAGCAGGTCCAAGGTGGGCACCATCACCAGGATCCGGCCCTGCCGGAACAGGTCCAGCGCCGCCTGCGCAGCGGTGATCGTCTTCCCCGACCCGGTTGCGGACACCAGCGTGGCCCGCGCCCCCTCGGCGGGCACGGGGGAGCGTGTGGGGAATCCCGCCCACTGCCGGATCCGCGCGTTTGCCTCGATCTGATGCTCGCGCAGCCGGACGCTCTTCACGCCTGCTCCTCCTCTTGCGACGCTGGGACAGCCGCCGCCGGCACCTTGTTCCTGCCCGCACGCACTGCTCATGTACGTGGGTGAGCCAAGGCGTCCGGGTGTGACACCGTACCGGCCCGTTGCCGGCCGCGGGCCGGCCTGAGGCTCGTCCGCCGGTCTCGGGTGTCGCGCGCGTCCCAGAAGCGGACACGGGAACGCAACCGAACCCCCCGGTAGGGTCCTGCAGCACCGTGAACGGAGACCCCGCGTGCCCGATGTGAACGTCCGGATCCCCGCCGAGACCCGGGACCGGCTGGCGGAGACCGCCGCCGCCGAAGGCCTGTCGCTGCGCGCCTATCTGGCCCGCCTGGCCGACAGCCTCCCGACCCCTGCCGAGCGCGCCGTGCGCGCCGAGCAGGCCTGCGCCATCTTGAACGAGTGGAACGGCTACGCCCCCACTCCAGCCGAGCAAGACGGCCTGGATGCCGAACTCGACCGCCGCCTGCCCCGGGCCACGACCAGCCCGTGAGCCAGGGCGTGGACGTCGTCTGGGATGACACTGTCCTGGGTGCCGCAGGCCGCGGCAACCTCCTCGGCGCGTGCCTCATCCGCCGCGCCCCCGCCGAAGCGGGCCGGCACCTGTACGTACCGACCTGCGCCCTGGTCGCCGCCAGCCGCGGCGGACCCGGGCGTTGCCCGACGTGACGGCCTGCGCGACCTTGACCTGTCGCGCGCTGCGGGGTCCGGCCTCGCCGCTGTCGTCCCGAGGCCATAATGGGGGCATGGCAGCCAGCTCGCAGCCCCAGGTGCCGGGGACCGCAGACCAGTCCGGCGTGTACGCCGAGGACCTGGCGCTGTACCGGGAGAAGTTCCGGCGGCGTCTGCCGGCCTCCCTGGACGAGCTGCGCGGGCCTGCCCACGGGGTCGTGGATCTGCCACTGCACGTCGCCTGGTCGGGGATGACCTCGTACGACCTGGACAAGCCCCGCCAGCGCATGGGCCTGTACCGCACTGTCCTGCACGAAGGACTGCACGACGACCTGCCCCGCTACCTCAACCGGGATCTCCTCGTGCAGATGTGGCCCGTCCTGCGCGGCCTGGTCGGACGCACGGTGCGCGCCGTGTGGGAGGAGACGTTCCCCCAGCTCGCCGACCGCGCCCGGGCCGCCGCGTGACGGACATGCCGGAGCTGCACGCGCGGCTCCTGGCCGACGTCATCGCCCTCGGCTCCCCCTACCCGCTCGTCCTCACCGGCGGCTACGCCGTCCGCGCCCACCGCCTGGTCAACCGCCCCAGCCAGGACCTCGACGTCGCCACGCAGAACCCGGCACCCATGACCGACATCGCCACCACACTCCGCACCGGCCTGGAAGCACGCGGCTGGCACGTGCAGTCACTGGAGATCGCCCCGCTGTCCGCCCGCTTCACCGTGTCCGACCCCGCCACGAGGCAGGAGTGCGAGGTCGACATCCTCAAAGAGATCTTCTGGCGACCCATCACCCACAGCCCCTACGGGCCCGTCCTCGCCGAGGAAGACGTGATCGGAACCAAAGTCCGCGCCCTCGGCGACCGGGGCGCCCCCCGGGACCTGATCGACGTGTTCGCCGCCTCCCGCCGCTGGTCCACCACCGACCTGGAAGAGTTCGGCCGCCGACACGCCCGGGGCCGCTTCGAACGAGAAGACCTCCAGGCCAACCTCGCAGGCGCCGAGTGGACCGACGACGAAGCCTTCGCCGCCTACGGCCTCGACGACACCACGATTGCCGCGCTGCGCTCCTGGGCCGTGCAGTGGGCCGACGACCTGGCGGCCCGGCTTCTCGAGGAGTCCGGCCATCCCGACGCCGACTGAGGGCTGTAATCCAAGCCCGGCCGCACGCTTGGTGGACAAAACTCGGACGTGCCAATCCGGTGACACGAAGGATCGGGGGGGCTGCCATGTCTCCGAGCGGCGCACGGCGACACGGCGGCTGGCTACGGACCACCCCCGCTCGCGCGGGAAGTGCAGGGCCAGGCCGGCGCCCACAGGCAAACCATCCCCGCTCGCGTGGGAAAGGACGCCGCCCAGATCATGTTGCTGTTCTTGTACGAAGCATTCCCGCTTACGCGGGAAGGATCCGAAGGTTTGCCCGCGCCACAAGTCTCCGGCCGGACCACCCCCGCTCGCGCGGGAAGGATGCCGAGGAGCAGGCCCGCCGCGCCAAGTTCTACGGACCACCCCCACCCCCGCCGAGCAGGACGATCTGGACGCCGAACTCGACCGCCGCCTGACCCAGGCCACGGCCGCCCGGTGAACCAGATCGTGCACGTCGTCCTGGATGACACCGCCGTGGTCGCCGCCGGTCACGGCAACCTCCTCGCCTCCCGCCTCAACCACCGCACCTCGGCACAGGCGCGGGCTCGATCGCAGGATCGCGCGTGATGACGAGCTGATTCCGTGGGCCGTGAAGAGGGAGCACCGTCAGCTGCACCCGGTGATCATGTTGCGTGTGGAAGCCCGTCGGCGGGCCGGCCTGCCACTCGACGAGGACAAGGCTGAGCGTCTGGAGTCATGGCGAGTCATGCTCGAGACGCAAGGCGCGGTCGTCCACGACGACCCGGATACGGCGGACGGCTTTTCCTGCATACCTCGCGGGCCGGGCGACACGGACATCATCCCCAAGCCCCCGATGAAGACCACCCAGCGGCGTAACGCAGACGAGCGCGCTTAACGCTGCGGGCACCAAAGCGGCCGACGCGGCCCAGGAGAGGCCGGCTGTCCGGGCCTGTCGGGCCTCGTTTGGAGTGGCGCCGGCAATGACGGACAGCGGTACACGCTGGTCTCATAGACTGAGCGGGGTCACCTCAGGACCGTTGCTGCTTCGAGGGAGGTGCGTCGTGACCGCTGACATGATTGCGCCGGAGTGGATGCACACACCGATCACCGCGGCACAGTACGACTCCTGGTCTGCGGAGCAGTGCAGGGGCATCGAGATTGTGGACGGGATGGTCGTGGTGAGTCCGAGCGCGTCCAAGCGCCACAATCGCCTGACCCGGTTCCTGGCCAACGCCCTGGATGCTGCGGCGTCGCCGGAATGGAACGCCGACACGGACTTTGATGTCCGGCTGCAGGACGTTCCGCTGACGAACCGCCGCCCGGACGTCGTGGTCTACCGACATCACCCCCACGAGGCCGGAGCACGTGCTCCTGGTCGTGGAGGTGGTCTCGCCCGGCTCGGAGACCACCGACCGGATCGTGAAGATGGAGCAGTACGCCAAGGCGGGGATCTCCTTCTACTGGCGTGTGGAGCAGACACCCAACGGGGTCCCTCTGGTGTATACCTACCTGCTCGACCCGGCGGCCGGGGTCTACCGGGACGGGGATGTCTTCACCGACGTCGTCAAGACTGCGGTTCCCTTCCCCCTCGAGATCAGCCTCAGCTCGATCTGACCTGAGCGGCACTGCCACTACCTGATCGCAGCAGCGCACGCGGGACGGGTCGTCTGTGCGCCGCTATTCCGGTGCCCGGGCGTGACCCCAGGCGGGGACTGGAAGCCCCTCACCTGGGCTTCAGGCCGTCGTGGCCGGTGACTGCCCTGCGACGTCCTTCGCTGGCCAGCCGAGCACGTCGCGCGGGATGAGTACGGCGCGCGGGCGCGGCGCGAGGTGCAGCTGCCCCTTCTTGATCCACTCGCAGTTGCCGAGGGTATGGACGGTCGCCGGCCTCGGCAACGAGGAGATCGCGGCCCAGATGGGGGCACCGACGAAATGCGCTGATCAGGCGTTTACACAGAACGATCGTAGATCGTTTCCCGCGAACATCAAGATCGTTTCCCGCGGACCAGGTCACACAGGACGGGCCGCATGGATCAAATAGACGCTGGGATCGGGTCAGAGTCTGATCGCCGATGGATGCTGCTCCGTTACGGGGTCGACACGGTGCCGGTGGTGCGCGCTCGGCGACCGTCTTCCAGGCCGGCTGCCTAGGGTGATGGCGTGACCGTTCCGACCCACGCGGCTTGTTGATAGAGTCCGCCGTCAATACCGGGTGGGGGTATCCGGCGCGGTGGGACTTCCAGGCTCCCCGCTAAAGATGATCTGCACCTCCACCGGTGGTCATCCAGTTCACAGCAGGCTCGCCAAAGAAGGAGTCGCCCATGTCCGCGGCAGCCGTCGAGCATTCCGGTCAGCTGACTCACTTGAGCTCCGCACAATCGGGCACGCAGGCGGCGGAGGCTGACCGATGCACCGTGACCGTGTGTCGGGGCTGCTGTTGCGGAACAAGCGAAGTGCCCGGCATAGATCACGCGGCTCAGCTCCATCGCCTCCGCTGTGCGATCGGCGACCGAGGGCAAGTTCGGGTGTCTGGCTGCTTGGACGCCTGTGATCACGCGAACGTCTTGGTTGTGCAGCCCTCACCGGCCGGGCGCAAGGCCGGCGGGCGACCCGTCTGGCTGGGCTTGGTGAACGATATGGCCGTTGTCGAGGACATCGCCGCGTGGATCAGCGACGGCGGGCCAGGACTCGCCGAGCCGCCCGCGACAATCGGCCTTTACACCTTCATCCCCTCCTCACGGGTCAAGCAACAAGCGACAGGCTGACAGCCGTTGTGGCACGGGCCTCGCCCCTGACAGCTGCCTGGCGCATCACACGACCTGCATCGCGTCGAAGGCTTCCGTGATCGCAGCAGGCAGACCGAGAGGCCGAATATCACACCGCATCGAGTACCCGCCCGGGGTATCTTCGGCTCGGTAAGGCAGGGGATGCGTGGAAGGAGCGGTCGGCGTATGGGCGGCGGACGCGAGCGGAGGCGGGGCACAGCCCGGCTGATCGCCGTGTGTGCGGTCCTGCTCGGCCTGTTTCTCATGCACGGAGCCCCCGCAACCGCCGCCGGTTGCCACAACCAGGGCACCGCCACCGCGGGCACCATGGCGCACGACAGTCACGCCCCCGCACCCGTGCAGGCCCACCCGTTTGCCGCCGCACCGCACCACCCCCGTGCGGGACACGCCCTGGCAACCGAGCAGGGGACGGATGCGCACGGGGTTCTGTGCGTCTCCATCTCCGCGGGAGACCGGCTTCCGCTCCCGGCCAGTCCCCTCGTGGCGATTGTCGTTCTTGCCCTGCTCGCGGCCTGGGCCCCGTACAGGACCTGGCGCCTGGAAGGAATGGCTCGCCGCGGGCCACCGGGCGGTCGGCTGCTCTTGCTCAAGATGTGTATCGCGCGGACCTGACAGGACCCGCGCCCCAGCCCCCGGATCCTCCGAGGCGCTGAGGCCATCCACGTCCTGATCACCCGCGCGCCACCCGGCGTGGCGTGCCCACCCGGAAAGACGAACCCTTCGATGTTCGCGACCACCCTTGTGCGCCGCCGAGTTCTCACGGCGGCCGGCACCGCAGCCGCACTCGCCCTGACCCTGGCAGCCTGCGGCTCCAGCGACTCCTCCATGCCCGGCATGCACCACGACCCCCAACCCTCGTCGTCGGCCTCAGCCGGCGTGTCGGGCATGGACCACGACTCCATGCCCGACATGGACCACGGCAGCATGGGCGACGGCCTGAACGACACCAAGGACGGCTACGCGGTGACCTCCGCCGTTACCGAACTGCCTGCCGGCAGGCAGACCGACTACACGTTTCAGATCACCGGCCCCGACGGAAAGCCGGTCACCGGCTTCGCGCTCGACCAGACCAAGCGGATGCACTTCTACGCCATCCGCTCCGACCTGACCGGTTTCCAGCACCTCCACCCGGTCATGGCGGTCAACGGCACTTGGACCGCCGGCATGGCAGCCCTGAAGCCGGGCACCTGGCGGCTGTACGCCTCGTTCACGCCGGACAGCGGTTCGGGCAGGGGCAAGGATTTCGTCCTCAGTCGCACCGCCACCATTCCCGGCACCGCTGACGAGACCTCGCTCCCGGCGGCCACCACCAGCACCAAGGTCGACGGCTACACCGTCTCGGTCGAGGGTGAGCCGATGGCGGGCATGCCCCACCCCATGACCGTCAGCATCAGCAAGGACGGCGAGCCCGTCACCGACCTTCAGCCCTACCTGGACACCTACGCCCATCTGACCGCCTTCCACGAGGGCGACCGGGCGTTCGCCCATCTCCACCCGCAGACCGAGGTGAACGGTGACAGGGGCGGTCCGGACCTCGCGTTCCAGGCCATGCTGCCCAAGTCCGGCAACTGGCGGCTCTTCCTGCAGTTCCAGACCGGCGGCACCCTGCACACCGCCGAGCTGACCCTGAACGTCAGCTGATACGACCGGGGCGCCGCCTCCGGGCGGCGCCCCACGGCGTGTGCCCTGTGCCGATCCCGCAGCCCTCGTGGTGTGCGCCCTGATAGCGGCGGTGAGCGGAATCGTGGGCGTCGATGACCAAGGTGTCCCAGTCCTGGCCGATCAGCAGGCCGCGTCCTCCGGAGACAGGGTGCAACCTACCCCGGCCACCGCCAGCGGGGGTGCCTCGGGCACTTCGTTCAGGAGTTTGTCCGGAGGGTAGCCCTACACCGTGCCGTCGGCGACGGGCAGGTCGTATCGTATCGGCCGGTCTCCTTCACGGCTTGCTGAGATGGCCGAAGGTGCGGAGTGCCTCGAGGCGGCGCCGGTACTCCTCTTCGTCGATCTCGCCGCGGGCAAACCGGTCGGCCAGTACCTGCTCCGGCGCCGGGGCAGCGGGGTAGCGCGTGCGCTCGTGAGGGCGCCCCAGGGCACGGAACACCAGGACGGCGATGCCTATGATCAGCGCCCAGAAGAGGATCATGCCGATCGACATCGTGAACCAGCCCCAGCCGCCGATGTTGTGGCCGTACCAGAACATCGTGTCCACCTCCCCGTTGACCGGGCATCGGAACGGGCTTGCCCGGATCCTCCTTGCGTCAATCCCACCTTCACCCCGTGGCGGGCCATGCGCTGGGGCCGGACGGTCCCCGTCTGCGGGGTCGTACAGCCCCTACCCCGTGGGGGTAGGGGAGAGGCACGCTGGAAGGGTCACCATGCAGACGGGAGATCCGCCATGGGTGCCCTCGACCTCGTCGTCGTGATCGCCTCCGTCATACTCATCGCCGCTCTGGGCTGGTATTTCTTCGGACCGCGGCGCGCTCGGTCGGCTCGTCTCGAGGACGGGGTGCAACGCGTCGAAGTGACTGTGCGCGGGGGCTACAGCCCGAACGTCATCCGCGTACGACAGGGCACCCCGATCGAGGTGGTCTTCGACCGCCAGGAGGCGGGCGAGTGCACCTCACGGGTGGTCTTCCCCGAGCTCAAGGTGGCTGCCGGTCTCCCCGCGCACACCCGCACCACGGTGCGACTCAGCCCGGAGAAGGAGGGGTCGTACAGCTTCGACTGCGGGATGCACATGATCCACGGCACGCTCCTCGTCGACCAGGGCGACGGTTCGCAAGCAGCGCGGGACGATGAGCCGGTGGCCGTCGAACCGGCACACGCGGCTCCGGCAGGCTCCCCGACTGGTACAAGTGCGGCGGAAGCGGAGGCCGCGGACGCCGCCGAGCGCCAGACGGAGATCACCGATCTGACCCGACGGGTCGCCGTCGGGGCGGTGCTCACCCTCCCGGTGCTGTTCGCGGTGATGGCGCACGAGCTGTTCGGCGCCAGTTGGGTGCCCGGATGGATGCTGAACCACTGGGTGCAACTGGCGCTGATCACCCCGGTGATGTTCTACACGGGTCAGCCCGTCCACGTGACCGGGTGGCTGGCGCTGCGGCACCGCAGCGCGGACATGAACAGCCTCATCACCTTGGGCACCACCGCCGCCTACGGCTACAGCCTGCTGGTCACCTTCGCTCCCGTGCTGCTGCCGAGCGACGTTCGCGAGGTGTACTACGAGGCGGTCGGCGTCATCCTCAGCCTGATCCTGCTCGGCAGGCTCTTGGAGGCCCGGGCCAAGGCCGGCACCGGCGAGGCCATCCGCGCCTTGCTCGGGCTTCAGGCGCGCACCGCTCGTGTGGTGCGTGACGGCACCGAAGCCGAGATCCCCGTGGAGGAGGTGACCACCGGGGACGAGGTGGTGATCCGGCCGGGCGAGAAGGTGCCTGTGGACGCGGTGGTGCTGTCCGGGTCGTCGGCCGTCGACGAGTCGATGGTCACCGGTGAGCCGATGCCCGCCACCAAGCGCGCCGGTGACACCGTCATCGGCGCGACGGTCAACGGAACCGGGTCCCTGCGGGTGCGCGCGGCCAAGGTCGGCGCCGACACCATGCTCGCGCAGATCATCCGGCTCGTTCAGCAGGCCCAAGCGTCCAAAGCGCCCATCCAGCGCCTCGCAGACGCTGTATCTACCTACTTCGTACCTGTCGTCATCGCCATCGCCGTCGCCACCTTCGCGGTGTGGTTCACCGTTGGTCCCGCACCGACACTGACCTTGGCCCTGGTCTCCGCCGTCTCGGTCCTGATCATCGCCTGCCCCTGCGCCCTGGGACTGGCCACGCCGCTGTCGGTCATGGTCGGCACAGGCAAGGGCGCCCAGGCAGGCATCCTCATCCGCTCCGCAGAGGCCCTGGAGACCGCGCACAAGCTGGACACCGTCGTGCTCGACAAGACCGGCACCATCACCGCCGGGGCCCCTGCCCTGACCGGTATCCACCCTGTAGGGGGCTTTGACGAGAGCGTGCTGCTGGAACTGGTGGCGGCAGCCGAAGCCGACAGCGAGCACCCGCTGGCGAGCGCGATCGTGGCCGGAGCGCGGGAGCGCGGTCTCACCCCGCCCACCGCCTCCGGGTTCGACTCGGTCACAGGCAAGGGGGTGCAGGCCACAGTGAACGGCCACGCCGTACTGGCCGGCGCCGCCCGGCTGCTCGACGACGTCGGGATCGACACCCGCGACCTGGCCGAGGTCGCCGCCTCGTACTCGGCGCACGGAGCAACTCCGGTTCTGATGGCCGTCGACGGCCGGCCTGCCGGGGTCCTCGCGGTCGCTGACACGGTCAAGGAGGACTCGACCGCGGCCATAGCGGCACTGCGTCACCTCGGCGTCGAAGTGGTCATGATCACCGGTGACAACGCCCGCACGGCAGCCGCGATCGCCTCCCAGGTGGGCATCGGCCGCGTGCTGGCCGAGGTGCTGCCCGAGCATAAGGCAGACGAAATCCGCCGCCTGCAAGGCGAAGGCCGCACCGTCGGCATGGTCGGCGACGGCATCAACGACGCCCCGGCGCTGGCCGCCGCCGATGTCGGCCTGGCCATCGGCACCGGCACCGACGTCGCCATCGAAGCCGCCGACATCACGCTCATCTCAGGCTCCCTGACCGGAGTCGTCACGGCCATCCGGCTGTCCCGGGCGACCATGCGCAACATCCGCCAAAACCTGTTCTTCGCCCTTGTCTACAACGCCGTCGGCATCCCCGTCGCGGCGGGCGTCCTCTACCCGCTGTGGGGCATCCGCCTCAGTCCGATCATCGCCGCGGCCGCCATGGCCCTGTCCTCGTTGTCCGTCGTCACCAACTCCTCCCGTCTGCGCCGCTGGCACCCCACCCCACTGCCCGCTGCCCCCGCCACGCGAGTGAATCCCCAGGTCGAAGTCGCGGCAGACCGTGCGGCAGCACCTGCCGAAACCGCCACGAAGCAAGACCAGCAGGAGGCCGCCGTCGACCCAGTGTGCGGGATGCGCGTCGACCCCGCCGGCGCCGCCGAAAAACGCGAGTACGAGCAGGACACCCACTACTTCTGCTCGTCCCATTGCGCTGCGGCCTTCGACTCCGAACCGGGCCGCTATGGCAGGCCGCACATCCGTGGCACACGCGAAGAGGGCCACACCTCATGACCAGCGACTACGGCCGGGGTCCCGTCGGGCCCCCGCCCGGATACGCCGACCACAAATCCGATCACCTGGCGCGGCTGCACAAAATCGAGGGCCAGATACGCGGAATCACACGGATGGTCGGAGACGACCGCTACTGCATCGACGTCCTGATCCAGATCGGCGCCGCAACTCACGCGTTGCAGGAGGTAGCCCTCGCCCTCGTCGACGACCACATGCGGCGCTGCGTCACCAACGCCGCCCGCGCGGACCCACCCACGAGCGAGGCGAAACTCGACGAACTCAACGTGGCCCTGCGCCGGACGCTGCGGCTATGACAGCCTCCGCACATCGTGAGCGTCCGTGGGCCACGGTGATGGGACCACCGCCCGACCCGACCACATCTCGGTCACAGGCTGTTCTGCGCGGCAGCCGTCCACGTGCTGGCGCGCTCAGGAGAGCTGGCTCCCACGCCCTCGAAGACCGCGGCGCTGGCACTATGCGGCCAGAGCCGGACAGCGGCCGTGGTTCTCAGCCACGGCCGCTGTGGGCTTCAGCGCCGTCGACGTCCTCCGGGGCAATCGGATTGGGGGACATACGCCAGGTTTCCCAGTGGATATCGGATCGGTCAGCGCCCTGCGGAGGCCTTACGGCGACGGACGGCGAGGCCGCCCAGCACGACGGCGCACTTCACCAGGATGACCGCGGCGACAGCTCCGATGCCCCAGCCCGTCCACGAACCGGCCAAGAGGGATCCTCCCAAACCCAGGTGCACGGTCACGACCAGCGCGATAACAGCGGTGAGACCTATGGTCCCGCCGTACCGACGGCGTGTCGCTGTTTCCGCTGCGGGCCCCGCATCTTTGGTCGCGGGGCCATCCCCGTGATCAAGGGCTTCGGTCCATCGCCAGGTGACGTGCAGCGCGTCGCGCCGCCCGATCCGTTCCAGGCGACCGGCGATGAGGGCCTGGAACCGTTCGAGGCCGTCGGCGTCGGCGGCCTCCATCCGGAGCGTCAGAGCGTCGGGGCCGGCCTCCAGTGTGCACCGCCCCCAGCCGACGTCAATCGTTCCGTGCGTGTCGGACCATTCGACGTTCTTGATCTCGGGGGGCGCCTCGCCGTTGCGATGCAGGCGCGGCCCATGGCGCATGTGACTGCCCATCTGGCCGGCATGCTTGCAGAGTTGCACGAGGTACCGGCTCGGGCGCTCGGTCGGCACGCGGGCTTCGGCGACTGGCATGGGTGCATGCCCTTTCTCTGTGGTCGGAGACGTTCAGATCCGGGTGAGGCCGGCGCGCCAGGCTCGGATGCCGCCCGGGTCCGTGGTGATGTGGATCGTGGCTGCTTCGATGGAGTCGGCATGCCACCCCTCGGCGAACGCGGCGCGGATCTCTTCCTGCGTCGGCTTCCGCATCCGCCCCCTCCCCTCACCTGGCTGCCGGTCGCTCAGGCCGAGCATGAAGTACCGGCCACCCGCGGGGACGGCGGACCTCAAGCCGGCTGTGTATGCGGCCCGATCCTGGTCCTCGAAGATGTGGAACAACCCGAAGTCGAGGACGGTCTCGAAGCGCTCCCCGAGATCGGCCAGGAGCCGGGCGTCGTGGTGCAGGAAACGCGCCCTGAGGCCCCGGTCGCGCGCCTTGTCCTCCGCGCTGCGCAGCGCCTTGGCGGCAAGGTCGATGCATGTCGCGTCCAGGCCGAGTCCGGCGGCCATGAGCGTGTGCTCACCCGTTCCGCAACCGACGTCCTGCACGCGGCCGCGGGTGACTCCCCTCTTGGCAAGGGCGAGGAATGCGTCCTGAGGCTGACCGATGCCCCATGGCGGCGGTGCCATGCACAGGTCCTCCGGTTCTCCCGGTGCCGTCACGCCCGGATGGGGATGAGGAGGAGCGCCAGGCACGTCCGCTTCCTTCCACTCGCGCGCCACGGCTGATCGCGACGCCCTCGGCGATAGGCTCAGATTTATCGATACAATCTGTCTCTGTCGAATCATAGTGTCGCTGAAACGTCGCGGCGTATACTGCGCTGGTGCCGAAGCTGTGGAACGAGACGATCGAGACCCATCGCCACGCGGTGCGGGAAGCCATCCTGGAAGCGACTTGGTCGTTGGTGACCGAGCAGGGGCCGATGTCGGTGTCTATGTCTCAGGTCGCGGAGAAGGCTGGGATCGGGCGCGCGACGCTCTACAAGTACTTCCCGGATGTCGAGTCGATCTTGACGGCCTTCCATGAACGGCACGTCACCGCACACCTCGAGCAGCTGACCGCACTGAAAAATGGGCCGGGCGACCCCGGCGAGCGCCTCGAAGCGGTGCTGGAGGCGTATGCCTTCATCTCCCAGCACCGCGCACGGCACGGCACGGAAGAACTCTCGGCACTCCTACACCGAGGCGAGACCGTCGCCCGGGCCGAGCAGGAACTCACTGACCTGTTCCGTGATCTGATCACGGAGGTCGCGGAAAGCGGCGGCCTGCGCGAAGACGTCTCACCCGATGAGCTCGCAAGCTACTGCCTCCACGCCCTCACCGCGGCGGCCGGCCTCCCGACCGAGGCGGCCGTCCGCCGACTCGTCACTGTCACCCTCACAGGACTGCGCTCCGTTTGACCGCCACGGGGATAGAGGCCAACTCAAGGCGGACCTCCAATTGCATGGCTGAAGGCGCGCCCGCACTCCGTGAAACTCCCAGGACGCACGGGATCGGGCGTCGGCGCGGGCGCGGGCGCGGGCGCGCGTGAGTGTGCGTCTGCGTGACGGTTAGCCTGGCGGCCATGTACTACCTGGTTGTCGACGACGAGATCCGCCTGACCGATCTGGTCGTCCGCTACCTCGGCGAGTCAGGCCACGTCGTCGAGGGCCGCTATGACGGGCTCGCCGGGCTGGCCGCCGCGCGTGACCCTCGTCTGGACGGAGTGGTCCTGGACGTGATGTTGCCAGGCCTGAGCGGCGTGGAGGTGTGCCGCACGCTGCGCGACGAGGGCATCGACGTGCCCGTGATTTTGCTGACCGCGCGCGGGGCGATCAGCGAGCGGGTCGCCGGCCTGGACGCCGGCGCCGATGACTACCTGGTCAAGCCTTTCGCCATGTAGGAGCTGCTCGCCCGCCTGCGGGCGATCTCCCGGCGCCGCCCTGAGTCCACCGGCCGCCTGCAGGTCGGCGACCTCGTCCTCGACCCCGAACAGCAGCGCGCCTGGCGTGGGAACATCGAACTCGACCTGTCCCGACGGGAGTTCGATGTACTGCGGGTGCTGATGGAGAACGCCGGCGGGTCGTCACCCGCCTCCAGCTCCTCAACGAGGTCTGGGACGGTGAGACCGACCTGCGCAGCAACGCCATCGACGTCCACGTCTCCAAGGTGCGTGCCAAGGTCGAACGGGCCTTCGACCGTACGACGATCACGACCCTGCGCGGACGCGACTACCGACTGGAGACCGCCCCGTGAGACCCCCCAGCTGGCGACTGCGGGCGCGGCTGCAGCGGCTACCGGTCGTTACCCGTCTCGTGGTCGCGGTGGCCGTCACCATGTCCCTCGTCCTGACCGGTGCGGCGGCCCTCGTCTACTGGCGAGTCGAGACCGCCCTGGACCGGCAGCTCGATGACGACCTGACCACCTACCAGCACACCCTCGGCCGGGCCGTGCGCAGCGGCTCCGCGCTCCCGCCCGGCCCCAGTGGCAGCCTCCACCAGGTCCTTGACGCACAGGGCCACGTCCTGGGCTCCAGCGATACCGCACGCCGCGAACTGCTGCTCACCTCCGCTGAACTGGATTTTGTCGCCCACGGGCGTACGGTCCAGCGCGACGTCGGCTCTCTGCTGCCGATCACATCGGACACCCTCCGTGTCCAAGCCGCGCGGGTCACCGCCGATGGGCAGGCGGGCATCGTGGTCGCGGCGGTGCGCCGCGGTCATCGTGACGAGGCGTTGCGCGAGCTCCTCGCTCAACTGGCCTTCGCCTCGGGCCTGACCCTGATCGCGGCCTCGTACGTCGGATACCGCACCGCCCGTGCCGCGCTACGCCCCGTGGAGCGCTACCGCAGCGGTGCCGCCGCCCTCGCCGACGGCGGCCAGGACGTGCGCCTGGACGTCCCGGCCGACCGCGACGACGAGATTACGCGTCTCGGCCACACCCTCAACCGCATGCTCGACCGGCTGGCCGCCTCCACTGCCCGCGAGCACCAGTTCATAGCGGACGCCAGCCACGAGCTGCGCACCCCGCTCACCCTGATGCGCGCCGAACTCGACGTCGCCCTGCACCGGCCACGCACCGCCGAGGAGTTGACAACCACCCTGCGCTCCTTGGACGCCGAGGTCAGCCGCCTGGTCACGCTGGCCAACACCCTCCTCGACCTGGAACAGCTGGACAGCGGCGAACGCATCCGGCGCGTCCCCGTCGACCTGGGCCGCCTCCTCGACGACGCCTCCGTCCGCTACCGGGCGGCGGTCGAGCGCGCCGGACGTACCCTGGCCGTCGAGCACGACCGGGCCGCCGTGCGCGTCGACCCGCACTGGCTGGAGCTGGCCATCGGTACCCTGCTCGGCAACGCCCTGCGGCACGGCGCCGGTGCGATCGGGCTGCGCGCGACGGTCCAAGGCGGGCGCCTGAGCCTGTCGGTGACCGATGAGGGTCCCGGTTTCCCGGCCGACTTCCTCCCGCACGCCTTCGACCGCTTCACCCGCGCCGAAACCAGCCGCACCACCCCCGGCACAGGCCTCGGCCTCGCCTTGGTCGCCGCGGTTGCCGCCTCCCACGACGGCACCGCACACGCCGAGAACACCTCGCCCGGCGCCGCCGTCACCCTCGACATCAGCTGCTGAGACGACGGCGTACGACCCCGATGACCGGACCGGCGGCGATCAGCACGGCCAAGGCCGCGTACCCGTGGGTGAGGGTGGTCGCCATGGCCACGACGGCTACGAGCAACGGGCCGCCCGCGTCGCCGAGTTCACGGCCGAGTTCGGCGGCGCCCATGGTCTGGCCGAGGCGTTCGGAATGGGTGGACGCGGCGAGGGCGGCAAAGCCGAGCGGGGTGATCAGGCCGGTGCCGGTGCCGATCAGGGCGGCGCCGGTCAGGATGCCGGCCAGGCCGGGCAGCATGGCGCAGCCCAGTCCGGCGGCCGTCAGCAGCAGTCCAGCGGTGAGACCGGATCGGGTGGTGAGGAGTCCCGCGTCCAGCGCGCGTCCGGCCCGTGGCTGAACGACGGCCGCGCAGGCGGCGAGCACCGACACGGCGGCGCCGGTGGTCACCGTGCCCAGCCCGGCCA
The DNA here is from genome assembly GCF_042733315.1 of Streptomyces sp. NPDC059718. NCBI lineage: Bacteria > Bacillati > Actinomycetota > Actinomycetes > Kitasatosporales > Streptomycetaceae > Streptomyces > Streptomyces sp. NPDC059718. Next base: position 26,188 of record NZ_JBHWGA010000072.1, read on the forward strand.
CCCTGCCTGAGACGGGAAGGAAGCCCACGCCGACCGAGAGGGCGGCGGTCGCCGCGGCCAGTGCCGCGGTCGGGGCCAGGAAGGCGGGGTCGGCCAGCCGCCGGGCGAGGCCGAGCACCGTCTGCCGGACCTTGGGCAGCGGCGGTACGACGGGCACGGCGAGCGCCGCCCATACGGCCACCGCCGCGCCGAGCACCGCCAGGACTGCGAACAGCAGTCGCAGGCCACCGGCCCACACCAGCACCCCGCCGAGCAGCGGCCCGAGGGTGTAGCCGATTGATTTGTAGAAGCCGTAACTGCCGAACGCCCGGCCGTGTTTCGCAGCCGGATTGAGGCGGGCGACCAGCGCGGAGGCGGAGGGTGAGAACGCGGAGGCTGCGGCGCCCTGGCCAAGGCGGGCCGCCCAGAGCCAGCCCGGGCTGTCCGCCAGGACATAGAGCGTGGAGGCGGCAGCGAAGGCGATGAGACCGCCGAGCAGCACGGGCCGGGCGCCGATGTGGTCGGCGAGGGTGCCGAACATCGGCTTCAGCAGCACCTCGGCGCCGTCGTAAAGCGCGAGCAGACCCCCGAGCACCATCAGCGAGGTGACCGCGTCCGCGGTGTGGCCGCCTAGGTTGGCGGCGATGCCGTGCGCGCCGAAGGCTGTGGTGAACCCGGCTGCGTACAGCGGCCACATCTGCCTGGCCGGAGCCGCCTGCACAGTCGTAGGCGTACTCACTGATCCTGCTCCAGGGTCTGGTGCAGGGCGGCGAAGACGCGTTCCGCGTAGTCCTCGCAGGCGGCGGCGCACTGTTTGAGACGTTCGGCGGCTTCCGCCGCTTCCGGTGCGCCGAACACGTCCCGCGCGGTCAGATCGCGGTGCCAGCGCCGCAGCCGTTCCAGCGACTGCTCCTCTTCTTCGAGCTCGGCCATGGTGAACTTGGCGATACGGATCTCCTTGGCCAGCTCGGCCTCGAACTTGCCACAGTCGGCGAGGAACTCTGCCCAGTCCGCGGACCGGGCGGTGGTGAACAGCGCCTGGAACCGGGTGGCGTCTTCGGTACTGCGCCCAGAGGCGTTCAGGGTCACCGCCTGGCCGTCGGCCTGTCCGGCGAGTTCGAGCGCGCGGGCGACGCCGTCCGCGAAGACGGGCACGTCGGGTACGGCCCAGATGCCCTGGCCGAGCGAAAGCGCGCCGATCTTGCGCAGCTCTCGCCAGACCGCGACCCGGTGCCGCGAGGGCTCCGCGGGGAGCTTGATCACGAGGACGAGCCAGCGACTCCCGGCTTCCACGTTAGCGTTCATCACACCATGAAATGTAGCAGCCGTTACATTCGACGCCGTAGTGAGATGTGGTCAGACGGTGAGCACTTTCGTCGCCGGAAGGTCGAGCAACAAAACCCCACCCCGAGGTGATCCGATAGACCACGAAAGCGTTGAAGCAGTGCGTGCGACAAACTTCAGCAGTCAGGCGATGGAGGCGAACGCGACCACGAACGAGACAGCAGTGTCGACGGGCCGAGGGGCAGCGTGGACCCTGGCACCCACGGCGTGCCTCAGCTCGTAGAGGCCGGCTCTGGTCAGGGCCGTCTCGTCGTCGACAAAGAGGAAGTGCAGGCCGGACAGCGTAACCGGCTGGTTCGTGAACCCGGATGCCCCGGCCGAAGGTCCCGACAGCCTGGCAGTCGGGACCTTCGGCCGGAGCATCCGGGTTGGGGACGTCCTTGCCGGTCTTCTTGTCGGTGATGGTCGCCGTTCCGATGAGCTTGGAGGGGCCGCCGGCAACGTACGTCGAGTCGGCCCTGATCTGCAGTTCGAACTTTCCGACCTGCACCTGGTGGGTGTCGTCGTGGAAGGTGACCATGCAGATCCAGTCGGTTCCGGAGTCCGTATCGGCGACCTTCGGGCCGCCACGGTCACAGTCGGCGGAAGGGGCGATTCCGGCGACGGTGATACCGGGGATTTCCAGGATGGCCGCCTGCTGGACGTACAGGTTCGCGAACGTTGGGGCCAGTGCTCGCTCGACTCGGGCCATCTGCGGCGCCAGAGCGGTCGCCCAATTGGCGATCACCAGAGCAAGTGCCGAGCCGGAGGGGATGAGCTGGCCGCCGAGTCCGACCAGGGGCTGGATGCCGATGATCAGCAGGCTGGAGCCGATGGTGCTCGCTTCCAGAACGGCTAGCGAGACGACGGTGAACGCGGTCGCGGCGAGCGTCTTCGCCCAGAAGATCTGGCCGCGGGTGACCGACCGGGTCAGGATGGTCTTCCACGTGCCGTGCTGGTCCTCACTGGCGAAGGTGTCGCCAGCCACGAGGGCTGCCAGCATCGGGAAGATCCATTGAGAGCCGAAGGCGAGGATGAACAGCGGTGCCGCGTATCCGCTGGTGTGGATCTGCCAGCCGTAGATGGTGTCGCTGGGCGTCTGCTGCTGGCCGTTGGCTGGCCCGACCCGAGCCGGACGTTGTTCGTCGACGACCGCAGCGAGAACATCGCAGCCGCCGCCCGCCTCGGGATGCGCACGTTGCACTACACCGGCAACCTCGGCGAGCTCGCGTACCACCTCCCGAAGCTGCACCCCGCACCGGCCGTAGTCCTGCCGATCGGCGCCAATTCATCGGCGGCCGCCTGACGCCCGAACTCGCAGACGAGCCGGGCACGCTCAGGCCCCCACCCTGGCCGCGCCCGGCTCTTGTCACGCGTTGGTTGCCGGACCGCGCGCTCCTGACTGTCGCACCCCTCCACTAGTTTCCCGATCGTGAACGACGGAATCGCGTGGATCGACGATGAACTGGGTCCCGACGGCTTCTCCCTGCTGATGGTGAAGGGCATCGGCCACGAGGAACTGGCCGTCCGGCTGGGTGCGCAGCCAGGCACCCTCATGGATCCGGACACGGCCAGTGAGACGCTGGGGCCCTCCCACGGCCTTAGCGAGTCGGGCCTGCCGGACTACGCAATGGTGGGAGACACCGGCAACGGCTGGGCCTTTGCGATCGAGTCACCCGAGGTACGCACCCGCGGTGACCGGCTCGCCCCTGAGAGAGACCTCTGGTCTAAGTACACCGTCGTGGACGTGTCCGACACCACCCAGGATCCACCGGTCATCCACGCCGCGAGGAACCCGCGGTAGGACAGGTGCTCGCGCTTGGCGCGGGCCAGCGCCCTAAGGTCCGTTCGGACCTGAGCCGTCACCGGGCCAGCCGGAGTTGCGGGGATCGAGGTGGGGCGGAGGGCTGGTCGGCTGTGTCGTAGGAACGAATGGTTGTGGGTATGCCTGGGATACAGGCGCGGGTAGCGGATGACCGATCCGTGTTTCGATCTCGCTCTGTAAGAGATACCCGAGCTCCTCACGGGCGTAACGTGCTTCAGCTTCGATATCTGCGAGACCGGATGTGTCCGACAGACCCAGAATGATCTCGCGCAGTTGCCTGACGGTCTCCCACATCCTTGTCATGGCAGAGCCCGACCCGTCCGTGGTAGCTGCGGGCACACGGCGCAGTTCGACGCCTGGGCGCGCGAGATCGGTCACCGCGGCGGTGACGGTCTCCATTGCGGACTCGGTGGCCTCGTCGAAAGCAACGATGTCCACGGTTTTGCCCGCCTGGAGATCCTGAACGACGCGGTGCACCAGTCGAAGCCAGGCATGCCCCGCCTGCCGTGCCTTCGCTACCGTCACATGGGCATCGCCACTCTGCTGGGTGCTGTCGCGGCGCCTTTCCAGCAGAACTGGACCATACACTCCGCCGATCGCGCCCAGTACCGCCCCGCCAAGGCCGCTGATCGTGCTGAACAGCACTGTCGTATCCACCACAGCGCCCAGTGTGACTGAACAGAACCAGAACTGATACACCGACCACGGCCACCACCGGCTCCCGGAAGAAGCTGGTGGTACAGCAGGCCGCCACGATGACCCCGGGGAAGCCCGGCGCGAAGCCAGAGGTTTGCCGTTGCGCCCCAGGATGCAGTTGCTGCAACGCTGAACAGCGTCTTGACGGTCTCAGACACAGAGCAGGTGATGTGGACGATCAGGTGGCGTCAGGCGGCACCGAGTAGGTGGTGTAGCCGCTTCAACACGTCGAAGACCCAGAATGCCGTCGCTCGGGTCAGTCCTGCCAGCGGCCGCGCACGCCGGACAGGGTGAAACCGGGGCCGACCGCGACCACGAGGCCGTCGCTACCAGCGGCCGGGGGATCGGCGTGGGTCCGGGCAAGGACGTCGAGCGCGGCCACGCCGCCGAGGTTGCCGACCTCCCGCAGGGAGTCGACGGAATGCCCAGCAGCCTGCGGAACAAGCCCGATGCCTTCTGCCATGTCGGAGATGATGCGCGGGCCCCCGGGGTGGACGACGGCCCGGTCGGGCTGCCACGGGCCCATCCACTCCTGCAGCAGCGGCAGCGTGTCCACAGCCGCCCGGGCGGCCTTCTTCGTGGAGTCGAAGTGCAAGCCCTCGTGGTCGAGCCGTCCCCAGTACCGGTCCAGGGAATCGGGCAGAAGGATCTCCACCCCGTCCTCCACCGCCATCCCGGCGCCGAGTGGTTCATCGGTGACCAGGACCGCACCTGCGCTGTCCCCGAACAGGGCCCGGTAGATCATGGAGTCGATCGTGGTGTCCGTGCGGTGGTAGATCGCCGACAGAACCTCCGCCACCGTCACCAACACGCGGCTGCCCGGCCTGGCCTTGAGATAGTCCGCGGCCCGTACCAGGGCATGTACGCCGCCGGCGCAGGCGAGCGTGGCCAGGGTATCCGCGACACCGTCGGGCGCAGCCCCAGGGCACCGATGAGGTGCACGTCAAGGTTGGGGACCGCCCAGGACGTGGTGTGGGAGGTGATGACACAGTCCACGTCCGTGGCACGCACCCCGGACGATTCAAGAGCCTGCCGCGCCGCTTGCACGGCCATCTCGGCCGCGTCACCGAAGGCCTCCTCAATCCGCTACCGCGCGCCACGAGGGTGCGCCACCTCCGACAACGGCCGGGTGAAGTACCGGGTGTCCACCCCGCAGCCCGTCACCGCCCGCAGGATCACGGCCAGCCGGGCATGATCTGGATGGTGCGAGCGGATGTCGTCGAGGATCTCGCCGGTGGTCACCTTGTGCGGCGGCAAGACGATGCGGGGACAGGTGACGAACGCGGTCAAAATCGCTCCACTCGTGCCGATCAACAGCCAGCAAGACGTGCCGACACGCTAAGCCAAGTCATCCAGTGCGATCACCTGTTGAGTCGTACAAAGTTCAACACACCTGCTCTGCCCCGATCTCAGCGTGTCTCTGCCTACCACCACGCCGGGGTACGCGGCCCGAACTCCAGCAGCGCGGGGTCGGCCGCCGCCCGCTCACCATCCGCGGGAACCCGGACCGACGCGGCCGCCGGTCCAGCGTCCGACTGGGCCGACACCTGGCTTGGCGCTACGAGGACAGGCTCAGCCGGCTCGGCCGGAGCCGACCGTTGCGGGGCCGGCCAGGGCAGCTTGAAGAAGTTCGCAGTCACGACAGCAGTTCCTTCCGAACGGGGTCAGTGAGCACTGGAGGCGAGGCGCAGAGCGCGCGAGAGAGGGAGGCACGCCACGACGCCCAGTAGCGCGCAGCCACCGAGCAGGGCGGCCACCAGCGGGCGGCCGCCGGTGCTGAGGGCGACGGCGATGCCCAGTGGAGGCAGCGACGCCACTGCGGAGGATGCGGAGATCACGGCCTGGTAGCGGCCTACGGCGCCGTCCGGAGCGGCGGTGGACAGGTAGGCGCCGACGGCGATGCTGTAACAGACCTCGCCGGGGACCAGGGCCGCACAGGCGATCGCGTAGCCGAGCGTGGTGTGCTGGTAGGCCGCGACGCCGATACCCGCGCCAACAACGGCCGTACCGGTTGCGAGGATGGCGACGGGGGAGAACCGCAAAGCGTCTCCGCGGCCGATGAGCAGCCGCGTCAGGGGCGGCGTGAGGACCAGCACGGCCACCGTGTTGGCGATCATCGCGGTGCCGTAGGCGGTGGGCGGCAGGCCGTCGGAGGTCATCAGCAGCGGCAGGACCGACACCATGCCCCACGCGCACACCATGGCTGCCACAGAGACCACGGCGATCCACCGCAGGGTGGGATCGGCGAGGACCTGGCGGTACGTGAGCGCGCCAGCGTCACCAACGGGTGCGGCTTCGGGGGCGCCAAGGAGACGCCAAGCCAGCAGCGCGAACGCCACGCACACCGCCGCGTTGGCGACGAAGAGTGGCCGGTAGCCGTAGTGGTGGGCGGCGTAGCCGCCGAGACCACCGCACACCGCGATCCCGACGTTGATCGACCAGTACAGCGCGGTCTGTGCCCGAGCGCGGCCGCCGCTGGAGGCGATGTGGGTGTTGATCGCCGCCGAGACGGCCGGGCGGTAGGTCTCCATGGTCAGGCCGAGGCAGACCGACACGATCAGCAGTGCGGGCAGCGATGCCACCAGGGTCAGCGCGACGCAGGACAGCGCGGCGAAGCCCATCATGACGACCAGCGCGGATCGCTGGCCGGCACGGTCGGTCAGCTGGCCGGAGACGGCCTGACCGAGGCACCAGCCGACGCCGAACAGCGTCATGGACGCGCCGGCGGCGGTGGTGCCGTGCGCGGTGCCAACGAAGTAGCCCAGGAAGTCCCAGCTGAAGCCAGCCGCTTTCACGAACAGAGAGGCGGAGATCAGCGCCCAGACGATGGAGCGGCCCCCTCGGAAGGGCGCTGTATGCCGAGGGAGGCCGAGGGGTGCATCGGTGGTCGCCACAGGCGGGTCCCCTTGCAGATCACGACCGATGGGTGCGGGCAAGGCAGAAGGCGGCCGCCGGGTGCGGCCGCCTTCTGACCAGGGGAGCGCGGGTCGCTCAGGTGGGGCGGACGGCCCGGCGCGGTCGGCCCCCGTACGGGCGGCGGGTGGGGCGGATGCGGTTCGGG
>NZ_JBHWGA010000073.1:0-31163 GCF_042733315.1 Streptomyces sp. NPDC059718
TTCGAGTGCCTTGGTCACAACGGCCACCTCACAAGTCCAACGACGGGTCGGGAGTGGTGCGTCGGGATCCCATACTGCAGATTGCATACCGTATGGAGTAACCATGGTTGCGGCCCGCACGGTGGATGTCCAGAGAACGCGGGCAAAGTTTTCCCCCGCGATCCCTATGGATGACCCACGGTCATCGTGTAAATTAACACGAAGATTCGTTTTTTAATCGAAGGATGAATCCATGCCGAAAGTCACGCAGGAGTACATGGAGGCCCGCCGCCGGCAGATCCTGGACGCGGCGCGCCGCTGCTTCCTGCGGGACGGGTTCCATTCCACGTCCATGCAGGACCTCTTCGCGGAGTCGGGCCTCTCGGCGGGCGCGGTGTACCGGCACTTCGCCAGCAAGAACGAGATGATCACGGCCATCGTCGAGGAGAGCATGCGTGACGTCCTGGCGATGGTCCACGCTGTCGCCAAGGACCGTCCCAGCAGCTCCGTCGGGGACCTGATGGCCGATGTCTTCGACATCGTGAAGGCCAAGACCGCCGAGCAGAACATCGCCGGGCTGTCCGTGCTGGCCTGGTCCGAATCCCTGCGGAACCCCGCACTGGCCGAGCAGTTCAACGACCTGCTGGCCCAGATGCGCTCCGCACTCACCGAGGTCGTCCGGGAACACCAGCAGGGCGGCACCCTGACACGTGAGGCCTCCCCCGAGGCGATCGGCGCCGCGCTCCTGTGCACCCTGCCCGGCTACATCCTCCAGCTGGCCATGGGCGACTCCGAGGCCGTCGAGGGGGTTCCCGACGCGCTCCGCGCGCTCTGGCCCGAACCGGCACCGTCCTGACACCGCACCGCGCAGGCGGCTCAACGCGGCATCGGCCGACCGGGCATCTCACGGACCCGGCCCTCCAGGTGCACCCGGCACCGCGTGTGCTCCGGGAGGGCCAGGTCCCACAGTTCCGCGAGGAACCGCACGTCCACGCCGACCGTCACGTCACGGCCCGGGCCCCGCCCGGCGATGTCCAGCCGGACCAGGGCGGCGACGTCGGTGATGCCGTTGAGCGTCAGCATCGCGATGAGGGCCCGGCGGGTACCGGTGTCGTCATAGGGGCGGACCAGCCGCACCTCCCCACCGGAACCCGCGAGTTGGCGCCCCAGGTCCGTCCGGCGCCACAATCCGCCGGCCTCGTCCGCCCCGGGTATCCGAAAGCGCACCAGTCCCCCGGCCGGTCCGCCGGCGCCATGGCCGACGAGGAACGCCTCCACGAAGTGCAACGGCAGGGACGAGAGGAGCCGGTCGCGGCGCCCGCTGCGCAGCCGGTTGCCGGCCCCGCGGCTGCCGTTGCCGCCGTCCGGAGGCGGCGGTGAGGCATGGGGGATCCGGCGTCCGGGCTTCATCCGTGCCTGTGCAAGGGCTTGCCCGCGAGGGCGAGGAACGCCTCCCCCAGGGCCTCGTTCTGGGTGGGGTGAGCGTGGACGAGGGGGGCGACATCGCCCGGATGGGCTTCCCAGGCGACCGCGAGCTGTGCCTCTCCGATGAGCTCGCCCACCCTCGCACCGACCATGTGGACCCCCAGCACCGGGCCGTCCTTCTCACGGACCAGCTTCACGAAGCCGGACGTACCGATGATCTGGCTCTTGCCGTTGCCCGCCAGGTTGTACTCGACGCTCTCCACCCGGTCGGCACCGAGCTTCTCCTCGGCCTGGGCTTCCGTCAGGCCGACCGACGCGACCTCCGGATCGCAGTAGGTGACGCGGGGGATGTGGGCCTCGGCGATCGGTGCCGGGGCCAGACCGGCGATCTCCTCCGCGACGAAGATCCCGTGCTGGAAGCCGCGGTGCGCGAGCTGGAGACCTTCGACGACGTCCCCGACGGCGTACACACCGGGCACCCGGGTCCGCAGGCCGGCGTCGACCTCGACGAATCCGCGGTCCAGCGTCACACCGACGTCCTCGAAGCCCATGCCGGCCGTGCGGGGTCCCCGCCCGACGGCGACCAGCAGGACCTCGGCCTCCAAGGGCTCGCCCGCCTCGAGACCGACGAAGACCCCGCTCGCGCTCTGCTCGACGGCGGCGACCCGGACACCGGTGCGCACGGTGACCCCACGTCGCCGGAAGGCACGCTCCAGGGCCTTGCCGCAGGACCGGTCCTCGTTCGGGACCAGGCTCGGGAGCGCCTCGACGATGGTGACGTCGACGCCGAACGAGCGCCACAGGCTCGCGAACTCGACACCGATGACACCGCCACCCAGGATGATGGCGCTGCGCGGAAGCTCCGGCAGGGAGAGCGCCTCCGTCGACGACAGGACCCGGCCGCCGAACTCCAGCCCCGGCAGGCTGCGGGCCACGGACCCGGTGGCCAGGACCACGGCGTGCGCCGCGCAGTAGTCGACCTCACCGACCCGCACGGCCGTCGGCGACACCAGGTGCCCGCGTCCCCGGACCAAGGTCACGTCATGGGCCGCGACGAGTCCTTGCAGCCCCTTGTACAGGCGGTCCACGACGCCGTCGCGATAGGCGTACACGCCGGGGACGTCGATGCCCTCGAAGGAGGCACGGACGCCGATCGACGCGGCGTGCCGCGACAGTTCGGCGACCTCGGCGGCGTGCAGCAGTGCCTTGGTCGGGATGCAGCCGCTGTGCAGGCATGTTCCGCCGAGCTTGTCCTCCTCGACGAGGGCGACGCTGAACCCCAGTTCCGCGCCGCGGAGCGCGGTGGCGTAACCGCCCGATCCACCGCCGAGGACGACGAGGTCGAAAGTGCTCTCCGTCATGCTGCGTTCTCCTTCTCCTCGCGTTCGCCGGTGTTCACAGCAGGATCCGGAGCGGGTGTTCGAGCACGTCCACGAACTCCTTCAGCCACTCGGCCGCGGTGGCGCCGTCCACCGCCCTGTGGTCGACGGCGAGGGTCAGCCGCAGGACGGACGCGACGTCGACCGCACCGTCCTCGACGACCGCCTCCTGCCGCACCGCGCCGACGGCCAGGATCGCGGCCTGCGGCGGGTTGATGATCGCCGCGAAGTCCTCGGTGCCGTACATGCCGAGGTTGGTGATCGAGATCGTGCCGCCCTCCAGCTCGTCCTGCCGGAGCCGGCGCTCCTTCGCGCGCGCGATCACGTCCTTCGTCGCCGCGGCGACACCGCTCATCGACAGGGACTGCACACCGCGGACCACCGGGGTGACCAGACCGCCGTCGGTGGCGACGGCCACGGCGATGTCGACGTCCGGGAAGTGCCGGATCGAGGTGTCGTTCCACTGCACGTTCATCGCGGGAACACCCGTGTGCGCGGACGCGATCGCCTTGACGAGCAGGTCGTTGATCGACACCCGCACGCCCTGACCGGCGTTGATCTGCTGCCGCAGTGCGAGCAGCGCGTCGACGCGTGCGCTGCCGCGCAGATAGAAGTGCGGCGTGTTCCGCTTGCTCTCCGTCAGCCGGCGGGCGATGGCCGCCCGCATCCGCGTGTTGGGTACGTCCACGAAGTGCGCGCCGGCCCCCGGGGCCGTACGGGTCGCGTTCTCCGCCCCGGTGTCCTCCGCCCCGGTGTCCGCCGGCGCCGTCGCCTCCTGCCGGGCCGGCCGGGCGGCGGCCGCCTCGACGTCGGTGCGCCGGATGCGTCCGCGCGGGCCGCTCCCCGTCACGGCGTTCAGATCGACGCCGAGCTCGCGTGCGAGACGTCGCGCCAGCGGACTGGCGAAGAGGCGCTCGCCCCCGTCGCGTGCCGCACCGGTGGGCGCCGGGGCGACCGCGCCCGCCGGCGCCGAGGCCGCGGAGGCGGCCACGGGAGCCTCTCCGCCGCCCAGCGAGGCCACCAGTTCGTCGACCGCGGACGCCGGCTCGTGCGGTGCTCCCCAGACCGCGATGGGCGTACCCACCGACACCGTGGTGCCCGCGTCCACCAGGAGGCGCAGGAGGACGCCGTCGCTCTCGGCCTCCACGTCGACCACGGCCTTCTCGGTCTCCACCGTGACGATCGAATCGCCCGCCGTATAAGGGGTGTTCACACCGACGTTCCAGGACTCCAGGATCGCCTCCGCGGTGTTGGCGGCGATCTCGGGCATGCGCAGCAGCTCAGCCATTGTTCTGCCCCCGCGTGATCTCGCGGAGCTTGGCGACGACTTCCTCGGTGGAGGCGAACGCGGCACGTTCCAGCACCTTGCTGATGCTCGGCGACGCCTCGCCGCCCGTCACCCGCTCGATCGGGGCGTCGAGCCAGTCGAACAGCCGTCGATGGATCTCGTCCGCGAGCCAGCCGCCGTAGGAGGTGCCGAGGGCGCCCTGCTCGGCGATGAGCACGTTGTTGGTCTTCCGCACCGATCGCGTGATCGTGTCCCAGTCCAGGCTGGCCCGGTCCAGCCAGCGCAGGTCGACGACCTCGGCGTCCACTCCCGTCCGCTCGACGGCCTCCAGCACGGCCGGCGTCATCGCGAGATAGGTCAGGATGGTCAGGGCAGCGCCCTCACGGCGTACGGCGGCCTTGCCGACCGGCAGGTGGTGGTCGTGGTTGTCCGGCAGTCCCGGACCGGTCGAGTTGTACAGATCGACGTGTTCGAGGACCACGACCGGGTCGTCGCAGGCCAGGGCGGTGTTCATCAGGCCGACGTAGTCGAACGGCGTCGACGGCGCGACGATGCGCCAGCCCGGCGCCGTCGCGAAGATGCCGGCCGGGTCCATCGAGTGCTGCGACCCGTAGCCGGTGCCGGTGGCGACCTTGCTGCGCAGGACGAACGGCACCTTGCCCTCGCCCCCGAACATGTGGCGGGCCTTCCCGATCTGGTTGAACAGCTGGTCCGCCGCCACCCACATGAAGTCGGCGTACATGAACTCCACGATCGGGCGGAACCGGCCGTCCAGGGCCAGTCCTCCCCCGAGGCCGGCGAACGCGTTCTCCGATATCGGCGTCCCGATCACGCGGTCGGGGAACGCCTCGCTCAGGCCGCGGGTGGCGCCGTTGGTGCCGCCGTTGAGGCGGTGCACGTCCTCCCCCATCACCACGACGCGTGGATCGGTCTCCAGCCGGCGCCCCATCACCCCGGCGACGGCGCCGATGAACTTGACGTCGGTCAGGTCGCCGGCGAAGTCCCCGGCGTCGGTGAACTCGATCCCGGCCAGCTCCGACAGGTCGCCCCGGACGCCGGTGTCGACGAACGCCGGGTCCGGCCACTCCGAGGGCACGATCCGCCGCTCACCCGGTTTGCCGCCCGGCCGCGGTTCGAGGATGACGTCGCCGAGCTCGATCATGAGGCCCTTGGCGCGCTCGATCGTCTCGGCGACCGCCTTCTTGGTGAGGATCCTGCGGCGCACCAGGTGTCGCACGATGGTGTCGAGGGGGTCGCGGGCACGCCACTGCGCCTCCTCCTCCCTGGTCCGGTAGCGGAACGCCGAACCGGCGAAAGGACCGTTCTGGTGGAAGTAGCGGTAGACATCGGCCTCGATCATCGTCGGACCGTCGCCGCCCCGCATGTGCGCGAGGGCCTGCTGCGTCACGAGGTGCACGGCCAGCGGATCCATGCCGTCGACCTTCCAGCTCCGGATGCCGAAGCCCGGGCCGCGGCCGGACAGCCGCGGCTCCGCGGTGACTTCGGATACGTGGGTGGACACGGCGTACAGGTTGTTCTCGACGAAGAAGCACAGGGGCAGTGACCACGCCGCCGCGAGGTTGAGGGTCTCCAGCGTGGATCCGATGTTGATCGCGCCGTCGCCGAAGAACGTGAAGGCCACCGCGTCGGTGCCGGCCTCCTTGTGCGCCCAGGCGGAACCGGCCGCGAGCGGTACGCCACCGCCGACGATCGCGTTCGTCCCGATCGCGCCGGCCTCGTGCCACTGGAGGTGCATGCTGCCGCCCCGGCCGTGGCTGAAGCCGCGGTCCAGTCCGCAGATCTCGCGCAGGCTGCGCAGGAGCACGGCCCGCACGTCCTCGGGGAACGGCTTCGTCGGCTCGATGCCCTTCGGATGCAGATGGGCGAGCGCCTTGGCGAGGAACTGGTGGTGGCCGCGGTGCGAGCCGTTCACGGTGTCCTGCGACGTCAGGGCGAAGCACGCGCCGACCGCCCCGCCCTCCTGGCCGATGCTGGAGTGCGCGGGACCGTGGATGAGCCCGTCCGCGGCGAGCTCCAGGACGTACTCCTCGAAGGTCCGGATCAGCACCAGTTGGCTGAACATGCCCGTCAGGAGGTCCGGAGCCGCGGCGTCCCAGTCGTCCTGGGTGACGACGAACTCCGACCACGCGGCGTTGGCTTCGAGTGTGTTTTCCGCAGGCATCGGGTGCCCCCTTCGATCAACCGGAGTACATCGACCCTGTCACAGAGTTGGATCCAATGACAAGGTTCTGCTCGACAGATTGCCGCACGGACGGGACCATTGCGGCAGCGTTCGGATCCAAAGGAGGAAGATCATGACTCTGCCCGGCCTCATGCGCCTGGACCACATCGGCTTCACGGTGCCGGACCTGGACCAGGCGCACGCATGGCTCGTGGACGTCCTGGGCTGCGAGTACCTGTACTCGATCGGCCCGCTCAGCGCGACGGACGACTGGATGTCGGAGCACCTGAACGTGGACGCGCGCACGGTCATGCGCCGGCTGAGCTTCTACCGGTGCGGCGAGCAGGCGGTGTTCGAGGTCTTCGCGTACCAGGCGGACGCGCAGCGGAAGGCCGTCCCGCGCAACAGCGACGTCGGCGGCCACCATGTCGCGCTGTACGTCGAGGACCTCGACGACGCGGTGTCGTTCCTGAGGGCGAGGGGCGTTCCCGTGCTCGGCGACCCGACCGCCAGCGCCGGTCCGTCGCAGGGGCAGCGGTGGGTCTACTTCCTCTCGCCGTGGGGGATGCAGTTCGAGCTGGTGTCGTATCCTGAGGGCAAGGCCTTCGACCGCGACCCGTCACAGTTCAGAGGTGACCGCTCTTGACCCCCGCGCAAGCTCGCGATCCGCGCGGGTCGGACAGCGTCAGGAGCCAGCACATCGCGGGCATCCTCCGCGAGGAGATCCTCGCCGGCCGTCTGACGCCCGGCACCTGGTTGCGCCAGGACGAGATCGCGGCGCGGCTCGGCACGAGCCGGATCCCGGTCCGCGAAGCGCTGCGGATCCTGGAGTCCGACGGCCTCACCGAGTCGTTCCCCAACCGGGGCTCCCGGGTGCCGATGCTCAGCCTCCAAGAGGTGAACACCTACTACCGGATGCGCGAGCGCCTGGAGCCGCTGACCCTGGTCGAGTCCCTCCCCCATCTCGCCGATCACCAGATCGAGCGCCTGGAAAGCCTCCAGGACGAGATCGAGAACCAGGGCGACGTCAACCGGTTCCTCCTGCTGGACCGCGAGTTCCACATGACCACCTACGCGGGGTGCCCCAGCGACCACCTGCTGGCCATCACCGAGCGGCTCTGGAACTCCACCCAGCACTATCGCCGTGCGTTCATGGTGCTCGCCGACCCGGACCGGGCCACCATCGTCAACGCCGAGCACCGGCTGATCCTCGACGCCGTACGGCGCCGCGATCCCGAGGACGGTGAGCGGTACCTGACCGGGCACATCCGTCGCACGCGGGTCCAACTCACGGCGCACCCGGAACTCTTCACCGAGAAGCACTGACGCGAGCGGGACACCGGAGCTCCCGAGGAGCGAACCGGTGTCCCGCCCTGCGCGGAGCACGCTCGGCCGCGCGTTCCGAACCCCCGGTCCCGGCAGCGATACCCGTGCCTTGAATGTATCCAACTTGATGCGATGAAGGACGCACGCGCCACAACACCCCTGGCACACCAACCCGACGGGGCCTACAGTGGATCCAATCAGGGTTCATGGATGCCCACGCCACGAGGAGAGCGCCGTGCCTATCGCCACCGTCAACCCCGCTACCGGTGAGCTCGTCGAAGAGTTCGCTCCACTCACCGAGGAACAGGTCGACCAGCGGCTGACGCGGGCGGAAGCCGCGGCCGCGACGCTCCGGGCGACCGGCTTCGACACACGCGCCCGGTGGATGCGGGCCGCCGCGGACCTGGTCGAGGCCGAGGCGGACCGGACGGCGCCCATGCTCACCGTCGAGATGGGCAAGCCGATCGCGCAGGCCCGCGCGGAGGTGCTCAAGTGCGCCCACGCGATGCGGTTCTACGCCGACAACGCCGAGACCCTGCTGGCCGACCAGCCGCTCGCCGACCCGCGATCGGTCAAGGCCTCGGCCGCCTACACCTCCTATGAGCCTCTCGGCGTCGTCCTCGCCGTGATGCCGTGGAACTACCCGATGTGGCAGGTGATCCGCTTCGCCGCGCCGGCGCTGATGGCCGGCAACGTGGGCCTGCTCAAGCACGCCTCGAACGTCCCGCAGTCCGCGTTGTACCTCGACACGCTCTTCGAACGGGCGGGCTTCCCCGTCGGGTCGTTCCAGGCGCTCCTCATCGGTGCCGCCGACGTCGAAGCCGTCGTCCGCGACCGGCGCGTCGCCGCCGTGACGCTCACCGGGTCCGAGCCGGCCGGGCGGTCGATCGCGGCGATCGCGGGCTCGGAGGTGAAGAAGGCCGTGCTGGAGCTGGGCGGGTCCGACCCGTTCATCGTGCTGCCCTCCGCCGACGTCCGCGCGGCGGCCCGGACCGCCGTGACCGCGCGCACGATGAACAACGGCCAGTCGTGCATCGCGGCCAAGCGGTTCATCGTCCACACCGAGGTGTACGACGAGTTCGTCGAGGCCTTCGTCGCGGGCACGAAGGCGCTGACCGTCGGCGACCCGCTCGACGAGGACACCGAGATCGGGCCGATCGCCACGGAGTCCGGCCGGCGCGAGCTCGCCGAACTGGTCGACGACGCCGTCTCGCAGGGCGCCGTCCTGCGCTGCGGCGGGTCCGCGGTCGGTACCGAGGGGTGGTTCTTCGAGCCGACGGTGCTGGAGGAGGTCACCCCCGCGATGCGGGTGTACCGGGAGGAGGCCTTCGGTCCGCTGGCCGTGGTCCACCGGGTCGACGACATCGCACAGGCCGCGGCGCTCGCCAACGACACCACCTTCGGCCTCAGCTCGTCGGTGTGGACCACCGACCCCGACGAGGAGCGGTTCCTGATCCCCCGGCTCGAGGCGGGCGCCGTCTTCGTCAACGGCATGAGCGTCTCCTACCCCGAACTGCCGTTCGGCGGCGTGAAGGACTCGGGCATCGGCCGCGAGCTCGCCGCGGAGGGCATCCGGGAGTTCTGCAACCTCAAGACGGTCTGGAAGGGCTGACGGGAGCCGCTCCCGCAGAGCACGACCAGGACGCGCGCCGGCCGGCGGGCGTCCTGGTCGTGCTCAAAGTGCCTTTTCCGCCCAGCGGTTCAGCGTGCCGCTCTTGTCGTCATAGGTGAGCCAGGTCCCGTCGCCGAGCGGACGCACGTAGCTGTCGACAGGGCCCGTCGGATATCCGACCGTCCCGCGTATCTCCAGGCTGTGGGCGTCGAGCAGCCAGTGAAGGGCCTGTTCGGGCTCCTCGGCGGAGTCGATCGTCGAGGCGATGACCGTGTCGGCGTCCACGAAGCCGCAGCCGTAGTCCCAGCGGGGCGGGTCCTCGTCGTCGGCCGGATCGGGCGAGACCTCGGCGAGCACGGTGCCGTCCAGAGCGTGCAGTTGCAGGTCCCACCCGCTGTGCTCGACGGTCAGGAAGCCCGGATGACCCGCATGGACGTCCATCAGGATGCGGTCCATGCCCTCGTTCAGGTCCCAGCCGGTCAGCTCGCCACCGTCCCGACGCGCCCAGTGCAGCAGGACGCCGTCCTGGCCCATGCCGATGCACAGGCCCATGTGGACACCGTCCGGGTGGGACAGATGATGCGAACCGGATGCCGCGCTCCCCAACGGCAGCCGGGCCAGCTCCCGGCCGTCCCGGGCGTCCAGGACGACCCAGCGCTCCTCCCAGTCGCCTTCCGCCGGCTCGGCCACGACATGTGCCCAGACGAGCCGGCCGTCGTCCGAGACCCGGCAGGATCCGTGCTCGTGACCGGGGCACACCTCCTGCTCGTCCCCCGTGTGCGGAT
The DNA here is from genome assembly GCF_042733315.1 of Streptomyces sp. NPDC059718. Lineage (NCBI taxonomy): Bacteria > Bacillati > Actinomycetota > Actinomycetes > Kitasatosporales > Streptomycetaceae > Streptomyces > Streptomyces sp. NPDC059718. The sequence continues at coordinate 9,977 of NZ_JBHWGA010000073.1, forward strand.
GGCCGATCGCGGGCCCCCAGCAGGCGTGCCGGTACTCCCACAGCGTCTCGCCGCCGCTGCCCACCGCCCGGACCGCGCGCTGGCCCGAGAACACCGCGAACGTGCCGTCGGGACTCACCGAGTGGACGCCGCGGTCCCACCCCGGCCAGGGAAGGGGGAAGACGGCGGCCGGCACGCGCTCACCCGCGAACACCTCGCCCAGGTCGTGGACCTCCAGCTCGCGCCCGTTGCCGAGCAGGGCGCGACACGCACCGCCCCCGCGGCTCTCGAACGCGGCGCCGTTGACGAGTGCGCCTCCACCCGGCAGCTCCACCGAGTCGCGCAGTTGTGCGGTGATCGACATGACCCGAAGGTAACGGACCCCTCCGACAGCGGGTCAAAGGACCCTGAGGATGTCCTCGACGCGGTCCTTGGCGTCGCCGAAGAGCATGGCGGAGTTGTCGCGGTAGAAGAGCGGGTTCTGGACTCCGGCGTAACCGGAGGCCATGGAGCGTTTGAAGACGATGACGTTCTCGGCGTTCCAGACCTGCAGGACGGGCATGCCCGCGATGGGCGAGCCCGGGTCCTCGGCGGCCGCGGGGTTGACGGTGTCGTTGGCGCCGATGACGAGGACGACGGCGGTGCCGTCGAAGTCGTCGTTGATCTCGTCCATCTCCAGCACGATGTCGTAGGGGACCTTGGCCTCGGCGAGCAGGACGTTCATGTGGCCCGGCAGCCGGCCCGCGACCGGGTGGATGCCGAAGCGCACGTCGACGTCGCGCTCCCTGAGCTTGCGGGTCAGCTCGGCGATGCCGTACTGGGCCTGGGCGACGGCCATGCCGTAGCCGGGGGTGATGATGACCGAGTCGGCCGATCCGAGGAGCTCGGCGACGCCCTCGGCGGTGATCTCGCGGTGCTCCCCGTAGTCCTTGTCGTCGGCGGGGCCCGCCTCGATGCCGAACCCGCCGGCGATCACGGAGAGGAAGGACCGGTTCATCGCCTTGCACATGACGGAGGACAGGTAGGCGCCCGAGGAGCCGACCAGGGCGCCGGTGATGATCAGCAGGTCGTTCTCCAGCAGGAATCCCGACGCCGCGGCCGCCCAGCCGGAGTAGGAGTTCAGCATCGACACGACGACCGGCATGTCACCGCCGCCGATCGAGGCGACCAGGTGCCAGCCCAGGGCCAGCGCGACGATCGTGACCGCGACCAGCAGCCACAGCGCCGGGTCGATCACGAACCACGTGGTGAGGACGGCGAACGCGGCCAGGGCGCCCAGGTTGAGGAGGTTCTTGCCGGGCAGCATCAGCGGGGCCGACTTGATCCGCGCCGAGAGCTTGAGGAACGCCACGACCGAGCCGGTGAAGGTGACCGCGCCGATGAAGACGCCGATGAACACCTCGGCGGAGTGGATCCCGAGCAGATCCTGGGCCCGCAGCGCCTGGGCCTCGGCACTGCCCGGGCCGTCGAGTGCGGCCTCCACGTGCAGGTAGCCGTTCCAGCCCACCAGCACCGCCGCCAGGCCCACGAAGGAGTGCAGCAGGGCGATCAGTTCGGGCATCCCGGTCATCTCCACGACCCGCGCCCGCCACAGCCCGACGGCGGCGCCGACCGCCACGGCGCCGATCATCAGGGCCAGACCGGCTCCGGAGATGTCGTGGTCGATCGCCAGCACGGTCGTCGCGGCCAGGGCCACCGCCATGCCGCCGATGCCGAAGGTCTTGCCCGCCTTGGCGGACTCGTGGTGGGACAACCCGGCCAGCGCCAGGATGAAGAGCAGGGCCGCGACGATGTAGGCCGCCGCCGCGCCGGTCTCGACGGTGATCAGATCAGACATGGCAGAGCCCCTTCAGCTTCTCGAGAACATGGAGAGCATCCGGCGGGTCACGGCGAAGCCACCGAAGATGTTGACGGAGGCCAGCAGGATCGCGATCGTCGAGAGCGCGGTGACGACCCCGCCGTTCGGGGGCCCGTCGTGCCCGATCTGCATCAGGGCGCCGACCACGATGATCCCGGAGATCGCGTTGGTCACGCTCATCAGCGGCGTGTGCAGGGCGTGGTGCACCTGCCCGATCACGTAGTAGCCGATCACGATCGCCAGCGCGAACACCGTCAGATGCCCCAGCAGCATCGGCGGTGACAGGGCGGCGAGCAGGAACAGCACCGTGGCGCCGACGCCGACCACGGCGAACCGCCGCCGGGCCGGCACCGGTGGCCGGCCCTGGGAGCCGGCCGGTTTCGCCACCGGGGGCGCGGCCGTGGCGGCCGGGGCGGCGGACACCTGGACCGGCGGCGGCGGCCAGGTCTGCTCGCCGTCGCGCACCACGGTCATCGACCGCTGCACCACGTCGTCGAAGTCCAGCACCAGCCGGCCGTCCTTGGCCGGGGTCATCAGCTTCATCAGGTTGACCAGGTTGGTGCCGTACAGCTGGGACGCCTGCGCGGGCAGCCTGCCGGGCAGGTCGGTGTAGCCGATGATCGTCACACCGTTGTCCGTGACCACCGCCCGGTCCTTGACCGTGCCCTCGACGTTGCCGCCGTTCGCCGCGGCCAGGTCCACGATCACGCTGCCCGACCTCATCGAGGCCACCATCTCCGCGGTGATCAGCGTCGGCGCCGGACGCCCCGGGATCAGTGCCGTCGTGATCACGATGTCCATCTCCGTGATCCGGTCCGTGTACAGCTGCGCCGCACGGGTGTTGTAGTCCTGCGACATCTCCTTGGCGTAACCCGTCGCCGACACCTCCACCTCGCCGGCGTCCTCGGCCTCGACCGAGAGGTACGCGCCGCCCAGCGACCTGACCTGGTCGGCGACCTCGGGCCGCGGGTCGGTGGCGTACACGACGGCACCCAGGCTTCCCGCGGCACCGATCGCGGCCAGACCCGCCACCCCCGCACCGCAGACCAGCACCTTCGCCGGCGGCACCTTGCCGGCGGCCGTCACCTGGCCGGTGAAGAAGCGGCCGAAGACGTGCGCGGCCTCCACCACCGCCCGGTAACCGGCGATGTTCGCCATCGAGGACAGCACGTCCAGCGACTGCGCCCGCGAGATACGGGGCACCGCGTCCATGGCCAGCGCCGTGATCGGCCGCTGCGCCAGGTCCTCCACCAGCGCCGGATCGAACGCCGGGCTCATGATGCCCACGACCGTCGCGCCCGGCTTCAACCCGTCCAGCTGCTCCGGCGAGAGGGCGTTCACACCGAGCACGACGTCGGCGGCGAGCGGGTCACCGAGCCTCGCGCCCGCCCCGGCGTAGCCCTCGTCCGGGAAGCTCGACAGCGCCCCCGCGCCCGGCTCCACCACGACGTCGTACCCCAGCTTGACCAGCTGGACCACCGTGGCGGGCGTCGCGGCAACGCGCGTCTCGCCACGGCGGGCTTCGCTCACGATTCCGATCAGCATTCCCAGAACTCCAGGTGTCGAAGGTGCAGGGCATTCGGGGGACAGTCGTCACACCGACCAGGAACGCCATCCAAGACCGGTGGCGGTCTTGGATGGCGTCTGCCCGGGGACCTGCGATCAGGCGACGGGCTTCGACAACCCGCCGTCGACGCGCAGCACCTGACCGGTCATGTAGGAGGCGTCGTCGGACGCCAGGAACGCCGCCGCGGCGCCGATCTCGGCAGGCTCGGCCCAGCGGTCGAGGCGGATCCCGAGCCCCTTGACCATGCCGGCCCGGACCTCTTCGGCGCTCTTGCCCTGCTGCTTGGCCATGGCCTCGGTCTTGGTGAGCCAGCCCTCGGTCTTCGTCATCCCCGGGGAGATGGCGTTGACCCGGATGTTGCCGGCCGCCGCCTCGGTCGCCAGGTAGCTCGTGAGCGCGACCACGCCCGCGTTCACGATGGCCGTGGGACCGGTGTTCGGGATCACCGCGTGCGCGGTCGCGCCGACGACGTTGATGATGCTGCCGCTGCCGGTCCGGCTCAGGAACGGGAGGGCGGCCTGCGCGACGCGGAGGAACCCGATCAGCTTCGTGTCGAAGGCGGACGCGACGACGTTCTCGTCGGCCTGCTCCAGGGGGGACGGCGCGAGCTGCGGACCCGCGTTGTTCACGACGATGTCAAGGCTGCCCTGCCACGCGTGCACCTCCGCCAGCGCGTTGCCGACGGACTCCGCGTCGGTGACGTCCACGACGACGGGGAGCACGTCCTCCGCACGCCCATCCGCGGTGAGACGACCGGCCGCGGCCTTGACGGCCGCTTCGTCCCTGGCCGCGATCGCGACCTTGGCGCCGCGCTCGAGCAGCGCCTGCGCAATGGCGAAGCCCAAGCCCCGGCTACCACCGGTCACGAAAGCCGTCCGGCCCTCCAAGTTCCAACCTGCGGCCATGTTCGGTTCCTCCAGTCAGCGGCTGATCCTTCTGCCGAGAGTGGATCCGACGCTCGAAGGCCACAGCAAGCAGCGCTAACGCGCGGTTCACAGGCGGACCGACAGGCCGCCACGCACCTACCGGCCGGGTAACGGCGCGCGGCGCACACTGGGCCGTGCGCAGCCTGCTCCGAGGCGAGGGACCGCCAGGTCCCCCACGGGTGCGCGCACCAGACCGTCACCGGTGGTGCGCATGTGTCTCCCCTACCCGCGACTTCCGCATGGCAAAGGACTTGTGATGGCGATTCCGACGTTTGGACCGAACGCGGTCGACTGGGAAACCCGTATCGACATGAACAGGCTCCGCGACGAGCGGCTGGCACGTCTGCGCGCCTCGTTGGAGCAGTCCGACCTCGGAGCCGTCCTGGCCTTCGACTTCGCCAACATCCGGTACATGACCTCGACCCACATCGGCACGTGGGGCATCGACAAGATGATCCGGTTCTCCCTGCTGGTCAGGGGAGGGGAGCCGATCGTCTGGGACTTCGGTTCGGCCGCCAGGCACCACCAGCTGTACAACCCGTGGCTGGACTACTCGAACGCCCAGGCGGACGGCGATCCGCACGGGGCCCACCACGGAGCCGACGCCCGCAACCCCAGCGGCGCCCGCGCCGGCATCTCGACGCTGCGCGGCGCCATCAACCCGCTGGTCGGGATGGCCGACTCCGTCGCCCGGAAGATCAAGCACGAACTCGAGCTCTACGGGCTCCTGGACGAGCCGCTCGGCGTCGACGTCATCGAGCTCCCGGTCCTGGCGGCGCTGCAGAACGCGGGCGTGACGGTGGTGGACGGCCAGCAGGTGTTCATGGAGGCACGGCGCATCAAGACCCGCGACGAGATCCATCTGCTCACCCACGCCTGCTCGATGGTCGACGCCGCCTACGAGAACCTCTACGAGTTCCTCCGGCCGGGTGTGCGCGAGAACGAGTGCGTGGGCGTGGTGGCGAAGACCCTCTACGACCTCGGCTCGGAGTTCGTCGAGGGCGTCAACGCGATCTCCGGGGAGCGCTGCGCGCCGCACCCCCACGTCTTCTCGGACCGCATCGTGCGGCCGGGGGACCCGGCCTTCTTCGACATCCTGCACAGCTACAACGGCTACCGCACCTGCTACTACCGCACGTTCGCCGTCGGCAGTGCCTCGTCCGCCCAGCGCGACGCCTACACGCGGTGCCGCGAGTACATGGACGAGGCGATCAGCCTCGTCCGGCCAGGGGCCACGACGGCGGACATCGTGTCGGTGTGGCCGACGGCGCAGGAGTTCGGGTTCGCGGACGAGGAGGCGGCCTTCGCGCTGCAGTACGGCCACGGCGTCGGGCTGTCGATCTGGGAGAAGCCGGTGTTCTCCCGGCTGGTGTCCCTGGAGCACCCCGAGGTGCTCCAGGAGGGCATGGTGTTCGCGCTCGAGACCTACTGGCCGTCGAAGGACGGCTGGGGTGCGGCCCGGATCGAGGAGGAGCTCGTGGTGACCGCGGACGGCTGCGAGGTCATCACCAAGTTCCCCGCGGAGGAGCTTCTCGTCGCCGGCCGGCGCTACTTCACCGTCTCGGGACCGCTGCCGGCCGAGCGCGACTCCCAGTCGCATCTGAACACGTTCGCGGGGACCCGGACCAATCGTCGGGACGACGCAGCCGACCTCTGACCGGGAGGGCCGTCCCGGGCCCGTCGACCCCGGCTGCCGCCCGGCCCCCGTCCACCAGCGGAGGGGGAGGACCTCACACCACCGGCCGGCGCCTTCCCTTCGCCCCCTGGGCGGTGGAAGGCGCCGGCCGTTGTGCGGTCAGCCGGTCGTCTCAGGGGCGATGTTCTTGTTGAACCGGAGCAGGTTGTACGGGTCCCAGGCGGCCTTGACCGCACGCAGCCGCCGGTGCTTGGCCTCGCTGCCGTGCACCCCGCGCCGCCACTGTTCGCCGAGGTCGTCGCTGAGGTTGGCGTAGCCGTTCGTCAGCGCGTGCGGCCGCATCGCCTCGGTGAGGGCCGTCGCCCACTCGTCGTACTCCGCGTCGCGCTCGGGTACGTCCCACTTGCAGATGGCCTCCCACAGCCAGGCGGCACCCTCGCGGGAGAAGGCCGTGGCGTCCTCGTCGCGGTCCTCGGATATCGCTCCGCCCATGAACGAGAGGTTGAGCGAGTAGATGTCGCCGGGCTTCGACGGCACGGTGGCGACGTGCTCCAGCAGTACGTCGACGGCGCCGGCGGACAGCGCCGGCAGATACCCACCCCGCAGGTTCATGCGCATGCCGTAGGGGGCGACCGCGTCGAGCATGCTGTTGGCCCGGACCCACGTCGTCTTCCCGACGAGGTCGGCCAGCGGCCGGCCGAGCGCCGCGAGCGGCTCGACGACCTCGGGGGCCGCGGCGGGTTCCCCGGTGTGGACCACGACGAGGATCAGCACCGGCTTCCCGTGCACCTCCTCGGGCAGCACCGGCAGAGGGGGCGCCGGGGCGATCGCGACCAGCAGTCCCAGCTCCCGAGGGGCCGTGGCCAGCCGGGCCGGGAGCTTGCCGAGGACGTCGGCGGCCTGGTCGAAGGGGAAGATCAGCTGTCCCGCGACGACCTCGGGGCCGATCGGGTGCGCGCGGTACTCGAGCGAGGTGACGACCCCGAAGTTGCCGCCGCCGCCGCGCAGTGCCCAGAACAGTTCGGGGTTCTCGGTCTCGTCGGCGCGGACCTTGCGGCCGTCCACGGTGATCACGTCGCAGCCCAGCAGATTGTCGACGGTGGCGCCGTGGCGGCGCATCAGGTAACCGATGCCGCCGCCCAGGGTCAGCCCGGCGACGCCGATGCTGCTGACCGTCCCCGCCGGCACGGCCAGGCCGTGCCGCTGTGCGGCGGCGTCCATCTCGCCGAGTGTGACGCCCGGCTGGGCCCGTACCACCCGGGTCTGCGGGTCGACGGTGACCGCCCGCATCGCCGAGAGGTCGACGACCAACGCACCGCCGGGCATCGCGTAGCCGTCGGAACCGTGCCCGCCGCTGCGCACGGCCACCGGGATGCCGTGGGCGGAGGCGTAGCGAAGGACGGTCGCGACATCCTCCTCGTCGGCGCACTGCGCGATGAGCGCCGGGCCTTCGTCGGCGGCACGGCCCTGGTAGAGCGCACGCGCCGTGTCGTACCGGTCGTCGGCGGGGCGCAGCACCGTGCCGCGGAAGCCGGTGGGGAAGTCGGAGTGGGAGCGGGGTTGTGTCGACACGCTCATGAGGCCTCCTGTGTCGGGAACGCACGAGGTAACCGGAAATTCAATTTCCGCTTGCGTCGTCAGGACACTAACATCGGTGGCAAATGAACCCGTTGACACCCCCCGGCGACCGCCCGCTGCGCGCCGACGCCCGCGAGAACGTCCGACTGATCCTGCAAGCCGCCCGGGAGGTCTTCGCCGACCGCGGCTACGAGGTGTCCATCGAGGCGGTCGCCCGCCGCTCGGGATTGGGGATGGGCACCGTCTACCGCCACTTCCCGAGCAAGAACGCCCTGGTCGAGCGCGTGGCGATCGATGTCATGACGGATACGTCCCTCGAGATCCGGCACGTCTCGGAAGCCGAACCCGATCCCTGGGTGGTCTTCACGCGGGTGGTGCGCTACATCGCCCAGGTCCGCAGCAGCCAGCTGTTCCCCGTCAGCCGGAGGCGGACGATGGAGCCGGGGCCCGAGCTCGTCGCGGCCCGCGAGGCCCTGCTGACCGACTTCGCCGAGGTGGTGGCCCGGGCTCAGGACGCCGGGAGCCTGCGCGAGGACGTGACCGTCTTCGACCTCGTCCTGATGCTGAACTCGATCCCGGCCCAGATCCCGCAGGACGGCAGCAGCGACCCCTCGGTGGACCTGGCGGGACGGCAACTCGGGGTGTTCCTCGACGGCCTGCGCTCCCCCGGCGGGGAGTCGCTCCCGTCACCGGGTGCCGGCCGGCGCGACCTGGACCGGTTCTTCCATACGCGCTTCGGCCTCTGACCCGGCCCCGGTCGCCACCACCCCAGGTCGTTTCGGATCCATTCGGCCCCACCTGAGCCAAGATTTACCCATCACACGGTTGAGTTTGGATCCATCTCCTGCCATGGTGGAGAGTGACGGAACCCGGAGAGCGCCACCGTGACCGGGCGTCACAGATGTGACGCACAGCGCGCCTTGGGCCGCACCGCGCCCCGGCGAGCGTGATCGGCGGAGCGCCGGCCCCCGGCGGGAACGACACCACGTTCCTCCCGCCGGGCGCCCAGGCGCCTCCTCCCGCGGACGGCCGGTGAGATCCGCGCCCCCGGGAACCCGCCGCGGACCGCGACGTGACGTCCAGAGCGCCGAAGGACACCATGAGCTCACCCGAGCAAGACCCTCAAGCCAGGACTCCCCCTGTCGCATGGAGCGTGGCGCTGCAGGGTGCCGTACGAGGCAGGGCCATGGCGCAGACGACCACCGCCGCCCTGATCGTCGGCTCGACCCTGTTCATGGTCAACCTGTACTCGCAGGTCAGGGACGGCCCGTTCACCTGGCCACTCGCGGCTCGCACAGCACTGACCTTCCTCGTGCCATGGCTCAACGCGACGATGGGGATCACGATCGGCCTGCGACGCCCCGGCACTCCACCCCGCCGCCCGGCCCCGCCCCAGGCCGCGGCCGCTCCCCCGGAGCCCGCCCCACCCTCACCACAAGCCGGCTGCCTCCAGCCGGGATTCCTTGAAAGGTAATGCCCATGTCACTGGTTCCGCTGCTCACTTCCGACGAGTTCTCCTCGGTCGACCAACCCGCTCTCACCCAGGGGATGAGCGCGTACGGCGAGGTGCTGAACACCTGGGCGGGCATCGGGAACAGCCCCGGCCTGCTCGCCACCTACCTTCCCTTCCTCAGGCAGGTCAACGGACCGGGCTCGCTGGACGGGCGCGTGAAGGAACTGGTCGCCGTACGCGTCGCCGTGCTCAACCACTGCCGCTACACGACGAGTCACCGCTGCACGTCGGCGCTCGCCAAGGGGGTGTCGGTCGACGAGCTCGCGGCCGTCGCGGGCGGCGAGCTCGGGGGCTTCACCGAGCAGGAGCGGCTGGCGCTCCGGCTGGCCGAGGAGATGACGGTCTCCCTTCCGGCCGTCCCCGTGGAGAGCGGCCTCACCGGCGTCTCGACGGATGTCCGCGACGAGGCACAGCGGGTGTTCGACGCGGCGCAGCTCGTGGAGCTCGTGATGTGCATCAGCATGTGGAACGCCCTGTCACGCTTCCACCGTGTCATGGCCTTCGAGCTGGACATGCCCGAGCCGCCCGCACCCGTGGCGGCCCGGCTCTGAGACCGCGCGGAATCCGAGGCCGGCCGGACGGGAGTCCGGCCGGCCTCACGCGCATCCGGACGGTCAGCCGGGAATCTGGCCGGCTTCACGCTGCAGCCGGATGAGGAGGGACATGAAGTCCTGCTCACCCAGGCCGGTCGAGATGCACGCCTGGAGCAGTTGCTGCACGACGCCGGTGACCGGCAGCGGGACCCCGCCGGCTGCCGCCGCTTCGAGGGCCAGGTCCAGGTCCTTGCGCATCAGCCGCGAGCTGAACGTCGACGTGTAGTCGTCCGCCAGAAGGGGCCCGATCTTGTACTTCACCAACGGTGACGCGACCGCCGAGGCGGCGACGACCTCCAGCAGCCGGTCGCGCTGCACGCCGTGGGCCTCGGCCAAGGCGACGCACTCCGCGAGGAGCTCGGCCGTCCCGGCGACCATGAGGTTGAGGGCCAGCTTGATGATGCGGGCGGCATCCCCCTCGCCGCTGTGGAACACATGGGGGCCGATGTCGCGCAGCAGGCCCTCCACGGACGCGAAGACCGCGTCGTCACCCGACGCGATGATCGTGAGGTTCCCGGCACGCACGACACCCGGGTTTCCGCTCACGGGAGCGCGCAGGTAGCCGATGCCGGCGGCCTCGGCTCCGGCGGCCACGTCACGGGACACCTCCACGGAGACGGTGCTCATGTCGACCAGGACCCGTCCCTTGCCGGACGCGGCGTGGGCGAGCCCACCGTCCGGCGCGAGCGCGACATCGGCCAGGGCGCGGGAGTCCGCGACCATCGTGATGCACACCTCCGACCGGTCCCACGCCTCGGCGGGGGCGTCGAGCTCGATCGCGCCCTGAGCCACGAGGCCGTCAGCCCTGCCCTTCGACCGGTTCCAGACACTCACCTCGTGGCCTGCGCCGATGAGTCGTTCGGCTATGGCGGATCCCATCTGACCGAGACCCAGCACGGATACGTTCACGTTCATCTCCTGAGACGGTGCGCGACATGCGCAAGGGGTTGTCGATCCCACCCGGCGCCGGGCCGCTCGCGTTGGTGCGCGGCTCCGGCCCGGGCGCCGGGTGAGGGCTCGCTAAATCGATGCGGACAGCTGCCAGTCGAAGGCGAGCTGCGCGTGGGAACGGGGATCGCAGAGGCTGCCGAATCCCCCGGCGAAGTACACGAGGGGGTCCGAGTCCGCCTCGTAGCCGCAGCTGACGACCTTCCCGATGAAGACCGTGTGGTCTCCCCCGGCGACCTCCTTCTGCACGTCGCAGGCGAAGTAGGCGACAGCGCCGTCCACGACGGGGAGCTCGTGGTCGGCCCGCAGGCCCATACCGGCGAACTTGTCGTCGCACCGGCTCGCGAACCGCAGCGCGTGGTGCTCCTGTCCCCGTGCCAAGACACTGACCGCGAAGACCCCGGAGCCGGAGATCGCGTCCCGCGTCGCAAGGGTGTTCCCGACGCACACCAGGAGCATGAGCGGATCCAGCGAGACGGACGCGACGGCGCTGGCCGTCATCCCCGCCGGGCCGTTCGGCGTCCTGGTCGTCACGATCGTGACGCCGGTCGTGAACCGCGACATTGCCCCGCGGTAGACGACGGACATGTCCTGCGCGGTCGACGTACCCATGGTGCCCTCCGTTGCGTGTGACGAGATGGCTCGAGCACCGCCTGTGCCCAGGCGGCCCGGGGGTGTGGCTGACGACGGGTTCACCGGTTTCACCGGCTTCTGCGGCGCGAACGGGCGCATGCCTAGCGGCGCAGTTGCGCGACCAGCCGGCGGACCTCGTCGGACGGCGGTACGCCGAGCTCCCGCATGCGCACCGCGTACCGTTGGTAGAGGGCCAGCACGGCGTCGTCGCTGCCGCTGGCGTGCGCCAGCTGGATGGCCAGCCGCCAGGCCTGCTCGCGGTACGGGTCCTCGCGGAGCACGTAGTCGACCAGTCCCTTCGCCTGGCGGTACCGGTTCATCCGGTAGGCGAGCTTGGCCGCGTCGACCCGCGCCGACAGGAAGGTCTCGGCGAGGAGCACGCGGCGCTCGGCGACCCACGCACCGGAGACCGTCGCGAGGTACGGGCCCCTTTCGGCGCTGCTGAGGGCGTGGGCCAGCGTCTGGAGGCGGATCTCCCCGTCCTGTCTGCCGGCCTGGGCGATGAGGTCGGCCGCGCGTTGCGCCGAGCCCATGGCCACCGCGGGGCCGGGCATGCGGAAGACGTCGCCGTCCTGCCTCGGGCCCAGGTCGTCGGGCAGGACCTCACGAAGCCGGTAGAGGGCCTGCCTCAGGTAGTTGCGGCCGGCGGCGTCGTTACGACCGCCGAAGAGCGCCCCGAGGAGCTCCTCGCGCGTGGCCCTGCGGTCGGGTCTCCCGAGCAGGTAGCTGAGGAGCTCGACGCTCTTGGTCAGCCGGGGCTGAGCCGTGTTCCCGTCGACGGTGAGGACCGGCTCGCCGAACTCCTCGAGCACCAGACGCGGCGTACTCACGTTCACGCGTACGGGATGCGGGCCCGACAGGGCCGCGAGGACCTCGTACCAGGGGGACATGCGGCTGGACTTGGTGTCCGCGGCTCTGGCCGCGACCGACGGCATGTCGGTGAGGGCCGTCAGCAGCAGGTGCTGTGATCCGTGCGTCGAGGCCGAGGTCATCGCGAGGTCGGCCGTGGCGTCGGACTGGTCCTCGAGGCCGAGACGCCACTGCGCCTCGGCCAGGTAGACGGCGGCCGTCGGGAGATCCAGGTGGCGGTCCCCCTTCTGCATGCTCAGGACGCATTCCGCGAGGAGCTCGTAGGCCTCGGCGTCCTTGTCCTGCAGGAGCATCGACAGGCCCGACCAGACCTGCCACGTCTCCCGGGTGAGGACGTACTCCGAGGCGCCGTTGGCCGCCGCTTCCGCCAGCACGCGGTCGGCACGCCCCGTGTCGCCCTCGAGGCGCAGCCGCAGCTTGGCCTCGACGAGCAGGCTCATGTTCCGGTACACCTTCGATCCGGTCGACGCGATGAGGTCCCGCCCGCGCTTGATGGACGCGCAGGCCTCCTCTCCCCGGCCGAGGTCCAGCATGAGGTCGACGGCGTCGACGGCGTGCAACCAGACCGGCTGCGACGAACCGCTGCGCGGCTCGAACATCGACATCGCGGCGTCGAGCCGTCCGGTGGCCCGCAGCGCGGCGACGACCCAGGGGCCGCCCAGGATCGTCCGCCACGGGTCGAACGAACCCACGTCGTCGAGCCCTTCGAGGCGACCGCGCATGAAGGCCAGCCGCATCAGCAGACCGTCGACCGGGCCGGACGGAGTGGGCGAGTACTCGGGGAAGGGCGGTGGCTCCTCGCCGGTGGCGAGCGCGATCAACGTGTGCGCGATGAGCCAGTTCCGGCCCGGTGAGAGCTGGTCGGCGACGGACCGCGCCTCCTCGATCCGGCCGGAGTGCCACAGGCACCAGCAGGCCAGGACGTGGGCCTCCTCGAAGTCGGGGGCCCCCGGCTCCGGAAGCCACGCGTATCCGTGACGATCGACGAGTTCCACGCCGCGGTCGCACTGCTCCAGTGCGAAGGCGACGCGCAGGATGACCGAGCCGATCTCCGGGGTCGGAGTACGGGCCGACCCTCCCAGCGCGTCGAGCCAGCGTGCCGCCGGCTCGAAGTCCATCCGCGCCACGAGGCTGGGAAGGGCCGCGGCGGCCAGCCGCCCGGCCGCCTCCAGGTCCCCGAGCCGCAGCAACTCGTCGACGGCCTCCTCGCGTTCGCCGCGGGCGATCAGGAGCTCGGCGTGCCGGCGACGGACCGCGGTGAGCGTCCCGGCGTCCTGCCGCCCCAGGACGACGCGCAGGAAGTCGCGGAACACCGGGTGCGGCGTCATGCGGGAACCGTCCGGCGACCACGTCACCGGAAGATGCCGGACGCGCAGGTCCGCCATGACCTGCGCCGCGTTCTCCTGGCCCAAGGCGCGGGCGCCCTCGACCGATATCTCCTCCAGCAGACTGGTGTGGAGGAGGAAGGTCCTCTCCACCGGGCAGAGCGAGTTGAAGACGTTCGCCGCGACGTAGGACCGCAGCGAGTCCGGATCCATCTCGCGGGAGCGCGCATGACGCCATCCCTCGAACAGGACCCCGGTCACCCAGCCCCCCGTCGCCGCCACGGCCCGGGCCGGATGCACGTCGACGTGGCCGACGGTCCGCAGTGCGGCGTCGGCTTCCTGGGCGTCGAAGGCGAGATCGCTCTCGATCAGCTCGCCCACCCGGTCGCGTTCGCTCGTCGGGCCCGGGTCGAGGTGGACGTCGACACGCGAGATCAGTACGAGGTTCACTCCGGACGGCAGGTAGCGGGCGAAGGACGAGAGCACGGCGACGCAGCTCTCGTCGGCGGCGATCCGTTCCACGTTGTCGCACACGAGGATGAGGCGGCTTCCCTGGAGGCTCTCGGCCAGCAGCCCGGCCGCCTCACCGATGTGGAGGCTGCTGCCCAGGGCGTCGGAGGCCACGTCGGCGGCGCCGGCGACAGCGCCCTCGAGAGCCGCTTCGAGGTAGACGAGCAGGCGCCCTGCCGCCCGCTCCGTGCCGTCGAGCGACAGCCAGGCGACGGGCCGGTCGAGGCCGCTCACGGCAAGGGCCACCGCCGTGGTCTTGCCGGCCCCGGCCGTCGCGAAGACGTTCACCACCGTGTGGCGATCCAGCATGTCCCGCAGACGTCGATTGAGCCTCTCGCGGACGACGACGTCCTTCGCCGGCTCCGGCGCCGCCAGTTTCCGCCGGATGATCGCGCGATGGTGCCGTCCGGACGCGTTCGGGCCGCTCGGCCGGTCGGAATCAGAGTCACCCATCGGATGTCGCGCCTCCGTGATCCTCAGTGCTCCAGCGGGAGTTCGCACCGGTCGTCCGGGACAGAGAACCCGTCCGTGGCCGGTGGGACCGGCGCCCGCACGCCGATCCACCCCGGCTCGCCCCGGTCGCCGACAAAACCATGTGTGTCGCCGGGGCCCACACGCACCGGGCGACGTGTCAGGCCGCCCCGGGCGCACCTCCGCCCGGGGCGGTGGCGAGTGCGGCGGTTCGCGACCGGCGGCGGCCGCGAACCTCCCCGCACCGTCGGTGGGTTCAGCGGACCCGTGAGCCCTCGAGCCGGGCGCCGTCGAGGCGCCGGGCGTACTCGGGCTGCTCGCTGTAGGCCGTCACCTCGGGAACGCTGCGCTTCTCGAGGCCGCAGACCTTCCGGGCGAGCTCGGTGATCGGCCCGTGGGGCGACAGCTCCGAGCGCTGCATCGTGCGCATCCGGGTGGGGAGCATCGGGGTCCCGTTGAACTGCTCGAAGGTGCTCACCCGGTCGCCGAAGTCGGAGAGGAACAGGTCACGGATGACGCGCGAGATGCGCAGCCGGTCGTAGGGCTCGCCGACCGCGCCTTCCTGCAGCGGCGCCAGCCACTCGTGGAGCTCGGGGTTGTTCCACTGGTCCTCGGTAGGGAACAGGAGGGAGGCACGACCGGCGAGGTCGATCACCTCGTTCCTCATGTCCGCGAACCGCTCCAGGTAGTACGACCGGCCGAAGTCGAAGAGCAGGACGTTCGGCTTGAAGAGCCCCGACGGCGAGATGAACCCCTCCGTCTCGGACGCGATCACGTGGGCCCGCATCGTCTGGTAGAACTCGACGAGACGGGCCACGCGCGCCTGGACCGGCGGGATCTGGAAGGTGCCGAGGTGCTCGGTCATCAGCATCGCCAGGCCGACCATGAGTTCGGCCCGGACCATCTGCCGGATGAGCGCCTCGTAGTGCGTCCAGTCGAAGATGCGCTGCGGGTACAGCGAAGCGTGCTCGGGGCTCCCGATGTGGAAGACGAGATCCCACGGAATGAACACGTTGTCGAAGATAACGGTGCATTCGAGCTCGTCGCCGGCCGAAGCGATCGGGTGGTTGGCGGCATCGTCACGAACCGTCGTCTCGCGGGACGTTATCGTGACGCCCGGCGCGTTCACCGGACAGGCGCCATAAATGATCTGTTCGCTCTCGATTCCGGGGCGGTAGAAGACGCCGATGTGAAGATAGTCGGCGAACGGCGCACCGGTGACCACGGCCTTGACGCCCTTGACCACGATGCCGTCGTCACGAGTCTCCACGACGCGCAGCGCGGTCTTGGCCGCGTGCGTCCTGGACCGGTCGATCTGCGGGTCGATGAAGGCGAAGGCGCAGTTGAGGTCGCCCTCCTTCACCAGGTCAAGGAAGCTGCGGATGCCCACGGTCAGGTCGCGCCCGCCGGTGCCCACGGACTGGTCGCTCCACGGCTGCGGGTCCTCCGCGTAGGTGACCAGGCCGTAGTTGTTCGCGCACGGGGTCCGCCCGATCGATCCGCCGTCGAGCTCCCGGACCACGGTCTCCAGGTACTCACGCTTGCGCCGCAGACCCGCGGCGTCCACGTGCTTGAACCACATCATCGAACGACGCACTCCGTCGTCGTCGACGAAGGTCATCATGTCCTGCATCTCGGGCTCGTGGTGCAGGTCGTAGAACTTCGCAAAACTCTTGGCCGCTGCCCTGGTCTTCGGGTGCGTCGTGATGTCGTCGATCCGGTCACCGCCGACATAGACAACGCGCCCGTCCCTGAGGGACTCCAGGTACTGATCGCCAGTTCGCATCAAATGCCACCTTCTGCCCTCGCCCAAGCACCGGCGTGCCTGGGCTGCTGTTTCTCGGGCCGTCATTCGATTTCCACTCGACAGGACATCGTCGGGGAATTGCCGTGCATCCTTTTGTGAATCCACCCGAGCCTTCGGGAAACCGGCGAATCAGCGTCGTGATCGACCGATCACCCGAACCGCCCGATTCGAGTCGAGGAAATTCCGTCTTGCCGTCGAGTTGAAAGTGCCTCGGCCGTTGATTACTCGAGCCTAGCCACGGGACGTTAGTCGGGCGTTAATCCCGATGACGCCCCGCCGGTCATATCTCCGGGGCTTGTGACGGGGCGACGTGACGCGGGCCGACCACCGGCCCACGCCCCCCGGGCACGCACCACGACCATGCACCTCCCCCTCGCGAACGACCGTTCCTTTTTGCCAGCCCCATCCTGCGGTGCCGGCGGACGGCACGTCAAGATGAATATTCATTTTCTTTTCATCCCGGAGAGAGACACCCGCGGAGAGCGCGAAGAGGGCGAAGCCCCGACCGTACGGTCGGGGCCTCGCCCTCTTCTGTCTCACTGGTGTCCGAGGGGGGACTTGAACCCCCACGCCCGATAAAGGGCACTAGCACCTCAAGCTAGCGCGTCTGCCATTCCGCCACCCGGACAGGTGATCCGCAGGGCTGGCCCCGCGGCGACAGGCACAACGATACCAAGGATTCGGGGTGGGTTTCACCTGCATATCCGCAGGGTGCACAGGGTGCCGGGGCCGTGTGGGCCCCGGCACCGGAGTGGTACTACGCCGCCTCGGGCGGCATCAGGTGGTAGCCGGGGAAGTTCCCCGGGGGGCGTTCGCCCGCGGGGCCGCGCGTGACGGCGCGGACCAGCAGGTCGCCGCCGACGAAGGCGCCGCGCCAGGAGGCGCCGAGGCCGCCGAAGGGCTCGGCGCGGTCGCCGCGGGACCGGGGCCTGTTGTGGCCGACCTTGAAGGCGCGGATGTCCGGGGCGAGGCGGGCGTAGGTGTCCTCGTCGTCGGTGGAGAGGGTGGCGACGAGGGCGCCGCCGCCGGCGTTCATGGCGGCCAGCAGTTCCGCCTCGGTGTCGACCAGGACGATCGTGTCGACCGGGCCGAAGGGTTCCGCGTGGTGCAGCGGGGAGGTGGCGGGCGGGTCGAGGAGGGTGACCGGCGCCAGGTAGGCGGCGGTGTCCTGGCCGGGCAGCAGGCGGGCGTCGGCGAGGCTGCCGCGGTGGAGCGGGGTGGCGCCGCGGTCGATGGCCTCGGAGACGAGGTCGTCCAGTTCCTTGGCCTTGGCCGCGTTGATCAGCGGCCCGAAGTCGAGCTCGGGGAGGTCGTCCCCGGGGTCGTCCACGGCGAGCGGGTGGCCGAGGCGCACGGAGCGCACGACGGGCAGGTAGGCGGACAGGAAGTCGGCCAGGAGATCGCGCCGTACGACGAAGCGGGGGTAGGCGGTGCGGCGCTGCTTGGCGTAGTCGAAGGTCCCGCGGAGGTGACCGCTCAGGGACTCCCAGTCGCTGTAGTCCCACACGCCCCAGGTGTTCAGGCCCTCCTGCTCGATGACATGGCGTCTGCTGGGGTCGGTGAGGGCGGCGGCGGCCCGGCCGCCCGCGTCCCGGCCGCCGACGGAGCAGACGCAGCCGATCTCGGGGGCCCGTACCAGCGCCTCGCAGAGCTCGTCGCCGCCGCCGACCAGGGTCACCGGTACGTCCTCGCGGGCGATGAGCGCGCAGGCCAGGGTCAGGCAGGCCAGGCCCCCGTCGGCGGGGGGCCTGGCGATGGCGGCGTTGCCGGCCAGCGCCTGCACGAGCATCGCGTGGACCAGGATGCTCATGGGGTAGTTCCAGCCGGCGATGTTGCCGACCGGGCCGGGCAGCGGGCGGCGCCACTCGACCATGTCGTCGATCTCGCCGACGTACCAGCGGACCCCGTCGATGGCCCGGTCGACGTCGGCCAGGGCGAGCCGCCAGGGCTTGCCGATCTCCCAGACCAGGAGGAGCGCGAGCAGCACGCGGTGCTCGGCCAGGGCGTCCAGGGCGGCCGAGACCCGTGCCCTGCGCTCGGGAAGCGGGATCACCCGCCAGGCGCGGTGCTGGTCGAGGGCGGCGCGGACGGCCTGCCGGGCGGTGTCCGCGTCGAGCCGGGGCACCCCGGCGACGGGGGTGCCGTCGACGGGGCTGGTGGCCGGCAGGATCCGGCCGTCGGGCCGCCAGGCCCCGGCCCACAGGTTGAGCACGCGGTCGTCGCGGAACGCCTCGGGGGCGGCCCGCAGGCACCGCCGCCAGACGTCCGTCCAGGCCGTTCCGGGTTTGAGGGTGAGGGTCATGGCTGCCCCGCTCGCTCAAGGCGGATCTCCCGCAGCGCACCACCACGGGTGTAGAGGAATCCCCGCACCACCTCGGTGTGGGGCAGCTCCGTGGCGGCGCGGAGGCGGGCCATGCACGCGCGCAGATCGTGCTCGGGGTCGCCCAGCACCGCGCAGTCCTCGTGGTGCACCAGCACGATCTCGCGTGTGCCGCCCTGCAGTTGGCTCAGCCGGAGCGAGCGGAGGGTGTCGGGGGTGACGCACCCGCCCGCGTTGCGGATGACGTCGGCGTCGCCAGGCCGCAGCCCGAACATCGCCTCGACACCGAGCCGGGCGTCCATGCACGCGACGACGGCGACTCCGGTGCGGGCCCGCGTCCTTGTGAGGTCGAGCGGTACGAGTGCCGCGCCCACGTCGTACCTGCGGGTGAGCAGCTGCTCCACGCCCGCGGCCCCGGTGGGGGCGGTCACCGCAGCAGCCCGCGCACGAGCCGCGCGGTCTCCGAGGGGGTGCTGCCGACCTTGACGCCGGCGGCCTCCAGCGCCTCCTTCTTGGCCTGGGCGGTGCCGGAGGAGCCGGAGACGATGGCGCCGGCGTGGCCCATGGTCTTGCCCTCGGGCGCGGTGAAGCCCGCGACGTAGCCGACGACCGGCTTGGTGACCAGGCGGGAGACGTAGGAGGCGGCGCGTTCCTCGGCGTCGCCGCCGATCTCGCCGATCATGACGATCAGGTCGGTGTCGGGGTCGTCCTGGAAGGCGCGCAGGCAGTCGATGTGGGTGGTGCCGATGACGGGGTCGCCGCCGATCCCGACGGCGGTGGAGAAGCCGAGGTCGCGCAGCTCGTACATCAGTTGGTAGGTGAGCGTGCCGGACTTCGACACCAGGCCGATGCGACCGGAGGTGGTGATGTCGGCCGGGATGATGCCCGCGTTGGACTGGCCGGGGCTGATGAGCCCGGGACAGTTGGGCCCGATGACGCGGGTGCCGGAGGCGACCGCGCGGGCCCGGAAGGCGACCGTGTCGTGCACGGGGACGCCCTCGGTGATGACGACGACGAGCCCGAGGCCGCCGTCGACGGCCTCGTCGACGGCGGCGCGCACGAAGGGCGGCGGCACGAAGACGACGCTGACGTCGGCGCCGGTCATGCCGACCGCCTCCTTGACCGAGCCGAAGACCGGGACGGTGCGCCCGTCGAACTCGACCCTCGTGCCGGCCTTGCGCGGGTTGACGCCGCCGACGACGTCCGTCCCCGAGGCGAGCATGCGGCGGGTGTGCTTCATGCCCTCCGAGCCGGTCATGCCCTGGACGATCACCTTGCTGTTGCGGTCGAGGAAGATGGCCATCGCGATCAGCTCCTTGCGGGCTCGGCGGCCCGCGCGGCCGCGCCGTCCATGGTGTCCAGCTGCTGTACGAGGGGGCCCAGCGCCGCCGCGGCCGCGTCGAGGATGGCCCGGCCGCGCTCGGCGTTGTTGCCGTCGAGGCGGACGACGAGGGGCTTGGTGAGCTCGACCAGGTCGAGGGCCTGGACGATGCCGTCCGCGACGGCGTCGCAGGCGGTGATGCCGCCGAAGACGTTGACGAGCACGGAGGCGACGTCGGGGTCGGAGAGGATGACGCCGAGCCCGTCGGCCATGACCTGGGCGGAGGCGCCGCCGCCGATGTCGAGGAAGTTGGCGGGGGCCCCGCCGTGGTGGGCGACCACGTCGAGGGTGCTCATCACCAGGCCGGCGCCGTTGCCGATGACGCCGACGGAGCCGTCGAGCTTGACGTAGTTGAGGCCCTTGGCGCGGGCGGCGGCCTCCAGGGGGTCGCCCTCGCCGGGGGTCTCGTACGCCTCGTGGTCGGGGTGGCGGAAGCGGGCGTTGGCGTCGAGGGAGACCTTGCCGTCCAGGGCGAGGACGCGGCCGTCCGTGGTGCGGACCAGCGGGTTGACCTCGACCAGCAGGGCGTCCTCGGCGGTGAAGACCTCCCACAGTGCGGTCAGCACGGGCACGGTCTCCTCGGGGAGTCCGGCCGCTTCGGCGATCTGCCGGGCCTTCTCCTCGGTGACGCCCTCGGCGGCGTCGACGGGGACGCGGGCCAGGGCCTGCGGCCGGGTGGCGGCGACCTCCTCGATGTCCATGCCGCCCTGGGCCGAGGCCATGGCGAGGAAGGTGCGCTCGGCACGGTCGAGGAGGAAGGAGACGTAGTACTCGTCCTGGATGTCGGCGGTCGGCGTCAGCATGACCTTGCCGACCGTGTGGCCCTTGATGTCCAGGCCGAGGATGGCGCGGGCCTTGTCCTGCGCGTCCGCGGGGTCGGAGGCGAGCTTCACGCCGCCGGCCTTGCCGCGGCCGCCGGTCTTCACCTGGGCCTTCACCACGACCTGCCCGCCGAGGCGTTCGGCCGCGGCGCGGGCCTCGGCGGGGTCGTCCACCACGTGGGCGTCGAGCACGGGGACGCCGTGCCGTGCGAAGAGCTCCCGTGCTTGGTACTCGAACAGATCCATCGTCAAACGCACCTGCCCTGACTCGGGGTCGAACGATAATCCGGTGCAGACCTCTGGACACCGGGTCGTCCATGCGGGATAAACGTCTGCATACAGTATTCGTCGCCTGTATGCAATGTACAGACCGCGGGGTGGAATCCCGCGCTCGGCCCGCTCGCCGGCCCCCCGACCGGAAGGAACCTTGGTTGTGACGAAGGCTTTGGAG
>NZ_JBHWGA010000074.1:0-30532 GCF_042733315.1 Streptomyces sp. NPDC059718
GGGGGGGGGGGGGGGGCCCCGGGGGCCCCCCCCCCCCCGCGGGGGGTCCACCCCCGGTCGCCCGGGCCCCCGGGGGGGGCCCCGGCCCCCCCCCCGGGCCGCGCGGGCCCCGGCCCTAGTCGCACTCGCTCATTTCGTCCAGCCTCGGCCGCTGGTCCGCCACCTCCTGGGAGGCCAGCGGCTTGAGGTGCTTGACGTACGAGGCGCGCCAGGCCCCGGAGGAGATCTCGTCCTTGATGGCGTCGCATATGGCGTGCTTCAGCTCGGGCTCGTTCTGGGCCAGCCCCACGCCGTACTCCTCGGTCCCGAAGGGGACGCCCAGCAGCCGCAGTTGCCCGGTGTGCTGGGCGCGGTAACCGGCCAGGATGATGTCGTCGGTGGAGACGGCGTCGACCTTCCCCGCCAGCAGCTGGTCGACGCACAGCCCGTACGAGGTCTGCTGCTCGGTCCGTATCTGCGGGTACTCCTTGCGGAGCCGCTCGGCGGGCGTCGAGTCGGTGACGGTGCAGACATGACGGCCGAACAGGTCCTGCACGCTGTGGACGGGGGCGTCCTTGCGGACGAGGAAGTCCTGGCCGGCCTGGTAGTAGGGGCCCGCGAAGTCGACGGACTTCTTGCGTTCCTCCGTGATGGAGTAGCTCGCCACTATGAAGTCGACGTACCCGGCGCGCAGGAAGTACTCGCGCGACTGGGTGTCCACGACCGTGAACTGCACCTTGTCGAAGCCCAGATGCCGGGCGATGGCCCTCGCCAGGTCGATGTCGAACCCCTCGTAGCCGTCCTTGGCGGCGCTGGAGGCCTCACTGAGGCCCGGCTGGTCCTTCTTGACGCCGACCACGAGGTAGCCGCGGTCACGCGCCGTCCGGTAGGTCGGGGAGGAGGAGAGATCGGGGCCGTCGTCCCCGAGCCGGTCGACGGCGAACCACCCGGCCGCGGCCAGGACCGCGAGCGCGACCCCGCCCGCCGCCAGCGTGTACCAGCGTCGCCGGGAGGGGCGCGGTCGCGGGGGCTGCGGATCCTGCGGCGGGGTCACGGAGTCGGGAACCTGCTGTGCGGCGCCGCCGGACCCGTCCGTCCGCGTGGCGTCCGGGTCGTAGTCCGGGTAGACGCCGACCGGGAACTGCGGGGTCTCCTGCGCCACGTGCTGCAGCAACTGCTCGGTGCGCTCCGCTGACAGCCGCGCCCCCGGCTCCTTGACCAGCAGCCCGTCGATCAGCGGGCGCAGCGGCCCCGCGTGCGCCGTCGGCGGCACCTCGGCCGTGCGGACGGCCTCCAGCACCTCGTACGGCGTCGGGCCGCGGAAGGGGGCCCGGCCCTCGACCATCTCGTAGAGCGTGACGCCCAGCGACCACAGGTCGGAGGCGGGCGTGGGCGCCAGCCTGTTGGCCAGCTCCGGTGCCAGGTACTGCGGGGTGCCGACGGTCTCGTGCACCCGCGTCACCTGGGCCGCGCCCTCGAAGGTCGCGATCCCGAAGTCCATGAGCACCGCCCGCCCGTCCCGGCGGAACAGGATGTTGTGCGGCTTCACGTCGCGGTGCAGCACCCCGGCCGCGTGCACCGCGCGCAGCCCGCGCAGCACCTCCAGGCCGATCCGCGCCGCCTGCAGCGCCGGGATCCGGCCCTGCTCGCGCAACTGGTCCGCCAGGGAGTGCGGGTTGACCTGCTCCATGACGATCCAGACCTGGCCGTCGGCCTCGATCACGTCGTGCACGGCGACCACGTGCTCGTGCCCGATCCGGGCGATGGCCTGCGCCTCCCGGCGCGCCCGCTCCACCCACTGGGCCTGCGTCTCCGGGTCCAGCGCGCCCCGGAACAGCAGCTCCTTGACGGCGACCTGACGGCTGAGCCGGTTGTCGTAGGCCTCCCACACCACGCCCATGCCACCGCGCCCCAACTGCCGGCGCAGCTCGTAGCGGCCGTCGACGAGGGTGTGCGGCATCCCCCCAGTACTCATGCGTCTTCCCCCATCGGTACGTGGTCCGCTACAGGTTAGGGGGCTCTGACGGGGATGAACATCGTCCCCGGGGCGGGGAACGATCACATGTCGGGCGGAATGGTCCGTACCGGTCCCGGATCCCCTAGGGCTTGACCGACCGGTAGTAGCGCTCGGCGCCGGCGTGCAGCCGCAACGGGTCGGTGAAGACCGCCGTCCGCAGGTCCATCAGCTGGGCGGCGTGCACCTCCTGACCGATCCGGTCACGGCTGTCGATCACCGTGCGGGTGAGGCGGTCCACCAGCCCGGTGTCCGTCCGGTCCGTGGTGATCAGCAGGTTGGCCACGGCGATCGTCTGCACCGCGCGGCCGCCCTGGACCATGGGGTACGCGTCCGCCGGCATGACCGCCTGCCGGTAGTACGTCGACTCGTCGCTCTCGGCGTGCAGCCGGGCCACCAGGTCGCCGAGCTGCACCAGCTTCACGTCGGTGGTCTCCGCCAGGTTCGCGATGGTCTTGGTCGGCAGTCCGCCCGACCAGAAGAACGCGTCCAGCTTCCCCTGGCGCAGCATCTCCGGCGCGCGGTCGATGCCGACCGTCCGGCGCCGTACGTCGCCCGGCTCCCCGAGGCCGGCCGCCTCGAGCAGCCGCTGCGCTATCAGGTTCACCCCGGAGCTGGGCTGGCCGATCCCCACCCGCAGCCCGCGCAGGTCCTTCGCCGACCTCACGGGCGAGTCGGCGGGCACCACGAGCTGCACGTAGTCGTCGTACAGCCGGGCGCAGGCACGCAGCCGCCCCGCGCCCGGGCCGTCGTAGTCGGCGACGGCGTCGGCCGCGGCGATCGCGAAATCGGCCTTGCCGGTCGCGACCCGCCGGACGTTGTCCACGGACCCCTCGGACCGCACCAGGTGCACCGGTACCCCTGGCAGGTCGGTGTGCAGGTAGGGCTGGAGCCGCTTCCCGTACGTGTCGTAGACGCCGTTGCGCACCCCGGTGGCGAAGTCGACCCGGTCCTTCGGGTACGACGGCCCGTCCGAGGGCAGCACCCACCACAGCAGCAGCGCGACCGCCGCCGCCACCGCCAGCACGGCCTGCACGGCCCTGCGTCTGCCGATACGGGGGAACTCCATCCCCGCGATAGTGCCAGGCCCGGCGGCGCGGCGGCCAGCGCCGTCCTGCCGCGTCCGGATTCCGGACGTGACGGCCCGCCCCACGGTGAACACTCGTCCCAGGGCGCACCCCGTACGAAGGGAGCCCCCGCATGGGACGCACGGTGAGCCGGACGGTGGGCGACCTCGTCGTGCACCGCGTCGACGAGACCACGCTGCCCGCGGCGACCGGGCGGCGGCTGCTGCCCACCGCCACCGCGCGGGTGGTGGCGGGGGCGCCGTGGCTGCGGCCGGACTTCGCCGCCCCCGACGGCACGCTCCGGCCGGCCACCCACACCTTCGCCGTGGTGGCCGGCGGTCTGCGCGTCCTGGTGGACACCGGGATCGGCAACGGCAAGACCCGGTCGGACCCCGCGTGGCACCGGCTCGCCACCGACCACCCGCGGCGGCTGGCGGAGGCGGGCTTCCCGCCGCACGCCGTGGACCTGGTGATCCTCACCCACCTGCACACCGACCACGTCGGCTGGAACACCCGTGACGACGGCGGCACCTGGGTGCCCGCCTTCCCCCGCGCCCGTTACCTGGTCTCCCGTGCCGAATGGGACCACTGGGCGGGCACGGACCTGGACGACGACCACCGGCAGGTCTTCCGCGACTCGGTGCTGCCGGTCCGCGACGCCGGACTGCTCGACCTGGCCGACGTCAGCGACGCCCCCGTGGAGGCGGCCCCCGGCATCCGACTCCTGGGTGTGCCCGGGCACACCCCGGGGCAGGTCGCGGTGGAGCTGCACGGCACCGGGCGGTCCGCGCTGGTCACCGGCGACAGCTTCCACCACCCCGTGCAGATCGCCGACCCCGCGATCACCAGCACCGTCGACTTCGACGCGGCCCTGGCCGTGCGCACCCGCCGGGCGCTGCTCACCGCGTACGCGGGTACGGGCACCCTGCTGCTCGGCACCCACTTCCCGCCGCCCACCGCGGGCACCGTCGTCCCGTGGGCGGGCGGCCACCGCCTCCTCGCCGAGCCACCGGCACCTGATGCGGCGGGCGCCGTCCGGTGCCGTGCGGTGCCGTCCGCGCGGGGGCGGGCGCGGGCACGAGCGCGCGCGGCGCGCCCTTACCCTGGATGGGTGCAGCGTGAAGAGCAGGATGTGAAGAGCTACGAGATCCGCACCTACGGGTGCCAGATGAACGTCCACGACTCCGAGCGGCTGGCAGGCCTCCTGGAGGCGGCCGGCTACGTCCGCGCGCCCAAGGGCGAGGACGGCACGGTGTCCGCAGATGTTGTCGTCTTCAACACCTGCGCGGTCCGGGAGAACGCCGACAACCGCCTGTACGGCAACCTCGGCCGCCTGGCACCGCAGAAGGCCGCCCGCCCGGGCATGCAGATCGCCGTCGGCGGCTGCCTGGCGCAGAAGGACCGGGACACGATCGTCAAGAAGGCCCCCTGGGTCGACGTCGTCTTCGGCACCCACAACATCGGCAGCCTCCCCGTGCTGCTGGAGCGCGCCAGGATCGCCGAAGAGGCGCAGGTCGAGATCGCCGAGTCGCTGGAGACCTTCCCGTCCACGCTGCCGACCCGGCGCGAGTCGGCCTACGCGGCGTGGGTGTCGATCTCGGTCGGCTGCAACAACACCTGCACCTTCTGCATCGTCCCCGCGCTGCGCGGCAAGGAGAAGGACCGCCGCCCCGGCGACATCCTCGCCGAGATCGAGGCGCTGGTCGCCGAGGGCGTCACCGAGGTCACCCTGCTCGGCCAGAACGTCAACGCCTACGGCTCCGACATCGGCGACCGAGAGGCTTTCAGCAAACTGCTGCGCGCCTGCGGGAAGATCGACGGCCTGGAGCGGGTCCGCTTCACCTCGCCCCACCCGCGCGACTTCACCGACGACGTGATCGCGGCGATGGCCGAGACCCCGAACGTGATGCACCAGCTGCACATGCCGCTGCAGTCCGGCTCCGACACCGTGCTGCGCGCGATGCGCCGCTCGTACCGGCAGGACCGCTACCTCGGCATCATCGAGAAGGTGCGCGCGGCCATGCCGGACGCCGCCATCTCCACCGACATCATCGTGGGCTTCCCCGGCGAGACCGAGGAGGACTTCGAGCAGACGCTGCACGTGGTCCGCGAGGCGCGCTTCGCGCAGGCCTTCACCTTCCAGTACTCCAAGCGCCCGGGCACGCCCGCCGCCGAGATGGAGGGGCAGGTCCCGAAGGCGGTCGTCCAGGAGCGCTACGAGCGGCTGGTCGCGCTGCAGGAGGAGATCTCCTGGGCCGAGAACAAGAAGCAGGTCGGCCGCGTCCTGGAGGTGCTGGTCGCCGAGGGCGAGGGCCGCAAGGACGACGCCACGCACCGCCTGTCCGGCCGCGCCCCCGACAACCGCCTGGTGCACTTCGCGCCGCCCGCCGAGCCCGTCCGCCCCGGCGACATGGTCATGGCGGAGATCACCTACGCCGCGCCGCACCACCTGCTCGCCGAGGCGCCGGCCTTCGGCGTCCGCCGCACCGCGGCGGGCGACGCCTGGGAGCGGCGTACCTCGGCCGCGGCGGCCAAGCCCGCGGGTGTCATGCTGGGCCTGCCAACGATCGGCGCGCCCGTCCCGGCAGCGGCGGCGGCCGCGCCGGGCTGCGGCTGCGACTGACGGAGCGGGGACCGCGGGGACCGCGGGGACGAGGGGGGACACGGATGGCTCGTTGGGGGCTCTTCGCCGAGGAGACCGTGGGCAGCGGCGACGCCAGGCGCTGGGAGTTCGAGCTCCTCGGCCACGCCGAGGGCACGCGTGAGGAGGCGCTGGGCAAGCTGGAGGAGGCGGCGCTGGCCTACCGGCCCAGCAAGCCGTTCAGCGTGCGGCGCAGCTGGCTGTACCGCTCGGGGGAGGGGTTCGTCCAGGTCAACGAGGGTGTGACCACGACCTACATCTGCCGTTTCACGGTCGCCGAGCTGGTCCGCGACAGCAAGGACCCGAAGGTCGCCGCCACGGCCGAGCCCTGGGACCGCGTGCCCGAGGGCTTCTGAGACGGCGGACGGTAGGGTTCCGATCATGCTGGTCGCCGCCGCCGTCTGCCCCTGTCCGCCGCTGCTCGTGCCCGACGTCGCGTCGGGCGCGGCGCCGGAGCTGGACCCGCTGCGCGCCGCCTGCGCGGACGCGTTGGCCGTGCTGGCCGCCGCGCGCGCCGATCTGCTGGTCGTGGTGGGTGCCGCGGACTCCGCGCACGTCTGGGAAGGCGGCGGCACGGGTTCGCTGCGCCCGTACGGCGTCAACCTGACGGTGCGGCTCGGCGACGGCAGCGACCCCGAGCCCCTGGCCCCGTCGCTGACGCTCGCGGCCTGGCTCCTGACGCAGGCGGGTTCCGCCGCGCCCCTGCACGCCTGCGCCGTGCCCGCGCACGCGCCGGCGGCCAGGATGCTGGAGCTGGGACAGGGCCTGGCGGGACTGGCCGACCGGGTGGCGCTGCTGGTCATGGGCGACGGCACCACGTCGCGCACGCTCAAGGCTCCCGGCTACCTCGACGAGCGGGCCGAGCCCTTCGACGCGTCCGTGGCGCGCGCCCTCGGTGCCGCCGACACCGGGGCGCTGGCGGCCCTTGACGCACGGCTGGCCACCGAACTGGGGGCGGCCGGCCGCGCCCCCTGGCAGGTCCTGGCCGGCGCCGCGGACGGCGCCGGGCTCGGCGGCCAGCTGCTGTACGACCAGGCGCCCTACGGCGTCGGCTACTTCGTGGCGGCCTGGTCGTAGACCGGCCGGTTCCCGGGGTCCGGGACCGTCCTCAGGGCGTGCCCTTGGAGCCGCCCTCCTTGAGGTGCTCCATGGCGTCCTTCGTCTTGTCGACGCCCTTGTGGATCTTCCCGCTGTACTTGTGCTTGGTCTTCTCGTCGACCGTGCGCGCGACCTTGTCCAGGCGGGAGCCGATCGACTCGCCGTGGTGCTCCATGAAGTCGCCGGCCTTGGCGCCGGCCCTGGCCTTGGCGTGCTCGGCCTTGGCCTTCAGCGTGTCCTTGAAGCTCATGCGTCACGTCTCCCGTGGATGCCTTTGCCGGAAATGACCCTTTTCCCGTAAAGATCTTACTCGTCCACGGGTAAATCCGCCCCGCCGGAATTTGCGAAACTGTGCACGTGAGAATCGACGTCCCCCACGTGATCGCCGTCGTCGGCCCCACCGCGGCCGGCAAGTCCGACCTCGGAGTCGCCCTGGCCCAGGCCCTCGACGGCGAGGTGGTCAACGCGGATTCCATGCAGCTCTACCGCGGCATGGACATCGGCACCGCCAAGCTCACCGAGGAAGAGCGGCAGGGAGTGCCCCACCACCTGCTCGACATGTGGGACGTCACCCAGGCCGCCAGCGTCGCCGAGTACCAGCGCCTCGCCCGCGCCGAGATCGACCGGCTGCTGGCCGCCGGTCGCACCCCCGTGCTCGTCGGCGGCTCGGGGCTCTACGTGCGCGCCGCCATCGACGCCCTGGAGTTCCCCGGCACCGACCCGCAGGTGCGCGCCCGGCTGGAGGCCGAGCTCGACACGCTCGGCTCCGGCCCGCTGCACGCCCGCCTGGCCGCCGTGGACCCGGAGGCGGCCCGCGCGATCCTGCCCGGCAACGGCCGGCGGATCGTCCGCGCGCTGGAGGTCGTGGAGATCACCGGCCGCCCCTTCACCGCGAACCTGCCCGGGCACGACTCCGTGTACGACACCGTCCAGATCGGGGTCGACGTCCCCCGCCCGGAGCTCGACGAACGCATCACGCTGCGGGTCGACCGCATGTGGGAGGCCGGACTGGTCGGCGAGGTGGCCGCCCTGGAGACGGCCGGCCTGCGCGAGGGGCGCACGGCCTCCCGGGCGCTCGGCTACCAGCAGGTGCTGGCCGCGCTGGCCGGGGAGTGCACGGACGCGGAGGCGCGCGCCGAGACCGTCCGCGCCACCAAACGCTTCGCGCGCCGGCAGGACTCGTGGTTCCGCCGGGACGGCCGGGTGCACTGGCTGGCGGGCCGCGGACAGGAACTGGTCGGCCAGGCGCTCGCCCTGCTCGGCCCCGCCCGGTCGGGCGGTCACAGCCTGATCACGTGATGGCATCGGGACGCCCCAGCGGCACTTGACGCCGCTTCGAGCGTGCCATCATCGAGCATCGGAGCTACGGTGTCGGACTTCTTGGGAGGGCGCGTGGCGATGGAAGCCGGCCCTCGCAACGGACCGCAGCCGGAACACACCGAGCGCACCTCTGGCGAGGAGCTCGAGCCGCGCGACCGGCTCGTGGTGGACGGCCCCCTGGAGGACCCGCTGGACGGGCAGACCCTCGCGGAGGAGGAACAGTCCTTCCGCGAGCTGCGTCCCGAGCGGCGCCTGCGCGCGTGGCAGCTCGCCCCGATCGTCGCCCTAGGCGTGCTCGGCTCGCTCATGTTCGCCTTCCCGCTGGCCTTCGAGACCGGCGACGGCGGTGCCGTCGTCGCGATGCTCGGCCTCCTGCTGGGCTGCTGCTCCGCGGGCTGGGGGATCATGGCAGCCCGCCGGGTCGGCTACACCTGGCCGGGACTGCCGGCCCGCGGCTCCGGCCGCCGCCCGGACTGGCGCTTCGTGGCGCTGTACACGGCGATCACGGTGGTGCTGACGCTGCTCGCCTTCTGGCGGGTCGCCCGTCTGCGCTGACCCGTAGACTCGGCGCATGACCAGCGCAGCACCGCAGGGCCTGCCCTTCCTCAAGGGGCACGGCACGGAGAACGACTTCGTGATCATCCCCGACTTCGACGGGGCCCTCGACCTGACCGCGGGGACCGTCGCGCGCCTGTGCGACCGCCGTGCCGGGATCGGCGGCGACGGGGTGCTGCGGGTCGTGCGGTCGGCGAAGCACCCGGAGGCCGCAGCCATGGCCGCCGAGGCCGAGTGGTTCATGGACTACCGCAACAGCGACGGCAGCATCGCGGAGATGTGCGGCAACGGCGTACGGGTCTTCGCGCACTACC
Organism: Streptomyces sp. NPDC059718; assembly: GCF_042733315.1. Lineage (NCBI taxonomy): Bacteria > Bacillati > Actinomycetota > Actinomycetes > Kitasatosporales > Streptomycetaceae > Streptomyces > Streptomyces sp. NPDC059718. The sequence continues at coordinate 8,989 of NZ_JBHWGA010000074.1, forward strand.
TCCGGCGCGCCGGTCTCACCGGTGCCGGGGACGTCGCCGTGGCGACCCGCGCCGGCGTACGCCGGGTGCACATCGACAAGGACGGCGACATCACCGTCGACATGGGCCGCGCCGCGCTTCCCGCCGGCGAGGTCGAGGTGGCGGTCGGCGAGCGCAGCTGGCCCGCCCGCAACGTGAACATGGGCAACCCGCACGCCGTCGCTTTCGTCGACGACCTCGCCGACGCCGGCAGGCTGCTGGCCCCCCCGGCCCACGCGCCTGCCGCGGCCTACCCGGACGGTGTGAACGTGGAGTTCGTCGTCGACCGGGGGGACCGCCACGTCGCCATGCGGGTCCACGAGCGCGGCTCCGGCGAGACCCGTTCCTGCGGCACCGGGGCCTGCGCCGTCATGGTCGCCGCGGCCCGGCGCGACGGCCGCGACCCGGCCGTCACCGGCCGTCCCGAGACGTACCGCGTCGACCTGCCGGGCGGCACCCTGGTGATCACCGAACGTCCCGACGGCACCGTCGAGATGACCGGTCCCGCCGTGATCGTCGCCGAAGGCGTCATCGATCCGGCCTGGCTCGGCGACGGCGGCTGAGGATACCCGCTCCCAGGGCCCGGTATTCGCTCGAACGGGTGATGCCGATCACGCTGGGCGAGAGCGTGGCAGCGGCACGTGATGGGCTCGGTAGCATCAAGCACCGGCACGGAAGCCATCCCGCCGGTGGGTGACGCTGCCGGAGGTGCCGCATGAGACCGGACAACGCAGTGGAGACCGCCCCGGGGGCCGCAGGACGCAGGCGCATCCCCCGGGCCGCGGACCTGCGCCGGCTGGGACGCGCGGCCCTGCTGGGCCCCGGCGGCCGCGCCGGCCGGCTGCCGGAGTCCATCGAGCACATCGCCAAGGTGCACCGTGCCCGACATCCCGGCGCGGACCTCGCCATCCTGCACACGGCGTACGTGCTCGCCGAGTCCTCGCACCGCGGACAGATGCGCAAGAGCGGGGAGCCGTACATCACGCACCCGCTCGCCGTGACCCTGATCCTCGCCGAACTCGGCGCGGAGACGACGACGTTGACCGCGTCGCTGCTCCACGACACCGTCGAGGACACCGATGTGACGCTCGATCAGGTGCGGGAGGAGTTCGGCGAGGAGGTCCGCTTCCTCGTGGACGGCGTCACCAAGCTGGAGAAGGTGGACTACGGCGCCGCCGCCGAGCCCGAGACCTTCCGCAAGATGCTCGTCGCCACCGGCAACGACGTCCGCGTCATGTCCATCAAGCTCGCCGACCGGCTGCACAACATGCGCACCCTCGGCGTCATGCGCCCCGAGAAGCAGGCCCGCATCGCCAAGGTCACCCGGGACGTGCTGATCCCGCTCGCCGAACGCCTCGGCGTCCAGGCGCTGAAGACCGAACTGGAGGACCTGGTCTTCGCCATCCTCCACCCCGAGGACTACCTGCGCACCACCGAACTCATCCTGGAGCACGCCGCCCTGCCCGATCCGCTGGGCGCCGTCGCCGAGGACGTCCGCAAGGTGCTCCGCGAGGCCGGCATCAGCTCCGAGGTCGAGGTACGGCCCCGGCACGTGGTGTCCGTGCACCGGGTCCGGCTCAAGCGCGGCGGTGCGCAGCCCGGCGGCAGCGACTTCGGGCGGGTGCTGATCCAGGTCGCCGAGGACGCCGACTGCTACGCCGTCCTCGGTGAACTGCACACCTGCTTCACCCCCGTCATCGCGGAGTTCAAGGACTTCATCGCGGCGCCCAAGTTCAACCTGTACCAGTCGCTGCACACCGCCATCCGCGACGGCGAGGGCCGCATCACCGAAGTCCTCATCCGCACACGGCAGATGCACCACGCCGCCGAGGCCGGGGTCATCGCGCTCGGCAACCCGTACGCCACCGCCGAGGCAGCGGACTCCGACGAGGGCGAGCGCGTCGACCCCACGCGCCCCGGCTGGCTGGCCCGGTTGCTGGAGTGGCAGCGCGAGGCCCCCGACCCGGACTTCTTCTGGAGCACCCTGCGCGACGAGCTCGCCCAGGACCGCGAGATCACCGTCTTCTCCGCCGACGGCGGCACCGTGGGCCTGCCCGACGGTGCCACCTGTACCGACGCCGCGTACGCGCTGCACGGCGAGGGCGCCCACTCCTGCGTCGGGGTGCGGGTCAACGGGCGGCTCGCGCCGCTCGGCACGGTCCTGCGGGACGGCGACACCGTCCAGCTCCTGATGACCGAGGCCACCGACGGGGACGGGTACGGGCCTTCGCCCGAGTGGCTGGAGCACGCCCGCACCCCGTCCGCCCGGATCGCCATCGCCCGCTGGCTGGAGGCCCACCCGGCGGCCACCGCCGAGGAGGAGCCGGCCGCCCCCGCCGTCCGCGCCGCCGCGACGGCCGCCCGCAGGGCCGCCGAACCGCTCGCGGACACCGACCCGCCCGGGACCGCCGTCCGCATGGCCCGCTGCTGCACGCCCGTGCCGCCCGACGGGATCACCGGCTTCCCCATCCGCGGCGGCACCGTCGCCGTGCACCGCAGCGAGTGTCCCGTCGCCGCGCGCATGGCCGCCTCGGGCCGCGCCAGGGTCGCCGTCCACTGGCGCTCCGACGCCCCCGTCACCGGCCACCGGGCCACCCTCTACGCCGAGGCGCTCGGCAGGCCCCGGCTGCTCGCCGACCTCACCGAGGTGATCGCCACCCAGGGCGTCGCCATCGTCTACGCCGCCGTGGAGCCGCCGCAGGAGCACCGCGTACGCCACACCTACACCGTCGAACTGCCGGACCCGGAAGCGCTGCCCGCCCTCATGCGCGCCATGCGCGCCGTCCCCGGTGTGTACGACGTGTACCGCGCCCAGGAGACCGTGGCCGCCGCGCAGCCGTAGAGGAGTACCCGATCGGGTGGGGTGCTGACGTGCCGCCGTCGGACGGGCAGGGTGCGCTGATACCGGTATCCCATGATCGGATCCTTTGCGCGCCGTGCCACCGTCACCGCGGCGGCCGTGGTGGCGCTCACCGCGGCCGGACTGCCCGGGGACGCGACGCCCGCGGGGCTCGGTGACCGGCTCTACCCCGAACTCGGCAACCCCGGGTACGACGTCTACGACTACGACATCTCGTTCACCTACCGCGGCAACGACCGGCCCCTGGACACGGTGACCCGGGTCGACGCGCTCGCCACGGACACCCTCGACCGCTTCCACCTCGACTTCCGCGGCGACGTCCGTTCCGTCGAGGTCAACGGCCGCCGGGCGGCGTTCACCACCTGGCGCGAGGAACTGGTCGTCACCCCCGCCGTCCCGGTACCGCGCGGCGACCGCCTGCGGGTGACCGTCGTCCACACCAGCGACCCCGCGGTCAAGGGAGACACCGGCTGGATCCGCACCAAGGACGGCCTGGCCATGGCCAACCAGGCAGCCGCCGCCCACACCGTCTTCCCCTGCAACGACCACCCCTCGGACAAGGCCCGCTTCGCCTTCCACGTCACCGCGCCGAACGACCTCACCGTCGTCGCCAACGGCCTGCCCGAGACGGCCGTCCGCAAGGGCCCGGTGACGACCTGGAACTACCGCACCGTCCACGTGATGGCCACCGAACTCGCCCAGGTCTCCATCGGCCGCTCCGCGGTGCTGCGCCGCACCGGCCCCGGCGGCCTCCCGCTGCGCGACGTCTTCGGCTCCGCCGACCCCGACCGGGCCACACTGGAGAAGCGCCTGGCGATGACCGCCGGGCAGATCGCGTGGATGGAGCAGCAGGTCGGCCCGTACCCCTTCGAGACGTACGGCATCCTCAGCGTCGACACCGTCACCGGCTTCGAGCTGGAGACCCAGACCCTCTCGCTCTTCGAGCGGCGGGTGCTGCTGTCCCGGGAGGCCGACGCGGCGCCGGTGATGGTGCACGAACTGGCCCACCAGTGGTTCGGCGACAGCGTCTCGCCCGCGACCTGGTCCGACCTGTGGCTCAACGAGGGGCACGCCACCTGGTACCAGTGGCGCTACGCCGCCGAGCACTACCACGAGCTCACCCTGGAGCAGCTCGCCAAGGCCGCCTACGGCGCCGACGCGCGCCTGCGCCGCGACGGCGGCCCGGCCGCCGCCCCCAAGCCGCCCGGCGCCGACGGCAAGCTCGGCATCTTCCGCGGCAACGTCTACTTCGGCGGAGCGCTCGTGCTGTACGCGCTGCGCCAGGAGATGGGCACCGACGCCTTCCAGCGGCTGGAGCGGGCCTGGGTCGCCCGCCACCGCGACGGGGTCGCCTCCACCCGGGACTTCATCGCCCTCGCCTCCGAGATGGCCGGCCGCGACCTGGGCGGCTTCCTGGGCGCCTGGCTCTACGGCCCGACCACGCCCCCGATGCCCGGCCACCCCGACTGGAAGCGCTCCGTGCCCGCCAAACCGGTGCACGGTCCCGCGCACCGGCGCGAGGCGGGGAAAGTCGCGTGACCCGGCGGCGACGACCGTGCGACCATCTAGGTACGGCGACGGCGGCGTGCCCGGGCCGGGGGAATCCTCCGGGTCCGTGCGGCGTTGTCTCCGTACGAGGGGCGAGAGCCCCCCGTTCCCGTCGATCTTCCGAGCAAAGGATCCAATGACCTCCTCTTCCTCCTCTTCTTCTGCCCGCAGCCGCCAGCGCCTCCCCGAGAGCCTTCGGGCCGACGCCCTGATGGAAGAGGACGTCGCCTGGAGTCACGAGATCGACGGAGAGCGTGACGGCGACCAGTTCGACCGCTCCGAGCGAGCGTCGCTGCGCCGCGTCGCGGGCCTCTCCACCGAGCTCGAGGACATCACCGAGGTCGAGTACCGCCAGCTCCGCCTGGAGCGGGTCGTGCTCGTCGGGGTGTGGACGGACGGCACGGTCCAGGACGCCGAGAACTCCCTCGCGGAGCTCGCCGCCCTCGCCGAGACCGCCGGCGCCCTCGTCCTGGACGGTGTCATCCAGCGCCGTGACAAGCCGGACCCGGCCACCTACATCGGTTCCGGCAAGGCCCAGGAGCTGCGCGACATCGTCATGGAGAGCGGTGCGGACACCGTGGTCTGCGACGGTGAGCTCAGCCCCGGCCAGCTCATCCACCTCGAGGACGTCGTCAAGGTCAAGGTCGTCGACCGCACCGCGCTGATCCTCGACATCTTCGCCCAGCACGCCAAGAGCCGTGAGGGCAAGGCCCAGGTCTCGCTCGCGCAGATGCAGTACATGCTGCCGCGGCTGCGAGGCTGGGGTCAGTCGCTGTCCCGGCAGATGGGTGGCGGTGGCGCCGGCTCCTCGGGCGGCGGCATGGCGACCCGTGGTCCCGGTGAGACCAAGATCGAGACCGACCGGCGGCGCATCCGCGAGAAGATGGCCAAGATGCGCCGGGAGATCGCGGAGATGAAGACCAGCCGCGACCTGAAGCGCCAGGAGCGCAAGCGCCACAAGGTGCCCTCGGTGGCGATCGCCGGCTACACCAACGCCGGCAAGTCCTCGCTGCTCAACCGGCTCACCGGCGCGGGCGTCCTGGTGGAGAACGCGCTGTTCGCCACCCTGGACCCGACCGTGCGCCGGGCGGAGACCCCGAGCGGCCGGCTCTACACCCTGGCCGACACCGTCGGTTTTGTGCGGCACCTGCCGCACCACCTGGTCGAGGCGTTCCGCTCCACCATGGAGGAGGTCGCCGAGGCCGACCTCATCCTGCACGTGGTGGACGGCTCGCACCCCAATCCGGACGAGCAGCTCGCCGCCGTGCGCGAGGTCTTCCGCGACGTCGGCGCGCTGGACGTGCCGGAGATCGTGGTGATCAACAAGGCGGACGCCGCCGACCCGGTGCTGCTGCAGTCCCTGCTGCGCCGCGAGAAGCACGCCATCGCCGTCTCCGCCCGCACCGGGCGGGGCATCGCGGAGCTGCTCACCCTGATCGACGACGAGCTGCCGAGGCCCGCCGTCGAGATCGAGGCCCTGGTGCCGTACACGCGCGGTGCGCTCGTCGCCCGCGTCCACGCGGACGGCGAGGTGCTCTCCGAGGAGCACACCGGCGAGGGCACCCTGCTCAAGGCGCGGGTGCACGACGAGCTCGCGGCGGAGCTCGAACCGTTCGCGCTGGTCGCGCGCCGCTAGGCGGTACGCACGTACGAGGAGGGCCCGCACCCCGGCCGGGGTGCGGGCCCCCCTGGTGTCAGGCGGCGGTGTCAGCCGCGGATCGCGTCGAAGACCTCCTCGGCCTCGGAGCCCAGGTGCGGTCCGGCCAGCCAGCGAGGACTGTCCTGCGGGCCGATGGAGGTGTTGCTGACCAGGGCCGGCTTTCCGCCGGGCCCCTGGGCGAACCAGCCGCCGCCGGAGGAGCCCGCCGTCATGGTGCAGCCGAGCCAGTGCATGGTCGGCGCCCCCGGGTCCAGCGCGAGGCGGACCGGGTCGCCCGAGCAGTGGTACTGCTGGTATCCGAAGCCGTCGAAGGGGGCCGCGGCGGGGTAGCCGCGGATGTCCATGGAGTCGATGCCGGCCGAGGTGGGCGCGTCGAACCAGACCGGCACCGACGCCCCGACCGTCTCCTCCAGCGACTTGTCCGAGTCCGGGTTGGTCACCTTCAGCACCGCGAAGTCGTAGGGGTAGGCGGAACTCGTCTGCGAGGACTCCCCGCCCCCGTCGATCCACTGCTGGGAGGTCCCCGCCTCCGTCGCCCACCACGTGCCGTACGGGGCGAGCTGCTGCTTGGTGGCGCTCCGCAGCGCGGCGCCGCTCAGGCCCGTGTCGTTGAAGGACGGCACGAAGACGATGTTGCGGTACCAGCCGCCCTGGGCGCCCGCGTGCACGCAGTGCCCCGCCGTCCACACCAGGTTGCTGCGGCCCGGGTTGGCCGGGTCGCCGACCACGGTCGCCGAGCAGACCGCCTGGCCGTCGGGCATGTCGAAGAGCAGCTTGCCCGTCGCCGGGGAGGCCTCGTGGTACGGGGTCGAAAGGCGCTGCGCCCGGATCGCGGCGGGCTCACGGTCGGTGGTGCCGTCGTCCACCCGCCCCAGGTCGGGCCGTTGCTCGTCGTCCGGGGTCCCGTCGGCGTTGCGGAGCCGGTCGGCGTCCCAGAGGTCCTTGATGATGGGGTTGATGAAGTCGGCCGCGTCGCGCAGCCACTTGTCCTTGTCCCAGTCCTTCCAGCCGCCGTTCTTCAGCGCGTCGGCCCACTGGTCCAGGTCGTCGAGGCTGGTCGGGAGGGCCGTCGGCAGTTGGAGGCCGCCGTCACCGGACGTCGCGGTGGGTGTCGGGCTCGGCTTGGCGTCGGCGTTGTCGTCGGACGGGCCGCAGGCGGTCGCGGTCACGGCCAGCAGCGCCGCGGCGACGGCGGCCACGGCCAACCGGCTTATCGGTGCCATGGGTTGTGGTCCCCCTGTTGTGAGCATGTCGTCTGCCCGCTCAAGGGCAACCCCTCACCGTGCCCTCGAAGGGAGGACGGCGGGCGCCGCGCCCGCGGTTCCTCGCCAGGATCTCGGCCCGAGACAGTTGCCGGTAAGCGCGTGCGTCGTTGGTAGCTCCGGGGACGGAGCAGCCGACACCGAGGAGTGAGCACGTGGCCGCCATGCCGAGCGCCAGGAGCCGACCGGCGGTGCGCGAGGGCGAGTTCGACGACACCGAGGGCATCCTGCGGCGTCAGTCGGCGCGCGAGTCCGCCGCCCGCACCTACGCCCGCTCGCTGCCCGTCGTCCCCGTGCGCGCCCGCGGCATGACCGTCGAGGGCGCCGACGGCCGCCGCTACCTCGACTGCCTCTCCGGCGCCGGAACCCTCGCCCTCGGCCACAACCACCCCGTCGTCCTGGAGGCCATCCGCGCCGTCCTCGACTCCGGTGCCCCGCTCCACGTGCTGGACCTCGCCACCCCCGTCAAGGACGCCTTCACCACCGCGCTCTTCGAGACCCTGCCGCGCGAACTCGCCGACCGCGGACGCATCCAGTTCTGCGGCCCGGCCGGCACCGACGCGGTCGAGGCCGCCCTCAAGCTCGTCCGCACCGCCACCGGCCGCGGCGGACTGCTCGCCTTCTCCGGCGGCTACCACGGCATGACCGCCGCCGCCCTCGCCGCCACCGGGGACATCGCCGTCCGGGGCGCGGCCTGCGCCGCCGACGCCCGGATCACCCGGCTCCCCTACCCGTACGACTACCGCTGCCCGTTCGGCGTCGGCGGGGAACACGGCGCCGAACTCTCCGCCCGCCTGACGGAGAACCTGCTCGACGACCCCAAGGGCGGCATCCAGCCCCCCGCGGGCATGCTCCTCGAACCCGTCCAGGGCGAGGGCGGCGTCATCCCCGCCCCCGACGCCTGGATGCGGCGGATGCGCGACCTCACCGCGGCCCGCGGCATCCCGCTCATCGCCGACGAGGTGCAGACCGGCGTGGGGCGCACCGGGACCTTCTGGGCCGTCGAGCACAGCGGCGTCGTCCCGGACGTGATGGTGCTGTCCAAGGCGATCGGCGGCAGCCTCCCGCTCGCCGTCATCGTCTACCGCGAGGAACTCGACTCCTGGCAGCCCGGCGCCCACGCGGGCACCTTCCGCGGCAACCAGCTCGCCATGGCCGCGGGCACCGCCACCCTCGCCTACGTGCGGCGCAACGGCCTCGCCGAGCGCGCCGCCGAGCTCGGTGCCCGGATGCTCGCCCGGCTGCGGGCCCTGGCCGCGGAGCACCCCTGCGTCGGCGACGTCCGCGGCCGCGGCCTCATGCTGGGCGTCGAACTCGTCGACCCGGACGCCGCCCCCGGCCCCCGGGGCGTCCCCCCGACCGCGCCCCGCCTCGCGGCGGCCGTCCGTCGGGCCGCCCTCGAGCGTGGCCTCATCGTCGAACTCGGCGGCCGCGACGCCGCCGTGATCCGGCTGCTGCCCCCGCTGACGATCACCGAAGAACAGTCAGAAGCCGTCCTCGACCGCCTCGCCGACGCCCTCGTCGCGGCGACGGCCGTCCGGGCGTGACCTTGCGCCCGCCGGCCCCGCCCCGGGGCGGATCCCACCGGGCGCCGACCCCTCACGGAGCGAAGCGATGACCGTACGTCCCGGCGACGAAGCCACCGCGGCCGTCCCCCAGCAGCGCGCCGCCGCGGCCGAACCGCCGGGCCACGCCGGGCGGCCCGGACCGTCCACCCCGTCGCCCGGCGCCGACCCGCTGGAGCAGGCGGATCCGTGGGCCGCCGCCGACGCCGCCGGCACGGAGGCCCTGCTGCGCTGCTGGGTCCGCGAGACGGGGCTGCCGCCGGAGCCCGACGGCGGCACCCTGCGCGTGCCGCTGCCCGCGAGCGGCGCGGAACTCCTCGTCCCGGTCCTCCACTGGTCGGCCGTCGGCCACCACCGCCTCGGCGCCCCACGGCCCGCCGCCGGGGGCGCCCCACTGGACGCCGTCACCCTCGCCGCGCTGCTCGCACGGGAGGCCGCCGCGGCCGGCCCGGACGGTCCCTGCCTCGTCGCGCGGGTCGCCGACTCCGTACGCCAGACCGCCGTCTTCCTCTCCGCACGCCGCGCCCGCCCAGCCGCCCCCCGGGGAACCCATCCCTTCCTCGACTCCGAGCAGGCCCTCGTCCTGGGCCACCCGCTCCACCCCGCGCCCAAGGGCCGGGAAGGACTCACCGAGGCCGAGGCCGTGGTCTACGCCCCGGAAACGCGCGGGGCCTTCGCCCTGCACTGGCTGTCCGTGCACCGCTCGCTGCTGGCCACCGACTCCGCCTGGACCGAACGCGGCCGCCCGGTCCCCGCCGAGCACCTGCTGGCGGCCCTCGCCGGACCGGAACTCGCCCGGCGGCTCCCCGCCGGCACCGTGGCCCTGCCGCTCCACCCCTGGCAGGCCCGCGAGGTCGCCCACCGCCCGGCGGTGCGCGCACTGCTGGAGGCCGGGCTGCTCCACGACCTCGGCGCCGCGGGCGACCCCTGGCACCCCACGTCCTCGCTGCGCACGGTGTTCCGCCACGGCACCCCCGCGATGCTCAAGCTCTCGCTCGCCCTGCGGATCACCAACTCCCGCCGCGAGAACCTCCGCAAGGAACTCCACCGCGGCGTCGAGGTGCACCGGCTGCTGCGGGCCGGCCTCGCCGCGCGCTGGCACGCCGCGCACCCCGGGTTCGACATCGTCCGCGACCCCGCCTGGCTGGCCGTCGGCACCGACGCCCCCGTACCCGGCCTCGACGTCGTCCTGCGGCACAACCCCTTCGGCCCCGGCGACGAGGTGCACTGCCTCGCCGGGATCACGGCCCTGCGCCCCGCACCGGACGGGGGCGCCCTGCGGTCCCGGCTCGGCGAACTGCTGGCCCGGCTCGCCTCCCGTACCGGACGGCCGGTGGCGGCCGTCGCCACCGAGTGGTTCCTGCGCTACCTGGACGCCGTGGTCCGGCCGGTGCTGTGGCTGGACGGCGAGGCGGGCATCGCCCTGGAGGCCCACCAGCAGAACACCCTGGTCGTCCTCGACGCCCACGGCTTGCCGGCCGGCGGCCGCCACCGCGACAACCAGGGCTACTACTTCCGCGAGTCCGCGCGCGCCGGGCTCACCGCGCTGCTGCCCGGGGCCGGCGGGAGCAGCGACACCTTCGTGGCCGACGCCGTGGCGGACGAGCGCTTCGCCTACTACCTCGGCGTCAACAACGTCCTCGGCCTGGTCGGCGCCCTCGGCTCCCAGCGCCTCGCCGACGAACGGGTGCTCCTCGCCGCCCTGCGCCGCTTCCTGGAGCAGGCCGCCCGCACCGGCCGCTCCGGCCTGCCCGCACGGCTGCTGGAGGAACCCGGGCTGCGCTGCAAGGCCAACCTCCTCACGCGGCTGCACGGGATGGACGAGCTGGCCGGCCCCGTCGACACCCAGTCCGTCTACGTGACCGTCCCCAACCCCCTCACCGCCTGACGAGAGGAGGCCGCGACCACCGTGGCGACCGCCGACCCCACCCGCGCCCCCGTGTGCCCGCCCGCGACCGCCTGCCCCCGGGACCCCGGTGCCGGGAACGCCGACGACACCCTCGACCTGGAACTGCCCCCCGAGCTCCGCGCCCTCCTCGACGAGGACGTCACCGCCGCCGACCGCGCCGGCGGCCCGGCCCCGCTCGACGACCTCCTCGACGGCGTCGCCGACTGGGGCCCGGTCGGCACCCCCGCGGGCACCTTCCAGCTCGTCCCCGTACGCCCCGAGCGCGACCTCCCGGTCATCACCCACTGGATGAACGACCCCGCCGTCGCGGAGTTCTGGGACCTCGCCGGCCGGCCCGAGGTCGCCGAGCGGCACCTGCGCGCCCAGCTCGACGGCGACGGGCGCAGCATGCCCTGCGTCGGGGTCCTCGACGGGGTACCCATGAGCTACTGGGAGGTGTACCGCGCCGACCTCGACGCGGTGGCCCGCTACTACCCGGCCCGCCCCCACGACACCGGGATCCACCTGCTCATCGGTCCCGTCGCCGACCGGGCCCGCGGCCTCGGCGGCACCCTCCTGCGGGCCGTCGCCGACCACGTCCTGCGGCAGCGCCCCCGGTGCACCCGGGTGATCGCCGAGCCCGACCTGCGCAACACCCCGTCCGTGGCCGCCTTCCTCGCCGCGGGCTTCCGCTTCTCCGCGGAGGTCGAGCTGCCCGGCAAGCGGGCCGCGCTGCTGGTCCGCGACCGCGCGCTGCGTCACGTCCTGTGACCGGCCGCGCCCGCGGGCGGCTCCCCGGTACGTTCGGTGGCGACCAAGGTGTCAGTGCCGCCCCGTAGGCTGGATGCCCTATGACACAGCCCGCGAAGCCCGCCCTCACCGACCTCCTCCACGCCGCCGTGACCGCGGTCGGCGGGGTGGAGCGCCCCGGCCAGGTCACCATGGCCGAAGCCGTCGCCGAAGCCGTCGACAGCGGCTCCCACCTGCTCGTCCAGGCCGGTACCGGAACCGGCAAGTCGCTGGGCTACCTGGTGCCCGCGCTGGCGCAGGGCGAACGCGTCGTGGTGGCCACCGCGACCTTGGCCCTGCAGCGCCAGCTCGTCGAGCGCGACCTGCCGCGCACCGTCACCGCGCTGCAGCCGCTGCTGCGCCGCGAGCCGCAGTTCGCGATGCTCAAGGGCCGCTCCAACTACCTGTGCCTGCACCGGCTCCACGAGGGCGTGCCGCAGGACGAGGGCGACGGGCTCTTCGACCAGTTCGAGGCCGCGGCGCCGACCAGCAAGCTCGGCCAGGACCTGCTCCGGCTGCGCGACTGGTCGGACGAGACGGAGAGCGGCGACCGCGACGACCTGACCCCCGGCGTCTCCGACCGCGCCTGGCAGCAGGTCTCGGTGACCTCCCGCGAGTGCCTGGGCGCCTCGCGCTGCGCGTACGGCGCCGAGTGCTTCGCGGAGGCGGCGCGCGAGCGCGCCAAGCTCGCCGACGTCGTGGTCACCAACCACGCGCTGCTGGCCATCGACGCCCTGGAGGGCGCGCCCGTCCTGCCCGGCCACGAGGTGCTCGTCGTCGACGAGGCCCATGAACTGGTCTCGCGCGTCACCGGGGTCGCCACGGGCGAGCTCACCCCCGGCAGGGTCAACCGGACGGTGAAGCTTGCCGCCAAGCTGGTCAACGAGAAGGCCGCGGACGCCCTGATGAGCGCGTCGGAGGGCTTCGAGCGGCTCATGGAGCTGGCCCTCCCCGGGCGTCTGGAGGAGCTGCCCGAGGATCTGCGCTACGCCCTCATGGCGCTGCGCGACGCCTGCCGCCAGGTCATCACCTCGCTCGGCGAGACCCGTGACCGCTCCGTGCAGGACGAGGACGCCGTGCGGAAGATGGCCCTCGCCGCCACGGAGAACGTCCACGAGGTCGCCGAGCGCATCGTGGACGGCTCCGAGTACGACGTCGTCTGGTACGAGCGCCACGACCGCTTCGGCGCCTCGTTGCGGGTCGCCCCGCTCAGCGTCTCCGGACTGCTGCGGGAGAAGCTGTTCACCGAGCGCTCCGTCGTCCTGACCTCGGCCACACTGCGGCTCGGCGGCGACTTCAACGGGGTCGCGGCCTCGCTCGGGCTGGCCCCGGAGGGCACCGTGGCCGCCGAGGGCGAGGAGGAGCCGCCGGTGTGGAAGGGCGTCGACGTCGGCTCGCCCTTCGACTACCCCCGGCAGGGCATCCTCTACGTCGCCCGTCATCTGTCGCAGCCCGGCCGGGACAGCGGCCGCGAGGACATGCTGGACGAGCTCGCGGAGCTGATCGAGGCCGCGGGCGGCCGTACGCTCGGGCTGTTCTCGTCCATGCGTGCGGCCCAGGGCGCCGCGGAGGCGCTGCGCGGCCGCATCGACCACCCGGTCCTGCTGCAGGGCGAGGAGACCCTGGGCGAGCTGATCCGCCGCTTCGCCTCGGACGCCCGCACGTGCCTGTTCGGCACCCTCTCGCTCTGGCAGGGCGTGGACGTGCCCGGGCCGAACTGCCAGTTGGTCGTCATGGACCGGATCCCGTTCCCCCGCCCGGACGACCCGCTGATGAGCGCGCGCCAGAAGGCGGTGGAGGACAGGGGCGGCAACGGTTTCATGGCGGTCGCCGCCACGCACGCGGCCCTGCTCATGGCGCAGGGCGCCGGCCGGCTGGTGCGGGCCTCCGGGGACCGGGGGGTCGTCGCCGTCCTCGACCCCCGGCTGGTGACGGCCCGCTACGGCGGCTTCATCAAGGCCTCGATGCCGGACTTCTGGCAGACGACCGACCGCAACCAGGTCCGCCGTTCGCTGGCCGCCATCGACGCCGCCGCCTCGGCGGCCGAGTGACGCCCTCAGGCACCCCCGGCAGAGCAGGACGGCAGCCCCGGCACACAACGGGGCCCCGGAACCGGCGCAGAGGTTCCGGGGCCCGGTCACGGGCGGGTCCTTGGCTCAGACCCGGCGCAGCACCGCCACCACCTTGCCGAGGATGGTCGCCTCGTCACCGGCGATGGGCTGGTACGCGGCGTTGTGCGGCATCAGCCACACATGCCCGTCCTCGCGCTTGAAGCGCTTGACCGTGGCCTCTCCCTCGATCATCGCCGCGACGATGTCGCCGTTCTCCGCGACCGGCTGACGGCGCACGGTCACCCAGTCGCCGTCGCAGATGGCGGCCTCGATCATCGAGTCGCCGACGACCTTCAGGACGAACAGCTCGCCGTCGCCCACCAGCTGGCGGGGGAGCGGGAACACGTCCTCCACGGACTCCTCGGCGAGGATCGGGCCACCGGCGGCGATCCGGCCCACCAGGGGGACGTACGACGCGGACGGCTTGCCCGCGGTGTCCGTGGGCTGCGCCTGCGCGGAGTCGGAGGCCCGCACCTCGTACGCGCGGGGCCGGTGCGGGTCACGCCGGAGGAAGCCCTTGCGCTCCAGCGCCATGAGCTGATGGGCGACCGACGAGGTGCTCGACAGCCCGACGGCCTGGCCGATCTCGCGCATGGACGGCGGGTATCCGCGCCGCTGGACGGAATCCCGGATCACCTCGATGACGCGCCTTTGGCGGTCGGTGAGTCCGGAACTGTCCGCCCGGATTCCTGGAGGTCGTCCGGGTAGCGCTCGCGCGGGCTTTGGCGTCTCGTCGTTCATCGCTTCCATCGGGCGTAGCCGGTCCTGGGGGCGGTCATGGGCGGTCAATGTGGCGCTGTCGGCGGTGGTGGTCACGGCGGCCCCTCTCGAGATGTTCTCCCTAGTAGGACAACGGTAGTTGCTTTCGAAAGGTTGCGCCAAACACACGTTCGAGTGAATTTGTGCGGATCCAGTGACGCGATCAAGGTGTAGATGGTATTGATCGAATATGATTTCGAATTCATCCCGCATTCGGGATCCGAACGGCGTTTCCCCGAGCCGGTATTGCGGTGTCGCCCCCGTCCGCCCGCCCGGTTCCATGATGCGCGAGCCGTGACGATCCGTACACCCAGTGTGTCACCCGCGCCCCGGCTCTCCCGGGAGGCCGCGCGTCGCGTAGGCTCCCGTCCCGTCGACGGGCCGCGACACGCGGTCCGCGCGATGGGCGCATATGGCCACCACGCCACCAGATCTAGTGGTTGGATGGGGTCCAGCCCCCACAAGTAGTGGTCCCGGGTCATCAAGCCCTCCCGGATCGCCTATGCTTGTGGCTGCTTCGCGGGGCCGTGACCGGCCCCTCGGGCTCAGAAGTCGTGCGCTCACCGTGGGTGAGGGAGGGAGAGGGAAACGATGCACTGCCCCTTCTGCCGACACCCCGACAGCCGCGTCGTCGACAGCCGGACCACCGACGACGGCACCTCGATCCGCCGTCGCCGGCAGTGCCCCGACTGCGGCCGCCGCTTCACCACCGTGGAGACGGCCTCGCTGATGGTGATCAAGCGCAGCGGGGTCACCGAACCCTTCAGTCGTAACAAGGTCATCGCCGGAGTCCGCAAGGCCTGCCAGGGCCGGCCCGTCACCGAGGACGCCCTCGCCCAGCTCGGGCAGCGCGTCGAGGAGGCGGTACGCGCCACGGGCAGCGCCGAGCTGTCGACCCACGACGTCGGACTGGCCATACTCGGCCCGCTGAAGGACCTGGACCTGGTCGCCTACCTCCGCTTCGCCTCCGTCTACCGGGCCTTCGACTCGCTCGAGGACTTCGAGACGGCGATCGCCGAGCTGCGCGACCAGGGGCCACCGGACGACACCGGTGGGCGGGACCGGGACGGAGCCGTCCCGACCGCCGCCGTCGCCGCAGAGTAGCGGCGGCACACCGGTACGAGACTTGCCGGGCACCCGGGGGGTGCACCGGCCGTGAGAGACACAGACGCGGGAAGACCGCGGCGCTTCAGGGCGTTTTACCTGTAATGCCTGTAATGGGAGGCGGCACATGACAGAGACGACGAGCGGCCCGGCACGGAGCTCCCGAGCCAAGGCCGGCAAGGCGGCCGCGGCGGCCCCCGCCGCCAAGGGCCTGCGCATCGAGCGCATCCACACCACCCCGGGGACGCACCCCTACGACGAGGTGGTCTGGGAACGCCGTGACGTCGTCATGACCAACTGGCGCGACGGCTCGATCAACTTCGAGCAGCGCGGCGTGGAGTTCCCCGACTTCTGGTCGGTGAACGCGGTCAACATCGTCACCAGCAAGTACTTCCGCGGCGCCGTCGGCTCCCCGCAGCGCGAGAGCAGCCTCCGCCAGCTGATCGACCGCGTGGTCACGACGTACCGCAAGGCCGGCGAGGACCACGGCTACTTCGCGTCGCCCGCCGATGCGGAGATCTTCGAGCACGAGCTCACCTGGGCCCTGCTCCACCAGGTCTTCAGCTTCAACTCCCCGGTCTGGTTCAACGTCGGCACCGCCCAGCCGCAGCAGGTCTCGGCGTGCTTCATCCTCTCGGTCGACGACTCCATGGAGTCCATCCTCGACTGGTACAAGGAAGAGGGGATGATCTTCAAGGGCGGTTCCGGCGCGGGCCTGAACCTCTCCCGCATCCGCTCCTCCAAGGAGCTGCTCTCCTCCGGCGGCAACGCCTCCGGCCCGGTCTCCTTCATGCGCGGCGCGGACGCCTCCGCCGGCACCATCAAGTCCGGCGGCGCCACCCGCCGCGCGGCCAAGATGGTCGTCCTGGACGTCGACCACCCCGACGTCGAGGCCTTCATCGAGACCAAGGTGAAGGAGGAGGAGAAGATCCGCGCCCTGCGCGACGCGGGCTTCGACATGGACCTGGGCGGCGACGACATCGCGTCCGTCCAGTACCAGAACGCCAACAACTCCGTCCGTGTGAACGAAGAGTTCATGAAGGCGTACGAGAACGGCGAGAAGTTCGGCCTGCGCGCCCGGATGACCGGCGAGGTCATCGAGGAGATCGACGCCAAGGCGCTGTTCCGCAAGCTGGCGGAGGCCGCCTGGGCCTGCGCCGACCCCGGCATCCAGTACGACGACGTCATCAACCACTGGCACACCACGCCGGAGACCGGCCGCATCACCGCGTCCAACCCCTGCAGCGAGTACATGCACCTGGACAACTCGTCCTGCAACCTCGCCTCGCTCAACCTGATGAAGTTCCTCGACGACGACGGCAAGGGCACCCAGCGCTTCGACGCCGTGCGCTTCGCCAAGGTCGTCGAGCTCGTCATCACCGCGATGGACATCTCCATCTCCTTCGCGGACTTCCCGACGCAGAAGATCGGCGAGACCACCCGCGCCTTCCGCCAGCTGGGCGTCGGCTACGCCAACCTCGGCGCGCTGCTCATGGCGACCGGCCACGCCTACGACTCCGAGGGCGGCCGCGCGCTGGCCGGTGCCATCACCTCCCTGATGACCGGCACCTCGTACAAGCGCTCCGCGGAGCTCGCCGAGGTCGTCGGCCCGTACGACGGCTACGCCCGCAACGCCACCGCCCACAAGCGCGTCATGAAGCAGCACTCCGACGCCAACGCGGTCGCCACGCGGATGGACGACCTGGACTCCCCGGTCTGGGCCGCGGCCACCGAGGCCTGGCAGGACGTCCTGCGCCTCGGCGAGAAGAACGGATTCCGCAACGCGCAGGCCTCCCTGCTCGCCCCGACCGGCACCATCGGCCTGATGATGGACTGCGACACCACCGGGATCGAGCCGGACCTCGCCCTGGTCAAGTTCAAGAAGCTGGTCGGCGGCGGCTCCATGCAGATCGTGAACAACACGGTCCCGCAGGCCCTGCACCGCCTGGGCTACCAGCAGGAGCAGATCGAGGCGGTCGTCGCCCACATCTCCGAGCACGGCAGCGTCATCGACGCGCCCGGCCTGAAGCCCGAGCACTACGAGGTCTTCGACTGCGCCATGGGCGAGCGCTCCATCGCGCCGATGGGGCACGTCCGGATGATGGCCGCGACCCAGCCGTTCCTGTCCGGCGCCATCTCCAAGACGGTCAACATGCCGGAGTCGGCGACCGTCGAGGAGATCGAGGAGATCTACTACGAGGGCTGGAAGCTCGGCCTGAAGGCGCTCGCGATCTACCGCGACAACTGCAAGGTCGGCCAGCCGCTCTCCGCCAAGAAGAAGGCGGACGAGAAGAAGGCCGGGACGGTGGAGGCCCCCGCCCCCGCCGCGGTCGAGAAGGTCGTCGAGTACCGCCCGGTCCGCCGCCGGCTCCCCAAGGGCCGTCCGGGGATCACCACCTCCTTCACGGTGGGTGGCGCCGAGGGCTACATGACCGCCAACTCCTACCCGGACGACGGTCTGGGCGAGGTCTTCCTGAAGATGTCCAAGCAGGGCTCGACCCTCGCGGGCATGATGGACGCCTTCTCCATCGCCGTCTCGGTCGGCCTGCAGTACGGCGTGCCGCTGGAGACCTACGTCTCGAAGTTCACCAACATGCGCTTCGAGCCGGCCGGTCTCACGGACGACCCGGACGTGCGGATGGCGCAGTCGATCGTCGACTACATCTTCCGCCGCCTGGCGCTGGACTTCCTGCCCTTCGAGACCCGCTCCGCCCTCGGCATCCACTCCGCCGAGGAGCGCCAGCGCCACCTCGACACGGGCTCGTACGAGCCCGCCGCCGAGGAGGTCGACGTCGAGGGCCTGGCGCA
The DNA here is from genome assembly GCF_042733315.1 of Streptomyces sp. NPDC059718. Taxonomy (NCBI): domain Bacteria; kingdom Bacillati; phylum Actinomycetota; class Actinomycetes; order Kitasatosporales; family Streptomycetaceae; genus Streptomyces; species Streptomyces sp. NPDC059718. Next base: position 27,361 of record NZ_JBHWGA010000074.1, read on the forward strand.
GTCCGCCCCGCGCCAGACCGAGGTGCCCAAGCCGGCCGTCACGGCCAAGCCCGAGGCCGTCGCGGTGACCCCGGCGCCGAAGACCGCGCACAACTCCACGGAGCTGCTGGAGATCCAGCTCGGCCTCAACGCCGACGCCCCGCTCTGCTTCTCCTGCGGTACGAAGATGCGCCGCGCGGGCAGCTGCTACCTCTGCGAGGGCTGCGGCTCCACCAGCGGCTGCAGCTGATCTCGGGCGGTCGACACCCGATGGCACCCGCGAGGGGGATCCGGATTCGTCCGGATCCCCCTCGCGGTTTTCCCAGCGGCACCGCCCGGGGCCGGGCGGGTCCGTGCGGGTCCGGCGAGGGTGAAAAACCCGTTGGCGGACCACGGCGACCGCTGCTGCTTTTCCGCCGCCGACGAGCAGGCCCGCGCCGACCTCCGCCGGGCGATGCAGGCCGGCGAGCCGGTCGATGCAGGCCGGCGAGCCGGTCGATGCAGGCCGGCGAGCCGGTCGATGAGATCTTCGAGTCCTTCGTCGGCCCCCTGGTCGACAAGGCGGTCCCGGACTGGCGGACCACCCTGGACGCCCTCCTTCCGCTGCCCGAGATCGGCGGCCCGGTCGGGTACTCGGGGTGGACCGCCGTCGGCATCCGGCCGGCGGCGGCCGAGCCGCGCATCGCGGCCGCCGGTTTCTTCGCCGGGGGTTACGTGCCCCGCGCCCAGCGCGAGGAGGCGGCCCGGCAGGTCACCATTCCGCTGCTGTTCCTGCTGCAGTGGGACGACGAAGGGAACCCCCGGCGCAGGGCCCCGGCCCTCCTCGCTGGCGGCGTTCTGCCACCAGCGCCTCCGTAGGTCTCCGGCCGGACCGCGTGTTTTCCTCCGGTATTCGGCGCCACCGAACATGGCACTCACCTTCTATTCCCGGCCATCGCGACGCGATTAAGGTCGAGGGGGTTGTCGAATTCCCGTGACGGTGAGGCGTTTTCCCTCCTCCGGCGATCGGCGCTCCCTTCCCCGCACGCCAAGGAGTTCCCGTTGTCCACCGATCCCCTCGCCGACACCGTCGCCTCGCTGATCCCGGCAGCGCGGGACGAGCTCGCGGAACTCGTCGCGTTCAGGTCGGTCGCGGACCCGGCCGTCTCACCCCCCGAGGAATGCCGCAAGGCCGCCGCCTGGGTGGCCGGCGCCCTGCGGGACGAAGGATTCGACGACGTACGCATCCTCGACATGCCCGACGGCCACCAGTCCGTCCACGGTCGCCTCGCGGGGCCGTCGGGGGCTCCCACGATCCTGTTGTACGCGCACTACGACGTCCAGCCGGCCCCGGACGAACAGGCCTGGCACACCCCGCCGTTCGAGCTGACCGAGCGCGACGGACGGTGGTACGGACGCGGCACCGCGGACTGTAAGGGCGCCGTGGTCATGCACCTCCTGGCCCTGCGCGCGCTCAAGGCGCACGGCGGCGTGCCGCTGAACGTCAAGGTGATCGTGGAGGGCTCCGAGGAGCAGGCGACGGGCGGCCTGGAACGGTACGCGCGGGCCCACCCCGAACTGCTCGACGCCGACGTGATCCTCATCGGGGACGCCGGGAACTTCCGCCTCGGGACGCCGACCGTCACCGCGTCGCTGCGCGGCATCACGATGCTCCGGATCGGCGTCGAGACCCTGCGCGGCAACCTGCACTCCGGCCAGTTCGGCGGGGCCGCGCCCGACGCGCTCACCGCGCTCGTGAAGATCCTCGGCTCGCTGGTGGACGACGACGGATCGCCCCGGGTCGAGGGCCTGGAGACCGACGGCGCATGGCGTGGACTGGTCTACCCCGAGGCCGATTTCCGCGTGGACGGCGGGGTGCTGGACGGGGTGGACCTCGTCGGCACCGGCTCCGTCGCGGACCGTCTCTGGGCACGGCCGTCCCTCAGCGTGATGGGCATCGACTGTCCTCCCGTCGTGGGCGCCACCCCTTCCGTCCACGCGAGCGCGCGGGCGGCGGTCAGCCTGCGCATCCCCCCGGGCGTGGACGCCGCGCAGGCCACGGAGCTGCTGACCGCCCACATCGAGAAGCACACCCCGTGGGGCGCGCGGGTGTCGGTGGAGCAGGTCGCCCAGGGCGAGCCGTTCCTGGCCGACACCTCGAGCCCCGCCTACACCGCCATGGCCGAGGCCATGCGCACGGCCTACAGCGGTCGCGACCTGAACATCGCGGGGCTCGGGGGCGGCATCCCCCTGTGCAACACCCTCGCCTCCCTCTACCCCCGGGCGGAGATCCTCCTGATCGGGTTGTGCGAACCGGAGGCACAGATCCACGCCGTCGACGAGAGCGTGTCCGTCGACGAACTGCGGCGGCTCGCCGTCGCCGAAGCCCATTTCATGCGCCACTACGCCGGAACGGGAGACCGCGGATAGCGGGCGGATCCCGTGAATCCGGTGCCCTTTCCGAAGGAAAGCGCCGTCGTCCTCACCGCGGCCCCCGATCCGCGATCCGTCACTGATCCCGCAGCACCCGCGGCGACCCGCCGCCCGGAGGCATCCGCCGTCCGGCGGCGCCCGCCGCGGGTCGCCCGCCTCCTGGAGCACCCGGTGCGGAAAGCACTCGTACCCGCCGTACTCGCCACCGCCGTACTCGGCGTGTTCGCCGTCGTGCAGCCACGGGGTTCCGACGCGCACGGGGCGGCGGTCGAGGCCGCCCCGCCGGCCGGTCTGCGGGTCGGCGCCGTCTGCTCGTCGGACATCGACTACGCCACCGAGGTCTCCTGCGGGCTGGCGAACTTCGGCGACGTGCGCTTCCGGTGCGGTTCCGCGGGCACCCGGGCCACTGCGTGCCCGCGGACCCGCACCGTCACCCTCGAGAACACCGGCCGTACCGCCCTGCGGCTCGTCACCGTCAGCGGCTCGGCCCCGGGCGAGCGGCACGAGACCGTCTCCCGCCTGCTGCGCCCCGGGACCCGGACGGCCCTGGGGCCCCGGGCCGGCGACACCTACCTCTACGACATCGTCCTGCGTTTCGACGCGGGCCCGGCGCAGGCACGGGTCGTCGCCCTGTCCTGAGCCCGGCGCCGGCCGAGGAGACCCGTCAACGGATGACCAAGGAGAATCGCGCGATGTCCGAGCTCGGACGCCTGGTGGCCGGGAGATACCGGCTGGTGGAGCGGATAGGCCGTGGCGGCATGGGCACGGTCTGGCGGGCCGA
>NZ_JBHWGA010000075.1:0-29575 GCF_042733315.1 Streptomyces sp. NPDC059718
TCCCCGTATAACCCTGGGGGGCGGGCGGGGGGTTGATCCCGGCGGGCCGGGCACCCGTCCTCCGCTCAAGCGGCTCGCGTCTTCGCAGGGGCCGCTGAGTGAGTTGCTGACGACGAGCGCTACCGCTTCCGGAATTTCGCAGCTCGTGCCATCAGGGGGGAGCCGGCATTCCTGGGATGAACCCGCACGACAGACAGGTACTGGAACCCCTGGTACGCGGCATGCCGCCCATCCGCTCCCGCCGAGGACCACGCCGGCGAAAGCCCGCCAAGCCCCACGTCCCCGGCCCGCGCCGGGGGGCGCGGGCCGGGGACGGATGCGGTACGGCCGTCAGGCGGTTCGGGTGCGCAGCCGGCGGGTCTTCCAGGCGAGCAGCGCGGCCTGTGCGATGAAGAAGACGCCACCGCCCGTGGCGTACGTCGACAGCACGTCGAGCGAGGGGTCGTCGCCCACGGCCTGGATGTTGTAGAAGACGCCGACCAGGAAAGACAGGCCGCCCGAGATCAGGGTCGGCCACTGGTTGCCCAGCTCGGAACCGCGCCGCCGCAGGCCGACGACCAGCTGGGCCGCCCCGGAGATGACCGCCCAGGCGCCGAACGCATGGAGCACCGGCTGCACGCCGCCCGCTCCGGCGATGCCGACAGCGAGGGCGGCGAACGTGCTCAACACGCCGTTGAACGCTGTGACTCCGCGCTCCGAACCGTCGGGGGTGGCGCGGTAGTCGATCAGCGACGACACCGCGTCGATCAGCGGGTAGACGACCAGCAGCGTGATCGCCGTGGCGTCGACGGAGTCATGGGCGCGGGCGAACACCAGGGCCCACACCACAGCCAGGACGCCGCGGCACAGGTACAGCCTCAGCAGGGAGGAACGTCCTCCGGTTGTTGCCCGGGTGGTGGAAGTCGCCGTCTGCGTCCTCATGGTGTTCGGCCTTTCTCGGGTTGTCGGATGGTCGGCGACGGTGTCAGTGCCGGGGCGGGAGGACGCACCGGAAGCTGGAAGCGACGTCCGGGTCTCCGTGGCCCTTGTAGCGGGACACCCCGGGGTAGCTGCACAGGTCTCGGGTGACGCTCCGGCCGGAGGCGTTGATCAAGGTGGCGGGCAGGGTCTTGGGGGCCTTGCCGTGCTCGACCCAGGCGGTCAGCGCGGCGAGGCCGTCGGCCGAGCCGTCGGTGCCGTTCAGACCGCAGTGGTCGGTGCCCGGGGCGAGGAAGAGGCGGTAGAAGTCGTCGACCCGCTTGGGGCCGCCCATCTTCCGCTCGACCTGCTTGCGGTACTCGACGGTGCCCTGGGTGGGGATGAACTGGTCGGCCTGACCGTGCCAGGTCAGCAGTTTGCCGCCGGACCCGCGGAAGCCGGAGAGGTCGGGGTCGTCCGTGCCGATCACCTTGTCGTACTCGGCCTCGGACTGCCGGAACAACTGGGTGAACTGGCTGTAGGTGATCTTCGAGAGGTCGAAGGCCGGGTCCTTCTTCAGCCAGAGCTGGACCCACGCGGCGGGTACCGGAAACGGCGCACCCGTGATGTTGCCGTTCGCGTCCGGCTTGTTGGTGGCCGCAAGGCCGTTCAGGTCGGCCCCGATCGGGACGCCGGACCACAGCTTCTCACCAGTGGCGGTGCGCGGGCCGTCCCAGATCTTGCGCACCACGGCCGCGTCGGCCGCCGTGATGGTCAACTCCCGGCCGTCGCAGGCGACCTTGGTGCCGACCAGCTCGCGAGGATCGAAGTCGCACCGCTCCGGGTCGTTGACCAGGCCGTCCTTGACGTGGTCGAGCGAGTCACAGGCCTTGACGGCGGCATCGGTGAACGCGTCGAACTCACACCTGGTCGGGTAGGCCTTCTCGTTGTTCATGACCACCTGCGGCCACAGGGTGGCGACCTCGAACTCGTCCCAGTTGACGGCGGGCGCGTCGGCGAGGATGCCGTCGTAGTCGTCGGGATGGCGCTGGGCCTCCATGTAGCCCTGGCGTCCGCCGGTGGAGCAGCCGGTGAAGTAGGAGTAGGCGGCGCGCATCCCGTAGACCGCGTCGACGACCTGCTTGCCGACGACTGCCGCCTCGTGCTGGGAACGGGAGGCGAAGTTCTCCAGCGGAGTGGTGTTGACCTCGCCGTCGCTGTTCAGCGCCCAGCTGACGTCGAGGGCGTCACCGACGCCGGCGTCCGTGGTGGTCGCCGCGTAGCCGCTCTTGACCGCGGTGCCCATCCCGACACCGTTGTCCCCGGCGAGGTAGGCGCTGCCGCCGAGTGCCTGGAAGCGGCCGTTCCAGCCTTTCTCGGGCAGCCAGGTGGTCACCTTGGCGTGGTCACCCTCGCCCGGGTGGGTGAGGGTGACGGTCACCTTGCAGAAGGCCGGGACGCCGGTGACCTCGCCTTGGAGGACGCCGGTGCCCTTGATGGTGCCGCCCTCGTCGCGGAACGTCGTCACGGCCTCCACTTCGGTACCGGCAGGGGCCTGCACCGGCGTGTAGGCGCAGTCGAACGGCGTGGCCGAGGCGGGGGTGCGGGGCTCCGCCGATGCGGTCGGCAGGTAGACCGCCGCGGCCAGCGGCACACCGGCCGCGAGCACGGACAGGAGTTTCTTCTTCATTGCTTTCACATCCGGTAAGTAGGTGTGCGCCTGACTGCAGCGGCACATGTGCACATCACACGATGAGAAGGGCGGGGGTGGGTCTACGGACGGGCTGCCCCGTGACCTCGAGGGGTGCCCCGAGGCAGCCTCGGGGCGCCAAGACTGATCAGAACGTATCACCGGTTAAGGGGGTGACGAAAGTGTGTGGGGTGCATCCAAGGGTGTGACCCACGGTCTCGATGCGATCCCATGCCGAGCGGTGCCGTGGCGGCCGGGGTGCCTGGGCGTCAGCTGCCGCCGTTCGACGGACCGGGCGAGCCGGTCGGCATCACCGGTGTCCTCGACTACCTGGCCGGTCCCGACGCGCGGTCAGTCCGCGGCCGGAACCTCCCCGTCCATGGCGGAGCGACCCGGCTCGCCGTCTGACCCGCCCGGACCGGCCGCGGGCGTCAGCCCAAGGTCAGCAGCCCGGTGACGGCGACGTGCAGGGTACGACCGAGCCGTTCGGCGAAGTCGACCCGTGTGCCGGCGAGCTCGGGGTCCCGCTGGGCCTCGGCGACCGCCTCCGAGGGGTGGGCGAACGGCCAGAGTCCGGCCGTGCACACGACGGTCAGGGAGACCAGCTCCCGGGCGGCCGTCGGCGTCAGGGCGGTGATGTTGCGCTGCACCAGATCCGCCAGCGTGCCCAACAACCTGCCGTGCGCAAGCTTGAACTCGCGCGCGGACTCGGCGGAGAGGTTCCGCTCCAGTTCCGACCCCAGCGCGCTCAGCAGGTCGCACAGCAGGGACCGGCGGGCCAGGGACCGGGCCAGGGCGTTCGTCACGGCCACCGGTGAGGCGGCACCGTGGGCCCCCGCGGACGGGAGTTCGGCGGGCAGCTCCTCGATCCACTGCGCCAGGGACCGGTTGAGCAGTTCGAAGAAGACCGCTTCCCTGGTCTCGAAGTACCGCACGACGTTGGTCTTCGAAAGCCCGACCCGCCGGCTCAGCTCGCGCAGGCTGATCTCGCCGACCGGCATCTCCGCCAGGAGCTGTGTCGCGGCGTCGATGATGGCCTGCTTGCGGATCTCGCGCTGCTCGGCGCTTCGCGCCCGCTGAAATTCCGTCGACCGGTCGTCTGCCACTGTCACTTCCCCGGGAAACTTCCTCGGCCTGCACTCAGCGCCGCCTGCGGTAAGCCTAAGCCCCGACCGGGGAGGCAGGCCTGATGCCCCGGGTCATACGGACTCGCTCACCTCACGCCACTTGGCGTCGGAGGCGGCGAGGGTCTCGGCCACGAACCGGCCGACCCGGACCGCGTCCTTGCCGAGAAGCAGACGCAGCGGCGGCTCCTCGGTCTCCGTGATGGACAGCAGGATCTGTGCTATCCGTGCGGGGGCGCCGGTCTGGTTGCCGTCCGACGCCCGCTGGCGGGCGATCGCGGGTTCGACAACCGGCTTGTAGGGCTCGCTGACCGGCGGGGTGGTCATCGAGGAACCCGCCCAGTCGGTGCGGATGGCGCCCGGCTCGGCGACGGTGACCTTGATGCCGAGGTGGGCCACCTCCTTGGCCAGGACTTCGGAGAAGCCGCCGACCGCCCACTTGGCCGCCTGGTAGGCGCCCAGACCAGGGCCGCCCACGCGGCCGCCGACGGAGGAGATCTGGACGATGTGCCCCGAGCCCTGCTCGCGCATGACGGGCAGGGCGGCCCGGGTGACGTTGACGACGCCGTAGAGGTTGGCGTCGATCTGGTCACGGAAGGCCTGCTCGGAGATGTCCTCGATGGCGGCCATGTCGGCGTATCCGGCGTTGTTCACGACGACGTCCAGGCGCCCGAAGGTCTCCACGGCCGCCTGCACGGCCCGCCGTGCGGCGGCGGCGTCGGTCACGTCAAGGGTGACCGGGCGGACCTTCTCGCCGTACGCGCCGACGAGGTCGTTCAGGGACTCGACGCGCCGGGCGGTCGCGACCAGATTGTGGCCCGCCGCCAGGACCGCCTCGGCAGTTGCGCGGCCCAGGCCGCGGGAGCTTCCGGTGATCAGCCAGGTCTTGCTCATGGTGGTGCCTCTGTCTCTGTTGCTCGGTGAGGGAAAGGGGGTTCGGAATCTTCGTGGTTCAGACGAGGAACCCGCCGTCGACCGCGAGGTGGGCGCCGGTGACGTAGGAGGCCTCGTCGGAGAGCAGGAAAGCGACGGCCTTGGCCACCTCCACGCCGGTGCCGAGCCGACGGGCCGGGATGCGCTCGGCGATCTTCGCGACCTCGTCGGGGTTGCCCTGCTGGCGAGGCACCGGGATGACGCCGGGCTGAAGCTCGTTGATGCGGACACCGTGCCGTGCCCACTCGGAGGCCGCCGTGCGGGTCAGTCCGCGCATGCCGTGTTTGCTCGCGCTGTAGGCGGCGCGGGCGGACAGGCCTCGGTCGGCGAAGACGCTGGAGACGTTGACGATGGCGCCGCCACCGGCCTCCCGGATCGCCGGGATCTGGTACTTCATCCCGTAGAAGACGCCGGAGAGGTTGATCCCGATGGTCTTGTTCCACTCCTCCTCGGGGAGGTCGGGGACTTCGTGGAAGACGCTGGAGGTGCCCGCGTTGTTCACCGCCAGGTGCAGGGCGCCGAAGTGGCGGACGGTCTCGGCGACGGCGCGCTCGACGGCATGCGCGTCGCTGACGTCGGCCGGCAGGACGAGGGCCCTGCCGCCCGCCGCGGTGATCTCACCGGCGAGCTCCTTCAGGGGTTCCTCCTGGCGGCTCACCAGGGCGACAGCGGCCCCGCGGGCCGTGAGCAGCCGGGCGATGTCGGATCCGATGCCGCTGCCCGCGCCCGTCACGAAGGCGGTCCGGCCGGCGAATTGGTCGTCGAAGTTCATGAGGTGTGCTCCTTGCCCAGAGGGCCGGCCGGTCTCGGCCGGGCCCCTGCGTGCGGTGTCCGGTGTGGACGTCACTTATCGGTGTCGTCCTGGAGGGTGTTGAGGGCTCCGTAGCGGGCGCCCTTGACCCGCACGGGGTCGAACAGGGCGCCGAGGCCGGCCACGTCGTCGAGGCTGAGCCGGACCGAGGTGGCCGCGAGGTTCGCGCGGACGTTGTCCGGACGCTTGGAGCCGGGGATCGGGACGATGTCGTGGTGCTGGGCCAGCAGCCAGGCGAGGGCGATCTGGCCGGGGGTGGCGCCGGCGCCTGCGGCGAACCGCTCCAGCTCATCGACCAGCCGCAGGTTGTGCTCGAAGTTCTCGCCCTGGAACTTGGGCAGCGTCGAGCGGAAGTCGTCGCGGCCGAACTCGGCCCCGCGGCGGAAGGCTCCGGCGAGCATGCCGCGGCCCAGCGGGCTGTAGGGCACCAGGGTGATGCCCAGGCGGCGGCACTCCGGCAGCACCTCGGCCTCGACGCCGCGCTCCCAGAGCGAGTACTCGCTCTGCAGGGCGGAGACGGGGTGGACGGCGTGGGCCCGCCGCAGAATCTCCGTACTGACCTCGCTCAGGCCGATTCCCCGGACCTTGCCCTCGACGACCAGGTCGGCCATGGCGCCCACGGTGTCCTCGACAGGGACGGCCGGGTCCAGCCGGTGGTAGTAGTACAGGTCGATCCGGTCCGTTCCGAGCCGCTTCAGGCTGGCCTCGCAGGCGGCCCTCACGTACTCGGGGCGGCCGTCGAAGAAGCTGCGGCCCTCGGGCGTGGGGCGCGCGGAGAACTTGGTCGCCACGACCGCCCGGTCCCGGCGGCCCTTCAGGGCCCGGCCCAGCAGTTCCTCGTTGTGCCCGAAGCCGGGCACCGGCCGGCCCGGGGTGGCACTGCTCGCCCCGTAGTAGTCCGAGGTGTCGAACAGCTCCACGCCCAGCTCGATCGCGTCCCGGATGGTGGCGACTGAGGCGTCCGGGTCCGCCGCTCCGTAGAACTGCGACATCCCCATGAGCCCGAGGCCGACGGGCCGCACGGAGATGCCGGAGCCGCCGAGTGGCGCACGCGCTGCCGCGGTGGTGTCTTCGTTCACGCCCTGTACCGCCCTTTCGTGGAGCCTGTCCGGCGACCCTTTAAGAGGCCACTGGAATCTTATTGCCTCCACGGTAAAGGTCCACTGGCCTCTTGTCGAGTCCCAGCGGTCCGGAGTGAGGTGCGCAACGTTTCCGGCGGGAGACAGCCGCTTTTCAACAGGCCCCCGACGTGGGTTCCTTGACTGTGCGGACTTAGGGTGTCCGCCGACGGGTTCGCGTCACGACGAGCTCGAGGGGTCACAGGGGGAGGACACAGATGTCGCCTACCGTGAAAACGGGTCGCAGAAGACGCCGGACACTCCGCGTGGTGAGGCTGACGGCGCTGGCGGGCGCCGCGGCCATGGCATCGGCGCTGGTCGTCTCGGGCGTCGGCGTCGGCGCCGAGTCGGCGGCGGGGTCCGAATCCGCGCGGGGCCGTGGCGTGGTCGGGGCGGTCGCGCAGATGAAGGACGCCCGGGACACCGCCCGGCTGGCGACCGGGGAGCGTGTGGACCTGGTCGGCGGCAGGTATCTCGACATCGCGCAGCGAAACGGGCAAGGCGCGGGGCAGTACGCCATCACTTCGACGGACGGCTCCGTCGGCGTCCGCCCGGTGAGCCGGAACCGGCCCGTCGCCGGGACGCGAATGCGCGTCGGTACGACGCCGTCACTCGCGCCCGTGGCGGCGGTCCAGGCGACGACGACGTACTCGGTGAAGTTCTCCATCACCAACGCGAACGTCACGACCAAGTCGATCGCTCTGTGGAACCGTTCCAACTGGGCCGCGGTACCGGTGAACGACGACGGCTACGGCCCGGACGCCACCGCCAAGCTCGCGCCGGGCAGCTACTTCGCCGTCGCACTGCATGCCGACTACGGGCAGCCCAGTTACCTCCTCACCCGTGCGTTCACCGTGACGACCTCCGGTCTGACGGTGAAACTCGACCAGAAGCTGGCCAAGGAGACGGCCATCAGGACCGACGACACCACCGCCGCCCGTGCCGCGGCTGCGGTATGGATCTCGGTCCCCGGCGGCAACCTGGCGGGCTTCGCGGGCGGCGGCATGGGCAAGGTCTACACCACGCCCTTCTCGGTCACCGGGGCGTCCCTGCGCATCCATGAGGTGCTGACCAAGAAGGGGTCCTCCGCCTCCGCTCCCAGTCCGTACCGGTACGACCTGCTGCACTCCTTCAACAAGACCGTGCCCTCTTCGCCGATCGCGTCGGTGAGCCAGGCGGGTCTCGCCAAGGCCACCACCCCGATCCGTGCCCAGGGCGTCGCCATGCGGGGGCTCCTGGAAACCGTGCCGCAGACCGGCGAGTGGACCGGCGTCTTCATCGGCGACTGGGTGAAGACCGCGGCGACCACCACCGAATACGTCACCCCGGGCATCTCGTACTCGCGGCTGGTCGACTACGGCAGCGGCGAGCACCAACTTTCGCTGCCCGACCGCACCCTGGCCGCCGGCACCACCACGGCCGGACCCACCGTCGGTGCGGCCCCCTTCGGCCCCGGCACATCAGGCAACCGCTCCACCCGCAGCTCCACGAAGATGAGCCTGACCGAGTCGGCGACCATGAGCGACGCGGCAGGCAACCCCGGCACCGACGGCCGCTCGAAGTCCTCCTACCAGCTCACCTCCGGCGGGCAGACCCTCGCGTCAGCCGACGGCCTGTCGCCGTATTCCGGGCTGTCCGCCACCGTCCCGAGCACCACCGCCACCTACCAGCTGACACACACCGTCACGCGCAGGAACGGTTACTCTCGCCTGTCGACGCTGGTACGCAACGAATGGACCTTCACCTCCACGGGCACCAGCACCTCCCGCGCGCTGCCCCTGGTCGACACCTCTTTCGCCGTGCCCGGACTGAACGCCCGCAACGCCGCCGGCGCCGCCCCCGTGACCATGGACGTCACAGCCACGACCCGCGGCTCCGAGGCGGCGGCGACGGTCACCGCCCTGGAGTACTCCACGGACGACGGCACCACCTGGACCCAGCTCCCGCTCACCCCCACCGACACCGGCACCACCGCGACACTGGCCGTCCCGGCCACCGCGGCATACGTCTCGCTGCGCGCCACGGCCGTCAACGACGAAGGCGGCAGCGTCCGGCGCACCGTGATCCGCGCCTTCGGCGGACCGGGGATCCAGGGTGACGAGCAGGCCGGCACGACGAAGATCTCGAATCTGGTCGTCAACGGCGGGAAGCCGGTGGTTCTCACCACCGCCGAGTTCCAGGAGTTCAAGGCGACCTTCACCGCCACCGACCCCTCCGGCATCGCCGAAGGCGACCTGTTCCTGTACCACGGCTCGTACGACGCACCCGACGGCGTCCTCTTCGGAACCTGGCCCGCCACCTGCACCGCGCAGTCCGCCACCACCTCGATCTGCGAGACGCACGTGGCCTACGTCTGGCCGCGTTCCACGCTGGGGCTCAACTCCCTCGCGGGCACCTGGAAGGTTGCCGCCTGGGCGTGGTCGAAGGACGGCACCAGCCACACCGACCTGCACGCCGCCAAGAGCGTCCTCGTGCAGCGCCACTCCAAGCTCACGGCGAACGCCTCTCCCGAGCCGATCGCCAAGGGCAGGACGCTCACGGTCACCGGGACCCTGACCCAGGCGAACTGGCAGTCGGACACGAAGGCCTACGCGGGCTACGGCAGCCAGCCGGTGAAGATCCAGTTCCGCAAGAAGGGCACCACCACCTACAAGACGATCAAGACGGTCAAGTCGTCGTCCACCGGCGCCCTGAAGACCACCGTCACCGCCTCTACCGACGGCTACTGGCGCTTCAGCTTCGCCGGAACGACCACCACCCCGGCCGTCTCGGCGACCGGCGACTACGTCGACGTGCGGTAGCGAGCGGCACGGCAAGAGCAGGGCCCCGACCGTCCGCGGTCGGGGCCCTGCGTGCCGACCGGACTCCGGTCGGCGCACATCGGCCTGCAGGGGGCCGTGGGCTACCACCAGATGACGACGTATCCGGGACCGCCGCGCGCGCCGTCGTCCCCGAAGATCCCAGGGCCGCCGCTGCCGCCGATGCCCGCAAACGCTGGTGCCGGTTGGATGACGCCGTCCACTGCCGGACGGCCCCCCAGGGCCGGAATGCTGGTCCCGCCGGCCCCGCCGATGTTGCCATCGCGGGTCGTGCCCTGGCCGGGACAGGAGGCGCCGCCGCCCAGGCCGCCGGCATTGCCCGGGGCGGCCAGGCCGCCCTTTGCCTCCACGACGCCGCCGAGACCGTTGTTCACCGTGCTCGATGTGCCCGGCTGGCCGCTCGTGTGCGCGGGCCCGCCTGCTCCTCCTGCGCCGATGTCCACCGTGACCGGTGTGCCCGCCTGGACGGCGAGGACGCACCAGGCGAAGCCCCCGGCGCCGCCGCCCGATCCAGAGTTGACGTCACTTCCCGAACCACCTGCGCCGGCACCCCATGCCTGGACGAAGACCGTGGTGACCCCGTCGGGCGGCTCGAATTGGCCGTCGTCGGTGAAGTCCTCCAGGCCGTGAGTGGGCGCGACACCAGGCCCTCCGGGATCACCCTTCGGCCCCTGCGCTCCCGGCGGGCCGGGAGGCCCAGGCGGGCCGGGAATCCCGGGGCGCACCGGGTGCCAGTGATACCCCGGGCGGCTGGGGCAATACCCAGGGAAGAACGGGAACAGCAAGCACGGGTCCGCGAGAGCGGTCTCAACGCCGGGCTTCACGGCGCCGGCCTGACCACCGTCGGCACTCCCCGCGTACGCGGCACCCGTCAGAGCACTGGACGCCAGGGCCACGCTTGCGGCAAGCGTCCACATCCGCATACCGTCTCGGCGCCGTATGGGCGCCTGAGACGCGGCTATTCGGGACAACACGTCACCTCCAGCAAGGGGGCCCGCGACGCGCGGCAGACGCCGCCCACCAGGAGAGAAGAGCTGTCGGAGACAGCAGCGAGCCCACAGCAAGAATCGCTCTGCGTAGCGTGAGTCGCACATTTGGTAGCCGACCGGGTGATCGCCCGACCTGGTGTTCCGGCGCGGCCGGGCCTGCCTGGCCAACCGGCGCCTGCGGCGGATGCGCCCGGACCGTGACAGCGAGCCTGCAGGCGGGGGCGAGTGAGCGGCATCGGGACCTCGGCCCTGGTCGTCCTCGGCGTGGTCACCGGCCTGACGGTCATCGGTGTCGTCGGCGTCCGCGCCGGACGGACCAAGCCGTGGCGGCCGCCGTCGCGCGACGGCTCCGAGCGAACGCCCGCCCCCAACCTTCCGGGGGCGGGCGTTCTGACGTGCGCGAAGCGCCCGCCTCCACCGCTGGGACGGGCGCTTCGGGTGCGCCGGGCCCGTTTCACGCCGGGCCGATGGCCACCGCCGGCACGGGTGGTCAACCCGTACCGGCGCAGACCGCACTGTCATACGGCCTGCACCTACGGAGACCGGACAGCCCGCCGACGTGTGACAACGAGCCGTCAACGCACGCGATCTGACGCCCCACGTCAACATCCCGGGCCCTGCGGCAACGTCCGGTCTGTTCGAATCCCAGGCGCCTCGGACCCGGTAGCGCCGGGGGTCGAAGCGGGTTCGTCCGCCGCGGGTCAGCGGACGGTGCCCGGGAGGAGGCCCTCCTCGCGGAACTGCGTCCGGTACAGCTCCGCGTACCGGCCGTCCGCCGTCAGGAGTTCGGTGTGGGTGCCGCGTTCCAGGATGCGGCCGTCCTCCACGACGAGGATGAGGTCGGCGGCGCGCACCGTGGAGAGGCGGTGGGCGATGACGACGGCGGTGCGGTCGGCGAGGGCCTCGGCGAGGGCTTCCTGGACGGCGGCCTCGGAGGTGCTGTCGAGGTGGGCCGTGGCCTCGTCGAGGATGACCACGCGCTGGCCGGCCAGCAGCAGCCGGGCGATGGTCATGCGCTGGCGTTCACCGCCGGAGAGGCGGTAGCCGCGTTCGCCGACGACGGTGTCGAGGCCGTCGGGGAGCTCGGTGACCAGCCGGTCGAGACGGGCGCGGCGCAGGACGTCGCGCAGGTCGTCGTCGGTGGCGTCGGGCCGGGCGAGCAGGAGGTTGGCGCGGATGGTGTCGTGGAAGAGGTGGCCGTCCTGGGTGACCATGCCGACCGTGGCGCGCAGGGAGGCGGCCGTCAGGTCGCGGACGTCGGTGCCGCCGACGCGGACGGCGCCCCCGTCGGCGTCGTAGAGGCGGGGCAGCAGCTGCGCGATGGTCGACTTCCCGGCGCCGGACGAGCCGACGAGCGCGACGGTGTGGCCGGGTTCGGCGCGGAAGGAGATGCCGTGGAGGACCTCGCCGCCGGCGCGGGTGTCCAGGACCGCGACCTCCTCCAGTGAGGCCAGCGACACCTTGTCGGCGGACGGGTAGCCGAAGCGGACGTCCTCGAACTCGACGGAGACCGGCCCGGAGGGCACCGGGCGGGCGTCGGGGCCGTCGGTGATGAGGGGCCGCAGGTCGAGGACCTCGAAGACCCGCTCGAAGCTGACCAGGGCGCTCATGATGTCGACGCGGGCGCCCGCGAGCGCGGTCAGGGGCGCGTAGAGGCGGGTGAGGAGGAGGGCGAGGGTGACCACGGAGCCGGCGTCGAGGGCGCCGGTGAGCGCGAAGTGGCCGCCCAGACCGTAGACGAGCGCCAGCGCGAGGGCGGAGACGAGGGTGAGGGCCGTGATGAACGCCGACTGCGCCATGGCGGTCCGTACGCCGATGTCCCGCACCCGGCGGGCGCGTTCGGCGAAGCGGGCCGACTCGTCGTCGGGCCGGCCGAAGAGCTTCACCAGGGTGGCGCCGGGTGCCGAGAAGCGCTCGGTCATCTGGGTGCCCATGGCGGCGTTGTGGGCCGCGGCCTCGCGCTGCAGGCGGGCCATGCGGGTGCCCATGCGGCGCGCCGGGACGACGAAGACCGGGAGGAGGACGAGGGCGAACAGGGTGATCTGCCAGGACAGGGTGAGCATGACGCCCAGGGTCAGCAGGAGGGTGACGAGGTTGCCCACGACCCCGGAGAGCGTGTTGCTGAAGGCGCGCTGCGCGCCGATCACGTCGTTGTTGAGGCGGCTGACCAGGGCGCCGGTGCGGGTCCGCGTGAAGAAGGCGACGGGCATGCGCTGGACGTGGTCGAAGACGGCGGTGCGCAGGTCGAGGATGAGGCCCTCGCCGAGGTTCGCGGACAGCCAGCGGTTCAGCAGCCCGAGGCCCGCCTCGGCCAGGGCGATCACGGCGATCAGCAAGGCCAGCGTGGTGACCCGCCCGGGGTCGCCGCCGGAGACGATGGCCTCGACGATCCAGCCCGCGAGGACCGGGGTCGCCACGGCGAGCAGCGCGGTCACGATGCTCAGCAGGACGAACTGGGTGATGCGGCGTCGGTGCGGCCGGGCGAAGGCGCCGACACGGCGCAGGGTGTAGCGGGCCAGGGGGCGTCGGTCCTGCGTGGCGTTCATGACGCTGTGCAGTTGGGTCCAGGCGGTGGTCTCCATGCTCATGGAAGGACCGTAGAACCTCGACCGGCCTTGAGGTCAAGGAATATCCGACGGCGAGCAGGGCGGCGGCAGGAACGCGGCGCGAGGCGGCGTCCCACGATACCGGCGGGAGATCGATATCCTCACGATCGGTTCGGCGGAGCACCTCTCCAGGGAGCAGTTCATGCCACATTCGGGAGAAACCGCGGACGGAATTCCCCGGCCGCAGCGGTTCGCGGACGTCGAAGGCTGGTTCTGGCCGGTGGACCAATTGCTCTTCGACTGGTTCCTGCGGCGGCAGAACGACCGGGAACGCCCGGGTGACCTGCTGGAACTCGGCGCCTATATGGGGAAGAGCGCCATCTTCATGGGCCGCTACCTCCGCGAGGGGGAGCGGTTCACCGTGTGTGACCTGTGGGATTCGCCGGCCGTGGACGATCCCAACAGCGCCGAGATGAACAAGGCGTACGCGACACTCACACGGCGTGCTTTCGAGGCCAATTACCTGTCGTTCCACGACCGGCTCCCCATCATGGTGCAGGGCCCGACCTCGGTGATCACCTCGCACGTCGGCGCCCGCAGTTGCCGGTTCGTGCACGTCGACGCCTCGCATCTGTACGAGCACGTCTCCGGCGACATCGCGGCCGCGCGCGAGCTGCTCGTCCCGGAGGGCATCGCGGCCTTCGACGACTTCCGGAGCGAGCACTGCCCGGGTGTCGCCGCCGCCGTGTGGGCGGCGGTGGCGACGGTCGGGCTCAGGCCCGTCGTGGTCACGAGCACCAAGCTCTACGGCACCTGGGGGGATCCGGACCTGGTCCGCGAGGAGCTGCTGCGGTGGCTGGGGACGCGCCAGGACCTGTGGCACGCCGTGGACCAGGTGGCGGGAGTGCCCCTGATCCGCATCAGGGGCACGAAGGCGAATTCCCCGGCTCTGCCGCTCTCCCGCCACGAGCCGCTCCACGGGTACCCGTCCCCGTTCGCGGAACGGGCTTCCGCCGCCCGCCGCCTGGCCAAGGACCTCGTCCCGCCGGTCCTGGCCCGCGCCCTGCGGTCGGCGTCCCGCCGGCGCCGGACGTCATGAGGCGCTGAGCACGGCCTCACCTCGCAGGAACCCCGCGACGGACGTCACGAAGCGGCCGGCGTCGTCGAGCCAGGGGAAGTGCCCGGCCCCGGGCTGGACGACGAGCCCGGCGTCCGGGAACAGCGCGGCGAACTCGGCGACCGTGGCCGGGGGCGCCCCGAGGTCGACCTGCCCGGCCAGCAGGAGGACCGGTGACGCCAGCCCGGCGAGCGCGGCACGGGTGCCGTCCGGGTCGAAGGCGCCCTCGGCGCCGAAGGCGGACACGACCTCGTCGCTCATCTGCTCCCGTTCCGCCGCCTGGTGGGCCCGCGCCGGCTCGTCCCAGCGGCCGTAGGAGAACGGCGCGACGGCCTGCCACCGCTCGGCGGTGGCCTCGCCCGCCACGATCGCCTCCAGGGCCGCGAACGCCTCCGGGAACCACGGCTCGTCCCGGCGCAGCAGGGCCGTCTCGCGCCGGAGGCCGCCCGTGATGGGGAGGCCGACGGCCCGGACGCTCGGCGTGACGAGGACGAGGCTGCCGACCCGGTCCGGATGGCGGCCCGCGTACCGCGCGGCGAGGTTGGCCCCCGCACTGTGCGCGAGCACGTCCATCCGGTCGAGGCCGAGGTGCTCGCGCAGGGCCTCGACGTCGTCGACGAGCCGGTCGCAACGGCAGGAGGCGATGTCCCGCGGCATCCCGGACAGACCGGTGCCCCGCAGGTCCAGCCTGATCAGCTGCCGGTGCGCGGACAGGCCGCCGAGGTCACCGAGGTACACGGAGTCCTGCGGCCCGCCGGGCAGGCAGACCAGCGGGCGGCCCGAGCCGAGGACGTGGTAGGCGAGCTGGGTGCCGTCGTACGAGGGGAAAACGGGCATGGCGGAGATCCTTTTCTGCGGTGGTGAGGGAAGCGCGGTACCGGGGCGCCCGGAGGGTCAGTGCTGTGCCTGTCGCGCGGCGGGGTGGTCCCGGACCAGACGGCGGGCGAAGAAGCGCTGTTCGCTCTCCACCTCGGACGTCGGCAGTTCCATGTGCCGGCCCGGGTTGGCGCGGAGCGTCTTGTCGCGGGAGGCGAAGGCGTCGAAGAGGGCGAGGGACGACGACCGCGGGACCAGCTCGTCGTCCCACTGCAGGAGGAAGCGGACCGGGACGGTGATCCGGGCCGCCGTCTCGGTCAGGGACTCGTGACCGAGCAGCCCGAACACGGCGGCGGTGATCCGGGGTTCGGCGGCCACGAGCGGTACGCCGACGGCGGTGCCCAGCGACACGCCCCAGAACCCGACGGGGACGTCCGGGCCGACCCGGCCGTGGGCCTGCAGGGCGTCCAGGGTGGTGCGCCACTCCGGGACGGCGCGGGTGGCCAGCGCCGCGTTGTGGGCCGCGATGAGCGGGGCGACGGGCCCGCCCGAGGCCATCGCCTCCCTGATGCGTACCGCGGCGGCCTCGTCGGCGGCGGTCCGCGGGCGGTCGCCGTGCCCGGGCGCGTCGATGGCGGCGACCGCGAAGCCTCCGGTCGTCACATGGTGGTGGGCGCGGGCCAGGAGGCCCGGGGCCTTCTTGTCCCTGCCGCCGCCGTGGGCCAGCAGGATCAGCGGGCGGTCGCCGTCCGCGTCGGCGGGGGTGTCGGCGGGGGACCAGAGCACGCCGGTGATGTCGCCGAGGACGAAGAGGTGTTCCGAGACGCCGTTCGCGGTCGTCTCCGAGAGGAAGCGCATGACTTGATGCCTTTCGGGATGCCTTCGGGCACTCCCGGGGACACCTGCGTCAGAGGGTCCGCGCAGCCGTGCGGGAGGGGAGTACCCGGCCTGTTACAGCGTTGATGGGTCTCACCTCCTCGGTCGTCACTGCACGGTGACGCTATCAGGTCCCGTGATCGTGGGGCAGCCGGTTTTCCCGGCCCCTTCCCGCAGGTCCCGTCGCCCCCCCCCGGCGGTACGGGGGGCGACGGGGAAAGGCCCTACGGCTGCGGGGAGCTGAACGCGGTCAGGAAGCGGTCGCGGAAGGTGTCCATCCGCCAGACGGGCGCGTCGTGTTCGGGCTGCAGCCCGTCGCTCCAGCCCCAGCCGGATACCTGGTCCAGCACCTTCGGGTCGTGGGCGACGATCGCGACCGGAACGTCGCGGCTGGCGTTGAGGCCGACGACCGTCGACACCGGCTGGTGGTCGCCGAGGAAGACCAGCACGGTGTTCTCGTTGCCGTACTTCGTCACGAAGTCGATGAGGTTGGTCAGCGAGTACTGGATGGCCTTGCCGTACTCCTGCCGCACCTGCCGGGGGTCCTTCCAGACCTCCTTGCGGTCCTTGCCCTCCTTCACGATGGTGTCGTAGACCGAGCCGTCGCCGACCTGGTCCCAGCCGATCGTGCGGGGGAGCGGGGCCCACGGGTTGTGGCTGGAGGTCAGGATGACCTCCGACATCATCGGCTGGTTCGACGCCTTCCCGTGCTCCAGGCGCTCGAACGCCGACAGCGTGTACTGGTCGGGCACCGGCGACCAGCCGAACTTGGGCCCCTGGTAGCCCATGGTGCGTGAGTCGTGGACGTGGTCCAGGCCGAAGAACTTGCTCTCCGGCCAGGCCCGCGTGACGCCGGGCATCATGCCGACCGTCCGGAAGTCGCCGGTGCGCTTGAAGGCGCTGGTCAGGGTCATCCGGTCGCTGGAGCTGACGTAGCGGTAGCGCTGCTGGTCCGGGACCCACAGCCCGGACAGGAAGGTGGTGTGGGCGAGCCAGCTTCCCCCGCCGGTGACGGGCGAGGTCAGCCAGCCGCTGCGGGCGGAGAAGCCCGCGTCGGCGAGCTGCCGGGTGCCCTTGCCGAGCACCGCGTCGACGTCCGGCGCCATCGCCGGGTTCTCGACCGCGTCGCGGCCGTAGCTCTCGATGAACGTGAAGATGACGTCCTTGCCGCGCAGTCCGGACAGCAACTGGTCCGACGGCACCTTCGCGAAGCGGTCGTCGGCCACCTCCTTGGCGAACACCTTCTGGTCGGCCAGTCCCTGCTGCACCATGGCGACCTGGCCCCGGAGCCGCTGCCCGGCGTCCTTGGCGGCCATGCTCAGCCCGGAGACCTGGAGGCCGAGCGTCGCGCACGTCATCCAGACCACGCCGGCCACCAGGGTGCTGCGGCGTGCCACCGAGGAGTGCCGCACCATCAGCTTGGAGAGCCGCACGATCGCCAGCGGCATCAGCACGACCAGCGCGAGGACGGCGAGCAGGGCTCCGGCCAGGGTGCCGTACGCGGTCGTTGCCCCGGCCGTGTCCTTCAGGAACGACAGCCCGTCGGCGAACAGGGACCAGTCGAACAGCAGGTAGAACGGCCGTCGCAGCGTCTGGTAGAAGCCCATGTCCACGCAGTTGAGGACGACCAGCAGGGCGAGGAGGACACCGCTGAGGACCGCCACCACGCGCCGGGGCCTGGGCGGCAGCACGAGCAGCAGGGCGGCCAGCAGGATCGGCTCCGCCGGGACGCGGAGGAAGCGGGAGGCGGTCAGCTCGGAGAGCTGGTCGGGCATCAGGAACGCGAAGAGCACCAGGGCGGCGGCGAGGACCGTGAGGCTCCACGACACGGCGCGGGTGACGTCCGGGTGCCGCTCCCGCCACCGGGCGAGGGCGCTGCCCGCGGCGGGAGCCGGTTCGCCGGGGTCCTCCTCGTGGGCCTTCCCGTCGTCCGTCCCGCCGACGTCGGCAGGGGCTGGCCGGGTGGCCGCCTCCGCTTCGGGCCCGGGCCCGGGCTCGGGCTTGGCTTCGGGCTCGGGTGCCTCCGTGGCCGCCTCCTCTTCCGGCGCGTCGCCCGGGGGTGGTTGCTCCGTCGTGTCCGCCTGGTCCGTTACCGGTCGCTGATGAGCGCTGGAGAGCGACAACCCGAAGTTCCTTCCAAAAGCGAGCCACAGAAATGGGGGCGACCCCCGCTGGAGGAGCTTGGGCCACCGACAAGCCTGTACGGCTCGCCCCACGCCCCGGTTCACCCATCTCCCCTACGCCGGGGAAAAAGGAACCATTGCATGGGGATCTCTTTACGGAAGTGGGAGGGTCTCCGCCAGGGCGTCCTCGCGGGGCACGCACCGCATCGGCATCGCGGTGGGGTGGACGACCGCGCCGCGGGCGAGTTCGCGCACGTGCGGGCCGGCGTCCGCCGGGCGCAGGCGCCACCGGGCGGCGACGGTGGCGACCTGGATGACGGCCTGCGTGAGCGCGAAGACGTTGCCCGGGCACTGGCGGCCGCCCGCGCCGAAGGGGATGGACGCGGCCCTGGGCAGGCGCGCGGCGCGTTCGGGCAGCCAGCGGTCGGGGTCGAAGGAGAGGGGGTCGGGGTGGAGTTCCGGCAGGTGGTGCAGGACGTACGGGCTGAACAGCACCGTCGCGCCCGCCGGGACGCCGACGTCGCCGAGGAGCACCTCCTCCGGGGAGAGCCGCAGGATGATCCACGGCGCGTACCGGCGCAGGGCCTCCTGGACGACGCGCCGGGTGCGGGGGAGGCGGGGCAGGTCCTCGAAGACGGCCGGGCGCCCGCCGAGGACCCGGTCTGTCTCCTCGTGGAGCCGGTGCTCCACCGCGGGCTCGCGGGCGAGTTCGTGGAAGACCCAGGCCAGGGTGGCGCCGGTGGTCTCGGTGCCCGCGACGAGCATGTTGACCAGCTGGTCGTGGACCTGGTCGTCGGTCAGCCGCTCCCCGGTCCCCTCGTCCGCGGTGAGCAGCAGGACGGAGAGCAGGTCGCCGTGGTCGGTGCCGTCGGCGCGGGCGGCCTCCACCACGTGCCGGGTCGCGGAGCGCAGACGCCGTACGGCCCGGTCGAAGCGCCGGTTGGCGGGGGTGGGCAGCCGCAGCAGGGCGTCGGGGAGCATGGAGCGGCGGGGGATCTCGTCCAGGACGACGGGCAGGGAGCGCTGCACCTCGGTGACGGCGTCCGCGCCGAGGTCCGAGGAGAACAGCGCCCTGGCCACGGTGGTGAGGGCGAGCGCGTTCATCTCCTCGTCCACGCGCAGGATCCCGCCGGGCCGCCAAGCGGCGGTGCGCTCGTCGGCGACGGCGGTCATGGTGGCCGCGTAACGGGCGATGCGGGCCCGGTGGAATGCGGGCTGCATCAGCCGGCGCAGCCTGCGGTGCTCGGCACCGTCGGCGGTGCCGACGCCGGAGCCGAGCAGGGGGCGCACCTTCTCGATGAGCACACCCTGGTCGAACCGGCCCGCCTCGCCGACCAGCACGGCGCGGACCAGTTCGGCGTCGTTGACGACGTACGCGGGCAGGCCGCCCAGGCGGATGCGGACCACCGGGCCGACGGCGGGGAGCGAGCCGAGGAACTCCAGGGGCCGGCGCAGCAGTGCCGGACCGTGGCCGAGCAGGGGCAGCGCGCCGGGGGCCTCGGGAGCCCGCCGGACGGCGGAGGGCGCACCGGCGGTCGCGGTGCTGGGGAGGGGGGTCACGGCGTCCCGTCTTCCGTCGGGCCGGCGGTCGCTGCCGCCGGCGGGGCCAGAGGAGTGAGAGGGGTGAGAGGGGTGAGATGGGTGAGCGGGGCGAGGTGGGCGCGGTACCAGGGGGCGGCGGCGGCGAACCGGGTGGCGAAGGCCCCCGGGGTGTGTCCGGTGCGCCGCCAGACGCGGCCGCTGTCGTAGTGGTGGTCCTGGCCGAACAGTGCCAGGTGGCGCAGGTCGCGGGGCCGCCCGGCGAGGAGTTCGCGGGCCTCGTCGTACGTGAGGTCGGCCGCCGGGGCGGGCACGCCGAGGTGCTCGGTGAGCGCCGCGGTCAGGTCGCGCACGGCGACCGGCTCCGGGTGGCCGACGTGGTGGACCTCCCCGCCCGGTACCGGACCCCAGTCGGCCACGGCCAGCGCGGCGATCGCCGCCGCCAGGTCCTCGACGGCGACCAGGGAGAGCAGGGCCCGGCCCCCGTCGACGGAGACCGGGAGGGCGGTGAGGGTGCGCACGAGCCGGGGGACCAGCCATCGGTCGCCCGGCCCGTACACGAACATCGGCCGCAGCACGACGCCTCCGGCGGCCCGGACCGCGCGCTCTCCGGCGAGCCGCGAGCGGCTGACGGCGGAGACCGGCGCGGGGACGAGGCCGCCCTCGACGGCGCCGCGGTGCGGGCCGTCGCCGTAGACGGCGGCGGTGCTGAGGTGGACGATCCGCCGCACCCCCGCACGCCGCGCCTCGGCGACCAGGGCGGCGGTGCCCCGGTCGTTGACGAGGCCGCAGGCCCGGGGATCGTCCTCGTCCACGGTGCAGGCCAGGTGGAGCAGGGTGTCCACGCCGTCGCAGACGCCGCGCAGGGTGCCGCGGCGGGCGAGGTCGGCGTGGACGAGGCGGGCCGCGGGGTCGGCGACGGGTGGGCGACGGTGCGTCAGCAGCCGCAACTCCACGCGCTGGTCACGCAGTAGGCGGTGGACGGCACGGCCGGTGAAGCCGGAGGCGCCGGTGAGCAGGACGGTCGTCATCGGGGACCTCCGGGGGCGGCGGGCCGGATGGGCAGCGCTGCCGCGCCCGGGAGGCGGTGTGCCGGATGCGGCCGCAACGCCAGCCCATGACAGGGGGGTTGACGGTGGATGGCACTGCTGGTGAGCAGGACGGACGGGACGCCGACGACGAAGGCCATCGCCGTGGGTACGGGCCGGTCGGCGGTGCGGTGGTGCGGGAAGTCGGGCGCTGCCGAGTCCGGGAGGGTCGGTGGGGCGCAGGGCAACCCCGTCCGGTGGTTGCGGAGTTGCCGGTTGGCGACGGTCGTCATCGGGGGCCTCCGGGCGCGGCGGACTGGATCAGCAGCGCCGAGGTGAGCAGGGCGGACAGGAAGCCGACGACGAAGGCCATCGCCGCGGGCACCGGCCAGATCGCGGTGCGGTGGCGCAGGAAGCGCAGCGCCGCCATGACCGGCAGGGCCAGGAGGGCGCAGGGGAGCAGTGCCCGGGGGTCGCGCAGCAGGGCCGCGGCCAGCACGGCGGCGAGCACCGCCCAGCCCAGCGCCGCCAGGGCGCTGGGCACCGGGCCGATGGCGCCCGAGTACGTCCGGGAGCCGGGCTCGGACCGCCAGCGGGTCTTGCGGGCGAACTCGAAGTGCAGGAAGACGCAGGCGGGGACGAGCAGCAGCGGCAGCGCCCGCCAACGGGCCGGCACGGGCGTGGAGCCGGTCAGGGAGACGTAGACGTACACGCTGAGCAGCAGTTGCACCGGGTGCGTGACGGCGAGGTTGAGCAGCACGCCGTCCCGGAGCCGGGGGGACCACCGCTCCAGCACCACCAGCAGCCAGGAGTACGCGAGGCAGGCGGCGAGCGGGAGCAGCGACACCCGTGACAGCGCCGCGTTCGGCGTGACGAGGAGCACCGCCACGACGCCCATCGCGCACCGCAGTTGGACGACGGTGACCGTGCCCCGCACCAGGGGACGGTCCGGGTTGTGCTCCCGGTCGTAGCCGAGGTCCTTCTGCTCGTCGACCATCCGCAGCCAGAAGAGCACCAGGACGGCCGAGGCGCAGCGCACCGCCGTGCCGGCGCCGGGGTGCCAGGGCGTGCGGGTCGCCGCCGCGGCGGCGGCCTCCAGCGACAGCACCCACAGCGTGGCGTAGGGGACGTACACGTACGGGGTGAAGACCTGGACGGTGAAACGGAAGAGTGCGGTCGCCGTCCTCATCGGCCCGCCTCGGGCGGGGGCGCGAGGATCTTGACGCGCCCGGTGGAGCCGTCCATCTCGATGAGCGCGCCGTCGGGGATGGCGGTGGTGGCACCGGAGACGGCGACGACCGTGGGGATGGCGAACTTGCGGCCGGTGATGGCGGTGTGCGAGAGCAGGGTGCCGCGTTCCACGACCAGCCCGCGCGCGCCCAGCATCAGGAAGAGCCAGCCGGGGTCGGTCTCCCGGGCCACCAGGATCATGTCCGGGCACGGTTCGACGGGCCGCAACGGGTCGAGGACGACGCGGGCGGTGCCGCGGACGACCCCGCCGCTGGAGCCCAGTCCCGACAGTTCCCCGTCGCCGTCGCTGTCGCCGTGCCCGCCGGAGGCGGTCGTCGGCGCCGGGCCGCCGGGGAGCCGGTCGCGGACCGGGCCCAGGGTGGTGAAGCCCGGCGGGAGGTCCGGCCCGGACGCCTCGTACTCGGCGCGGCGGACGTCGGCGAGCGCCTGGAGGTCGCCGCTGACCCCGCTGCCGTCGTACCAGCCGAACAGTTCGTCCTGGGTGAGGTGGACGACGTCGCCGGGGTCGCGCAGCACCCCGCGCGCGTGCAGGTCCTCGCCCAGCGAGGCGAAGACCGCCTTGCTGTAGCCGAAGAGCTCGCTGCGGAAGTAACGGGAGTTCTCCCGGTGGGTGATGGCCCGGCGCAGGGCGGCGAGCAGGGCGCGTACCAGCCGCAGCCGGGGCGATCGGGCGCCGAGCGCGGCGGCCAGCCGTTCCTCGGCCGCGGCGCGCACCCGCAGTTCGGCCGTACGCAGGGCGGGCCCGTCGAGGCCGCCGGCGGCGTGCTCCCCGGCCATCCGCAGCAGCGTCCAGGGGGTGCTGCGGAGGTTGGGCTGCTCCATCTTCAGTTCGTGCAGGCCGCGGTCGCCGTAGCGGTCGAGGTGCTCCAGCGCGGCCGCCCGTGTTTCCGCGCCGTAGGCGCCGTCCCGTACGGCCCGCCAGAGCTCCGGGCCCGGCTCCGGGCCGGAGCGCAGGGCGGCGGACAACCGCGGGTCCCGGCGTACGGCTTCGGCCAGCCGTAGCAGCGACATCACCGCCTCGCTGCTGCGGTTGGACTCGTCGCCGCAGAGCAGGTCGCTGAGGAGGCCGGGGCCCTCGTGCGGCGCCCAGCGCGCGAGCAGCCGGCCGGTGATGCCGGCGGTGGTGCCGAGCACGGAGTCGTTGAGGAGGGTGACGCCCCAGTGGTTGCCGGCCTGCCGCCACACCTCGCGGTGGTCCTGGATGCGGGCCAGCGGGTCGACGCCAGACCAGTCGGCGCCCCGGCGATCGGCGATCAGCGCCTCCCACCAGCTCTCGAATGCCGTCATGGACCGGTGGTGACCGGCGATCAGCCGGACGACCCGGGCCACCGGACGGACCAGGCGCACGGGGGAGGGGGCGGGCGCCGCGGCGGGGCCGCTGCCCTCGGCCAGGCCCATCATCGACTCCCACGAGGCGCGGAACCACGGGAAGACGGCGAGCCGGCCGTGCAGCCGGTACCAGGACTCCAGGTCGTAGTGGATCCGGTTGCGGTGCAGGCCGATCATGCGCTCCAGGTACGGCTCGTCGTCGTGGAGGGTCCGGGCCGGCACGCCCAGCCTGCGGTACAGGTCGTGGAAGATCGTGCGGTAGAACCGCTGCGCGAAGGAGTAGGTCAGCGCGGTGGTGGGTCCTGGGAAGCTCTCGGTGACGTTGGCGCTGCTCCACAGCCGGCGAAGCCGCAGGTCGACCGCGACCGGGCGGGACTGGACGAGGTGCACCCGTCCGTCGGCGGTGACGGCGCCCTCGACGTCCTGCGGCCGCCCGCCGAAGAGCTTCTGCACGGTACGGCCGAGGGCCGCCAGTTCCCGTACGAGCGGGTCGTCGAGGACGGGCGCGTCGCGCAGCTCCGGCGGCACGGGCTGCGGCACCGGGCCGGCGTCGGGGCGCCGCGGGTCGGGGACGAGCCGTTCGGGCTTGACGGCGACCACGCGCTCCAGCCGCTGCTCCGGGCCGCGCAGGAAGTAGTGGTCGACGCCGACCTTCTCCTGCACCACGCCTTCGCCCAGGCCCAGGCCCGCGGCGATCAGCGTGTCGGGGGCGCCCGTCCCCGGATCGCAGGTGAACATCACGAAGGAGCGTTCCGCCGGCACCATCCGCTGGATGCCGACGGCGACCGCGACGCCGTCCGGGCCGCCGGAGTCCACCGGCAGGCCGCGGGCGTGCCGGTAGAGCAGGGCCTCCGCGTTGTGCCCGGAGGCCCAGCACGCCCGGACCCGGTCGACGACCGCGGCGCGGCGCACCTGCAGGAAGCTGTCGCTGAGCCCCGCGAAGGGGTCCTCGGCGGAGTCCTCCCCGTGGACGCCCACGGTGCAGGCCCGTACGGCGGCCGGCGCGCCGGGGCCGATCACCTCGTCGAAGGCGGCGAGCAGCCGCCGTTCGGCCTCCGGCGGCAGGGGCGCGCCGGCGTACAGCTCGCGGATGCCGGCGGCCGCGGCCCGGACGGAGGCGGGGTCGGCGAAGTCCGCCGACCGCAGCAGGGCGTCGATGCGCGGGCGCAGCGGCCGGGTGAGGGCGCGGTGCCAGTCCGCGGGCAGGACGAAGAAGGCGGGTACGGTCAGTCCGGCCTCGCGCATCCGGGCGAGCCGCGCGAATTTGTGCCCGCAGTCGTCGGGGGTCATCCGTTTCCCGTCGAGCAGCGGGGCGAGGGCGGCGGGGCGCCGGCGGGCACGGTGGCCCCTGTCGTCGGTCACGGTCACCACACCGCCGGGATCAGCCGCTTGCGCTGCTGGGCGTACGCGGCGTACCCGCGCAGGTCCTTCAGGGTCCGCTCCTCGGCACGGATGCGCAGCACGACGGCGGGCAGCAGCAGCGCGAGGAACGCGGCCACGCTCAGCGGGTTGGCCAGGACTCCGACGAAGCCCGCGTGCGCCAGCACCATGCCGCTGTAGGCGGGGTGGCGCACCACCCGGTACGGGCCGTCGGTCACGACCTCGTGGTCGCCGAGGGTGCGCACCTTGTGCGAGTAGAAGCGGCCGAGCCGGCGGATCGCGGCCAGGCGCAGCGCGGGACCGCAGACGAACACGGCCGCCGCGAGCCACTGGCCGGGCCCCCAGCCCTGCCACCAGGGCGCCACGAAGAGGGCGGCGGCCACCACCGCGCCGCGGGCCGCCCCGTACCACTGCATGGTGCCGCGGTCGTCGCCGCCGGCGGCCTGGGGGGCGGCACGGAAGGTGACGCGCAGTTCGAGGAGGGTCCACAGCAGGTAGAGGCCGATCACCACGGCCTGGGCGCGGTGCCGGGGCTCGGACCAGTGGCCGCCCTCGCGGACCAGGGCCCAGCCCAGGGCCACCAGTCCGGCGGTGAACAGGGCCGGCGGGAAGAGGCTCTCCAGGCGGGGGCGGCGCTCGTGGTGCGGCGGGGGTGCGGGGCGGGTGTCCGTGCCGGCGTCCGGGGTCATCGGGTGCCTCCCGCGGAGGCGCCGCGCAGCCTGCGGTAAGCGGCGGGGGACATCGCGTACCCGCTGAAGCGGGCCTCGCCGACCGGACCGCCGCTCGCGCTGAACCGGACGCGGACGTCACCGCCGCAGGCCGGGGGCAGGGAGTCCGTCCACAGCCGGACCTGCTCGGCGCGGCGTACGGGACGGGCGGTGGCGGCGCGCAGCGAGGCGACGACGTAGCGGCGGTCGAAGTCCACCCGGCGTGACCGGTGGCCCAGCAGCGTCACGAACTGCCGTGCCGCCTCGGTGAGTTCGGTCAGCGATCGCAGCTCCACGCCGGTTCCGCCGGAGCGGGCGCGCAGATGGTGACCGCGGGGCGGGGAGAGCAACTCGGCGCTGTAGCCGCCGGGGCCGTGGTTGCGGTAGCCGGCGAGCAGGACGTTCTCGGGCCGGTGGCGGTGGACCAGTTCGGGGGCGACCATGGTGTCCCGGCGCGGCCCCCGGTCCTCGCCGGCCCGCGGTCCGGGCAGCGTCGTGGCCCCCGGGCTTCCCGGGGCCGGGACGGCCACCGCGTGGATCCGTCCGTCGCAGACCGTGCGGTCCTGCTGCAGGCCGTGGACGCGCCACCCGCCGGGCGTCCCGGGCAGGGCACGCGCGCTGATCTCCACGGGGAGGTGCTTCTCGGCGAAGCGGCCGAACTCCAGTTCCAGCGCGTGGACCCGCCAGGCGGGACGGGAGTCCGCGTCCGCCCCGGCGACGCGCTCGACGAGTTCGGTGGCCCCGTCGATCAGCAGGGCAGCGGGCAGGTGGTCGAGGGGGTGGTCGAAGAAGAAGGGGTCCTGTTCGACCGTCCGCAGGCGGGCGGTCCAGGTCACCGTGGCGTCGCCGCCGCGGTGGCCGGCGCGCTCGTCCACGGGTGCTTGTAAGACTGGCATCGGACAACAACTCCGTTGGTCTTCCCGGCGTTTCACCGTGCATGGGCAGGTTCGGTCGATCGGACCAGTTGTGTGTTGCGCGCTGGAGTCGACGCTACTACCCGTGGGTAATAACTATCGGCGGGCCGCCCGGGGCGGGTGGATTCCGGCCACGCCCCGGCCCCGGCGTCACCGGGGGTCCGCCGACGAGGTCGCCGGGCGGACGGCGGCACGGGGTGCCGCGGGATCCTGGGGCGCGAGGGGGTCAGCGTTTGCTGTTGCGAACAAAGTTGGCGCGATCTGAGCCCTCGAACAGGACCGAATTCCACGGGGATTTCCCTTTTGTTCGCCGCGGCGGGTGTTCGCGCGGTGACGTGTGGTGAGGCCGAGTCCCCTGGGGAGTCAGTTCCCGGGTGCGGACCAGGCGTTCGGCCCGAGCCGGTCGATGATCGTACGGAGCTGCTCCCGGTCGAGCTCGTAGATCGTCTCGCCCGCCCTCGGGTCGCGCGCGTGGAGGGTGTGGAACAACGGCCCGCCGTGGGCGCCGATCTGGACCAGGGTGGCCGAGGCCCCCCGGACGGCGCGCTCGGTACCGGGCGGCGCGGTGAGGTCGACCCGCCCGACGACCCCCGGGGTCACCCACACCGGCACCGACTCCAGGTGCCCGGACAGCTGGAGGTGGAAGTGGCCGCACAGGATCAGCCGCACGTCCGTGCCGCGGATCGCGTCGGCCAGCTCGCCGGGGTTCCGCAGCCCCAGCGCGTGCTGCACCTCGACGTCGAGCGCGATCGGCGGATGGTGCAGCACCAGCACACTGCCCATGGGGGCCGGGGTGGCCAGGACCTCGCGCAGCCAGTCCAGCTGGGCCCCGCCGAGCAGGCCGTACCCCATGCCCGGCACGAGCGAGTCCAGGGTGATGAAGCGGAAGCCGTCGACCACGCTCACGGCCGCCCGCTCTCCGGCGGGCGAGGTGAGCATCGCCCGGGCGTGGTTGCCGCCCTCGGGGCGCAGGTGCCCGCTGCCCAGCGCCCGCGCGAAGGCGCGGCGCTCGTCGTGGTTGCCGGTGCTGTAGAACACCGGCGCCCGCCGCCGCAGGGCGAAGTCCCGGACGATGTCGCGCACGGAGATGTACGCGTCCAGCGACCCGTCGTCGGCGATGTCGCCGCTGATGACGATGACGTCGATGTCCGCGACCGGCTCCAGGTCGTTCAGCAGACCGCGCAGCGACTCCCTCGCGTTGACACCACCCGCCCTCGGCGCACCGAAGCGATCGAGATGGGTGTCGGAGAGATGCAGGATCCGCATTGCGCGTACGGTACTCGGCTCGCGGCGCGACGTCACCGATCATTGCGCCGCGCACCGGACGGCGGCGCCGCGAAGCGGAACGGAGTTGCGGGGGGACGCGGCGGTTCGTGACGCTTGGACCCGGCGACGGGAATCCGGGGAAGAAGGGGGCCGCGTCATGGACCGGTCGTGGAAGCGCTTCGGCTGGAGGGCCACCGAGGTGCCGCAGGCGCCGCTCGACGACCGGCAACGGTTGGGGGCGGGCGTGCCGTTGACACTGCGGGCCGTCCAGGACGCGCGGGCCGTGCAGCGGCCGGTGTTCGACCCGGCGTTGCAGCAGTACCCCAACGCGTACCGGGCGGCCGACCCGCGCTTCCCGGACCCCGGGGTGGAGGCTGCGTGGCTGGAGGCCCGCCGCCGGGCGACGGACCTCGTGCTCGCGGCCGTCGCGGACTCGCCGTGGGCGGAGCATCTGGTGCTGCGCGGCAGCAGGCTGCTGCGCGCCTGGTTCGGGGACGCCGCGCGGGAGCCCGGCGACCTGGACTTCGTCGTCGTGCCCCGGGAGTGGCGGATCGAGGAGCCGCGCACGACCCGGCTGTTCAAGGGCATCGCCCGCGCGGCCGGGCACGTCTCCGCGTCCGGGCCGGTACGGATCTCCGCCGGGGACGCGGTCGCGGAGGACATCTGGACGTACGACCGCGTGCCCGGGCGCCGGCTCGTCCTGCCGTGGACGGCGGACGGGCTGCCCGGCGGGATCGTCCAGCTCGACGTCGTCTTCAACGAGCGGCTGCCCACACCGCCGGAGCGCTTCCCGCTCCCCGCCCTGTCGGCGGGCGGCCCGCAGGCCGCGGTGCTCGGGGTCTCCCCGGAACTGTCGCTGGCGTGGAAGCTGATGTGGCTGGTCAGCGACAGGCATCCGCAGGGCAAGGACCTGTACGACGCGGTGCTGCTCGCCGAGTCCTGCCGACTGCGGCCGGAGGTCCTGCGTGACGTCTTCCTCGACGCCGAGGGCTGGTACGCGCTGCACCCCGTCACCGCGGACGCGCTCGGGGACCTGGTGCCGGAGGTGGAGTGGCGGCACTTCGCGGCGGAGTACCCCCGGCTCGGCGGCGACGCGGCCGCGTACGGCCGCCGCCTGACCGCGGCCCTGGCCCCGACCTTCGACGGCGCCCCTCAGGGCGCCGCCCTGCGGGCCTGGTGGATGGCGCCCTGGCTCGCCGAGTACCGCGGCGTCCACGACCGCGAGGGCATGGCGGGTCTGCAGAAGCGGCTGGCCGCCGAGGTGGGTCCGCCGGTCGCCGTCGTCATCACCCGCCAGGTGCTCGGCCCCGGTCGGTGCAGCCCCGAGGACGCCCTCGACATCATGCTGGCCGACCCGGCCTGGTCCCAGTGGGTCGAGATCTACGAGCGGCACCCGCAGTGGCGCCGGGAGCACCTGTCCGAACCGGGGTAGTGACGGCCGGCTCCCCGCCGGGGGGTCGTTGGCCGCGGTACGGGCGCGTTGCGCGCCCGGGTGCGGGGTCGGCCGCGTGCGCCCGATGCCACGGGTCCGGCTTCCGCCGTGACCGGTGAGGTCCCGTCCGTGGTGCGGCGAGCCATGGGACGGAAGGAGGAGCACCGCCGAAGGGCTGAAGGGGCGTTGGCGGAGGAGCACTTGGCCGAGCAGAGGGCGGCGGGTCTTGACGTGCGCGCCCTTGCCGGCGGCGGGCGGTGGGGCGGGACGAGGGGCGCCGCGAAGGCCGCCCGTCAGGCGGCCGGGGGCCGGAGCCGGTCGGTGATCGCGGCGGTAGCGGTGTCCGCCACCCCCGGGCGGCGTCGTGCGTTCGAGGCCATCGCGCCGGTTGCTGCCGCCGCGGCATGCGGCATGGCGGGGCGCGCCGGGACGAGGGATGCCGTCAAGGCGGCCCACCAGCCGGCCGGGGGACCGGGGTCGGTTGGTGATCGGGCACGGGCGGGTGCGGGGTTCGCCCGACCCGCCCGGGGGCCTGGGTCGTGGGGTCAGCCGCGTACGCCGGACGCCACGGCTGCGGCTGCCGCCAGGGCGGGCGGTGGCGCGGAACGAGGAGGCCCGCCGACCGTCTGAAGGGGCGTTGGCGGCGGAGGACTTGATTGAGCGACGGGGTGGTGGGCCGGGACGAGGTGCCCCGTGAAAGTCGCCCGTCAAGGGGCCGGGAACCGGAACCGGTCGATGACCGTGGCGGCAACGGGCGCGGGGGGGGGGGGGGGGGGGGGGGGGGCGGCCCCCCCCCCCCAGGGGTGTGCGCAGACCCCGGGGGGCGGGAGCCCCCCGGTGGGGGTGCCCCCGGGGCGGGGGGGGCCCGGG
>NZ_JBHWGA010000076.1:0-27430 GCF_042733315.1 Streptomyces sp. NPDC059718
GCAGCATCCAGCACCACCCCGCCCTGCTGACCGCATTCCTCGCCCACACCGGACTCGAAATCCACTCAGCATCAACCTGATCAGCAAAGCTCAGTCAGCTCCTCGACGTCGTTATGGAAACCCTTCACCACGTCCAGGACGCCCTCTCGGGCCCCAACGGGATGGCGATCCTTTTGTGGAATCGCGCCGCCAGCAAGGCGGTTGGCACCATGTGGCCTACCTGGGAAGGAGACTTCAGCGACCTGGTCATGGGGCTGCTGAAGATCCACCTCGCAGGCCGGCGGGTCGTCCTCAACCGCGAAGTCCAGGTCGACCGCCCGGGCGCTGGTGGAGGCCGCACCGACATCCACATCCAGGCAGCCGCCACCCATCCCCAAGCCGAACCCCTCACCGTGGTCATCGAGTGCAAGGGCTGCTGGAACCCCGACATGTCCACCGCCCTGACCACCCAGCTCGTGGACCGCTATCTGCGCCGCCCCCACACAGCCGGGATCTTCCTGATCGGCTTCTTCGACTGCGAACTATGGGACCGGGAGAGCCGTCCATACTGCTCACCGAAGCACACCAAGGAAGAGATCGAGCGCCGTCAGAACGACCAGGCTGCCAGGCATCAGGTCCCCGTGCTTGCGCGGGTCCTAGACTGCCGCCCTCCCGGAGCCCAGACCACAGAAACGACCCTTGATACATCACCGCCCTCAGGCATGTGTTGACTCCCGGACGGCAACGATGACTCCTGCGTTGAGATGGTGCGTCCTGGAGCAGTACTCCCAGAACTGCCGGTGGCTGGCAGGCCGATGGTCCGGGTAAGGGGCCGTCACCGGCATGCGCGGCCGGGGGCCGGCTGCCGGGCAGCCCTCCTGCTCCCCGCCAGGTGGCCTGTATTGCTTTGGCATCTACATGTCGGGCGAAGCCGGCCGGCCCTGCGCCGCCGTGACGACAAAGCTCTTCAAAGCGCTGTGCGGATGCATGTAGACGTGGCGCTCGGCTGCGAGGACCTGACGGCGGTTGAGTGCCTTGACTGCGGAGGCGGCCAGGGTGCCGGTCAGGTTGTCGGGACCGAGCGCCACAAGGCAGCGGGGTCCCACTGGCAGCACCATGGACGTCGCGTCGCCGAAGGCCATTCCGTGATCCAGCCCGCCGTGAGCGTTTCTGCGTACGGTGAGCCCGGGGTTGTCACCGATCAGGAACTGGTGGCCCAGCTCTGGCGTGAGGATCTCCACCCGCCACGTCGAAGCCATCTTCTGTACCTTGCTGAAGGTGTCCTCGATACTGGTGCGGAACAGCTTCCCGCTCTCATGGTCCCGGACCATCTCAGAGCGCGCGACCTCCCGCTCGGCGTATGCCATTAAGGCGCCCCGCTCCGTCAGGTGCAGACCGGTCTCCAGGAGCGCCGCACGAGCCAGTTGCTGCGGCAGCCTGGCCGCGACGCGGGCACTGACGCTGGCCCGCGTTCGTTCGAATGCCGCCAGGTGCACATTTCTGTACTTGTATGAGCGCACGTAGTGCAGCAC
The DNA here is from genome assembly GCF_042733315.1 of Streptomyces sp. NPDC059718. Classification (NCBI taxonomy): domain Bacteria; kingdom Bacillati; phylum Actinomycetota; class Actinomycetes; order Kitasatosporales; family Streptomycetaceae; genus Streptomyces; species Streptomyces sp. NPDC059718. Next base: position 1,512 of record NZ_JBHWGA010000076.1, read on the forward strand.
GACCAGGTCACGGAGCACCTCGGCATGTGCAGCGACAGTGAACGGAGTCCCCTTGCGGACCGCTGCAAGGGCAGCAGGGACACGCTCTTCAATACGGCCCCACAGCTGCTCCGCCGATGCGGAGTCGAAGGCCACGAAGTCCCGAGCCAGACCACACCTGGAGGGGGGCCGCAACCTGGGAGGACGCTCCGGGTATTGCAAGTCGAACGCCAGCAGCTGCCGACCACTACTGCCGTTCAGCAAGGTGAACTCCTTGAGCACCACCTGGGAGACCAGGTGCTGCCGCGAGGTCTGCTGAACTGCTTTCACGCGCACGATTATGCTGCGCCTGCCGCGCGGCGCGCCAAGCGTTTGGGCGACCCGCTGCTCACGTCACGACGCGCAGCGGCCGGTACCGTCGGCAGGTGTCGCACGTGCGGCGTCATCGCACCCGATGACAGAGCAAGCCCGGAGAGCTGACCAACCGCGCCCGGGCATTGACGGTCTCTTGCAGCGCGGCCCCCAGACAGCCCCAAGACGGATGCCCAACTCCCCCAGGGCGAAAGGCCGCGCACGGCGTACCGGCGATGACAGCGCCATCGTGCCGGGCAAGACCCCCGATGCGGCGGCGTGCCACCGGCGGCTCCCGCTGCGCGGGACAGCACCCGGTAGACCGGATTGCCCCGGACCGCGCAGCGGACCACACCGGCGTCTCCCCGGCGTCCGCGTGGATGTCGCCTGGCGTGCATGCGGCAGCGGCCGGTGACTTGGTCTGGAACCAGGAGAGGGTCTGGCTCATCATCGTGTGATGGCTGAGCAGATGGATCTGCCGCGGTTGCGGAGCCTGATCGAGGGTGTCCTGGTCACGCTGTACCAGAACTACCGGCACCAGGACCTGCCGGAGCTGTGCGAACGACTCCACCTTCCGCCGCCGCCCGCCACCGACGGCCCGACCAAGCACGAACGGCTGACGGCCAGCCTGCAGGCCTGCCCGGACGGCCGCCTGCCCCAGGTCGCCGAGGCCGTACTGGACAGCGAGACGCTCCCCACGGCCGAACGCCACGATCTGCAGGACGTGGTGTGGCTCGGGCGCCACTACGTCGAGATTCCCGGCCGCACCCGACGGGAGCTGGCCAAGGGTCTCGACCTGGACGACTACCTGGACTACCCGGACCGCTTCCTGGCCCTGCCGGGCCGGCTGTGGGACCTCGGGGACGACTGGCTGGGCCAGTGGGGCACCCCTAACCTCAGCCTGCGCTCCGAGATCGAGCGTCACGTCATCAGATTCCGGGGTGACTGGAACACGGAGGACCTCTTCGAGCGCCTCGGCGCGTTCGAAGCCCCCCACCCCCGCTTCGGTCGCTTCCTCGAGGGACTCGCCTCGGCCGCGGTCCTGCCCGATGAGCACGCACAACGTCGCTTCGTGGACCTGGCCAACGAGCACCTGCAGCCGGTGGGCGCGCTCCTGCGCCAGGACGGGGAAGCCGACGGCTACCCCGTCTTCCAGCTGGTGCAGCCCGGGCGCGGCACCGCCCGCCGGCCGCGCAACCTGATCTCGGCACCTTGGGAAAGCCGGACATCCGCTTCACCAGCGCACTCGACAACGACATCGAGATCGCCGAACGCGCCGGCGACATCATGGTCTACGACCGGTACGTCGGCACCGACGGTCTGCTCTGGCGCGACCTGCTGTCCTGGGGGCAGGCCACCCGCGGCACCACCGACCCGCAACAGGGGAGCTGGGCCCTGTACGACCGCATGGAAGAGTCCCTGCCACCGAAGTCCGCAGGCCAGCACAACCTATTCTGGCTCTACCACCACCTCTACCAGGACCAGTTGGACGACGTGCCCGCGCTCCTGCCGGAGATCTGGATGCACTGGGACCCCAAGACCGTCCGCGAACGCGGCCAGAACGCCCTGCAGAACCTGCGCATGGACTTCCTCATGCTCCTGCCGGGCAGCAGACGCGTGGTGCTGGAAGTCGACGGCAGCCAGCACTACACCCGCAACAACGGAATCGAACCCGACCCCGCGAAGTACGCCGCCACCATGGCGGGCGACCGTGACCTGAAGTTCCGGGGCTACGAGGTGTTCCGGTTCGGCCACGACGAACTACGCGACCGCGACCGCGCACGCCCGGTGGTAGCCGACTTCTTCCGGCACCTGCTCCAGCGTTCCCCCGGCGAGCACACCTGAGCCGTCGCGGGCCGCCTCCAGACGGTGCCCCAAGCGGCCGCCGGAGCCTTCCGGCGGTCCGGCCGGCCCTTTCCCGCCCTGCGGGAAGCAGACGGTGACGGCGGTCCGCGCCCGGGGATCCAAGTACAGCTCATCACAAGGGAATCGGGGAGCGGCTCGTACGCTGTCGGCAGCACAGGCGATGCCGGACTGGTTGAGGGGACTGCCGTCGTGGACACCAGCGTTCTTGACCATCCGGTGATTGAGAGCGTCGTCGCGGCGCTGGTTGCGGACCGGCGAGGCTGCGTGCAGTACGACCAGGGAGGCGGCGGCCGCGAGGTTCTCGTTGCCGCCGGGGCACGGCTGGCCGTCAGCCTCCACGTGCAGCTGACGGTGGTGGAGTCACCGGTGCTCCACGACGAGGTCACCGCAACGGTCGCCGAGCTGGAGCCCACCGTCTCCTGCACGGTGCTGGCTGCCGAGGACCCCTCCGCGCTGCCGCAGGATGCCGCCGGGAGTGTCCTGGCCGTCCACGCCGACGTGCTGCGCGACCCGGCCGTCCGGCGGCCTCTGCATGCCCTGGCCGAAACCGCCGACCACCTCATCGTCGTCCGCCACGCCTACAGCGACACCACCCTCGACGTCCTCGCCGGCCGCTTCCACCCCCTGCGGATCCGGGACCTCATACCGGAAGCCGTAGTACGCCGTCCCCTGCGCCTGCACCCTCCGGCAGGCCTGGAGCGGTTCCATCCCCCCGAGAACATGCAGGTGGTATACGTTGGGCCGGTGGAGCGGGCCCGGCTCGACGACTTCTGGGGGCAGGTCCTCGAGCGCAAGGAGCGCCTGATCGCGCAGCTGCGGGAGGGACGGCCGGATCTGCAGCTGCCTGATGACGGGCAAGACCTTGACTACGTCGACCTGGCCCACCTGATGGCGGCTGCCGACACCAGCGTGTCGCCGCCTGCCGACCAGCCGGGAGAAGAAGCCGAAGCGTCGCGTCGGCAGGACCACCCGCTGAGGGGACACTCCCCGCAGCAGACCGCCGCCCGCCAACATCGTGACGGTCCTGGGTTGAGCCACGCTAGCAGCACTCCGGTGAGGGCATCCCCGACGGGCACCGCGCCGGGGGGCGATCGCGTCCGCGTGCCGGTGGGGGCCGCAGCGCGACCCCCACCGGTGGGTCATGCGACGCGGTCCGAAGTGCCGAGGTGGATCACGGGCAGCGGCCGCTCCCACGCGGGCCAGTCGCGCTCGCTCAGGTCGAGTGCCCTGAGGAACGCCTGGAAGATGGCCCGATTCGGCGGTGAGCCCCTGAGCACACTCCTCACGGCGCTCGGGCCCAGGAATCGGTTGCGGGCGGACAGTTCACTCATGCTTGGTGCGCCTGCTGCCACCCAGAGCTCGGTCACCTGGGCGGCCAGTTCCGCCTCGGTGGTGAACGGCCACGGGTTCTCCCACATGCGCCAGTGGGGGATGGTTGCGTGGGACGTACGGCTTGGGCGAGACATGACCTGGTCCCAGGCAAGCAGCCAGCGGCGGCGCAAGCGTGGAACGATCTCGAGCGCGGCGAGGAACGCCTCGAACTGGCCGCGGTCCGACGGCAGGGTCTGCCGGGTGACGATGCGGTGGGCGGTGGAGTGGCCGAGCCGGACCCGTCCCACCCGCTTCTCCATCAGCATCACCGGCGGGGCGCCGTTTCTCTCGTACAGCTCCACGATCGCGGCGCTCAGCTCACCTTTGGTGCGCACCAGTTCCAGTGCCGGCGCGAGCTCGCGGGGCTTGTCGGCCAGTCGCTGCTGGTAGCGCGCCTTCCTCCACATCTTCGGGATTTGCTCGGCCGGGCCACCGCACGCGGCGACGGCGATGCGGACGACGTCCTGGGGCGGCACGCCGCGGCCGGAGGCCGCGCGGCGCAGCGTGCTGGCGGGCACACCGGTGACCGCGGCGAGCTCGTCATAGGTCCAGCCCGCCCGCTCCCGCCAGGTGCGCTGCAGCGCGGCGAGGTCGGTGACGGCCGGGACCGCGTCAGCGACCGGGTTCTCGTGGCGTCCCACGGCTTACTCGTCGTCCCCGGCGAGCTTGCCGAGCTTCTTCAGCCAGGCGCGCGGGGAGATCCGGCCGGTCGTGGCGGCCACGACGAACGCTGCGATCAGGCCGGTGGTGCCGAGGAGTTCCATCTCGGCGAGCAGGTCCATGCCGGTCAGCTTCAGGACCACCGAGGCGGTGAAGATCAGGCCGGCGAGGCCGGCTTCGGCGGCGTTGAGCCGCGTGGGCGGCACGGCGTCCGCTCGGCTCACGGTTCCGGCCTGCGAGCGGGACGGACCAGGGGACCAGGGGGAGTTCTGGTGGGACGTCACAACGGGCTCCGAGATGAATGGCCACCCGGCCGAGATCCCTCGGCCGGACGGCGTGGCTGCAACCGACTTCCGGACAGCAGGTGATTGGCGTCACCCGTTGCTCCGGTGCTACGCCATCCATCGTGTCAGCCGTTCGGCCCAAATCCGAATCCTGCAAGGCCTGTTACCGCTGGTACCGCCACGGCCATCCCGTTATCGCAAACTTAACGCTGAGCCGCGGCGCACCCGCGCCCGGTGATCACTACGGTGCCGACGTGCGGCGCAGTCAGCGCGGGGTGACCGGACCCGGCGCTGGCCGGGTCAGTTTCCGCCACCGGTGTCCGAGTGAGGTTGCCCCGTGGTACCACCGAAGTCATGCTTGGACTCATCGTCAATCTCAACCTGGCTACACCAGGACAGGGTTGATGGCAACAAACAGCGATGCCTGATGCTGCTGGCTGCAACCGCACTTCAGGGCACGCACCTTACGCAGAATCCGTGTTGGCGCACGGCCTGCGGACCACAAAGCCGGCACCGCCACGCGCGGGCCGGCTTTCCGCATCCTGGGTCGCCGCGAGGCCTGGTGCGGTCTTCCAGCGCAACACCAGGCGCTTCTTCGCCCTCCTCGGGGGGCGGGCCGTGACCCGTAACCACACCCCAGTGCCACAGCCCACCAGCCACCACCGCGGGATGTGAGGGATAGCCCAGCCCCTCCCGTCACCCCGGCCATCAGCGCCGGTAGTGTCACGCCCGGCCGCATGGCCGGGCACGGATGCCATCCGGATAACCCTTCCGTGCCGGTCCAGGTCCCCGGGACATCCCGGGGACCTGGCGCCACGCACGCACGCCGCGCCCCTGCGGTGGGCTGCTACCAGCGCATGCCGAGCGTGTCGAGTTCCGCGCGTCGTTCCGGGCCGAGTTTGTCGGCCCGGCGGCGGGTGTTGTCGAGGAACTGGCCGAGCTTGATTTCGGTCATGGTGCCGTCGGGTCCGGTGAGCCGTTCTACGTGCTTACGCGGGACCTGCAGGCTGTTCTCGCGGGTGTGGAACTGCTGGGCTGCGCGAAGGTTGATCGTCCATTTGTCGGCCTGGGTACGGCGTGCTGGCGGCCGCTCGTCAGGCTCGGCGGGGCTGAGGTGGAGCATGTTTTCCAGCATCCATGCCTGGGCGGGCAGCAGCGCGTCCCACCCGTGGCGCTGCGCCTGGACCCATGCGCCGAGGTCCTCGCCCTGCACGCTGACCTCGCCCGGCGTCATGGGCAGGGCCTGGCCGCTCTCGACGAGGGCCCGGCAGAGCCGGTAGTCGCGCTGCCAGGCCACGGGCCAGGCCGGGCACCAAGACGGGTCGATCGCCTCCAGCGCGTCCCGGCGTTCCTCGGACAGCGCCCCGGCGGTGGAGCCGACCGGCAGCCCGGCCTCGCGCCGCTGCGCGATGGTGTCGGCGAGCCTGCCGGCGGTCCTCAAATTCTTCGTCCAGACGCCCACGGGGTAGCCGTTCCAGACCGCGGTGGCGGGCGGCAGCAGGTGCCCGTGTTCGGCCGCCCACTCTGCCGCCGCTGACAGTCCTTCCTGGAAGGCGACGTCCCAGTGCGACCAGACCATGCCCAGATCGTCTAGTTCGGCGGCCCGCTTCGGATTCATCTGGCCCGCATGGAAAAACCTGCGCTGATCCGCGATCCACGTCCCCAAAGGGAAAGCGGCGGGGTCCCAGTGGCCTGGTGTGGTGAACGCGTACGGGACTTTTAGATCCCCGTGTTCTTTCGCGTAGCGGGTGGCGGCCTGGATTCCGGCGCGCCAGTACGTGTTCTCTGGTTGGAGCACACGCAGGTTCATGAACTTGGCCAGAATCGCCGGATCACGCGGCGTGGAGAAGGACAAGAGACCCTGTGCCGGACCCGACGGCCCATCCTCCCCACTCGCCCGGCCGCTTACGGCGTTCTCAGCGGCCGACGGCTTGGCGGCACGGCTGGGGGCTTGCTGTTCCGCGAGCTGCTCGATGGTCTCGGTGTCGTGTGAGCGCAGCGCGGCCAGCACCTTTGCCAGGCTGTTGTAGCCCTTGGAGGTGAGCATGGCGTCGGGATCCTCGCCGGGGGCGAGGAAGACCGGCACGACCAGGCTGGCGACCTTGCCGTCACCGGGCCGCATGCGCAGGGCGCGGCCGACGATCTGGAGGATGTCGACGGCAGATCCGCGGACGTCGCCGAAGAACACGCTGTCGCATCCCGGCGAGTCGACGCCCTCCCCGAGTACGCGAACGGAGCTCAGCAGCCGTAGCCGTATCGGGACCAGGCCAACGCCCTCCCCTTCACCAACGGGATCGGCGAACGTTGCCAGCGTTTCCCGCCGGTGGGCGGGGGAGTGCTCCCCGCACAGCCAGTCCGCCCACACCCGATCCGGCTCCGCATACGTGGCCGGGTCGTCCTCCCACAGCCGTCGAGCGACGGCCGGCAGCCCGGCCGCCATGGCCTCGGCCTCGCTGGTCCGGTAGTGAAAGGTCAGCATGCGGCGCAGGCCCCGCACAGCGGCGGCCTTCACCGCAGCGGTCTGCAATGCCGCCAACCGCGACCCCCGCACGTTGTCGGAGCGGGACTCCAGCCCGACCAGCGCGGCCGCCTGCAACTGCGGGTCGGTAACGTCCACGCACACGACCTGGTAGGCCGCGACCAACCCCCGGTCCCGAGCCTGCGAGAGCGTCAGCTTGTACGCCACCGGCCCGAAGGTGCCGTTCGGATCGTCCTCCATCGACGCCACCAGCACCGGCGCCCCGCTGCCGTCCTCGGGCGCCTCCCACACCCGCGGGGTCGCGGTCATGTACAACCGCCGGTCAGCCGGGATCCGCTCGTTGATGGGCGACGGGTGTTTTTCACTGGTTTTGCGTCGTGTGTTTTCACTAGTGCGGGTTGGGGTGGTGGGTGTGGGGGTGTCGTGGGGTTGGTGAAGGGCGTTGTCGTTCTCCGGGTGGGGTGAATGACGGGCGTGTGGGGGCCTATTGGGTGGTTTGGGGGTCAGGGGGTGGTGGTTTGGTTACGCTCGGTGGGTGGCTTCGTTTGCGGGTGATCCGCGGCATGAGCGTCTTGTCGGTGTGCTGGTTCCGTTGCTTGGGCGGTCGTGTCCTGCTGGTGGCGGCGGGTTTGGTGGGTCGTACGAGTTGCGGCTGAGCGCGGATGAGGCTGAGGCGTTGGGCGGGGTCGGGCTGATTCGTTCGGCGATGCGTAAGGCGGCGCGGTCGTTGGGCTGGTCGCGGCTGCAGACCTATGGGGGCACTTATCCGCAGGTTGCCGTGGCGGGGGTGGTGGATCGGCGGGAGGTCCCGGAGGAGTTCGCCGGGGTCGTTGAGGATTACCGGTTGGAGCGGATGAGAGCTGCGGCTGAGGTGATGTCGCAGACGCTCCAGGATGGCAGGCGCAGGTCGGTGCCGGGTTCTGTGTTCGTGACGACGCAGGAGTTCCGTGCTGCCTTCGCCGAGAGCGTGCCGGGGTGAAGCGAGAGCGGGCGACGCGGCTGCTCGAGGACCTGATTGCCCGCCTTGAGCAGGGCGGTTGGCCGCTGGGTCTGGTGGACGAGGTGTACGTGTTCGGGTCGTACGCGCGGGGGGCGCTGGATCCGGGTGACGTCGATGTCGTGGTTGAGCACGGCACGGACAAGCGGTGGCTGGGTGAGTCGCTGCACGCGTCGATCAACGGGCGTGATGCGTATGTGAGCATGCGCCAGGCTTTGCGTGGCCGCACCCGCGGTATCGCCTTCCAGTTCCGGGGGCGTGATTCGTTGCGGGCCGAGGGATTCGAGTTGTTCTTGCTGTGGCGCAAGGGCGAGTCTTTCGCACTGGCCCGGGAGCGCCTGTCCTCTTTGAAAGCGGATCCTTCGGCGGGCCGGGCTCCGCGAGATCACATGCTGGCGGCGTTCGAAGGCATGGAAAGCCTTGTCCCAAGGCCGGCGAGGATCGAACTGTTCAACCGTCATGAGACGGGACGCATCACGGTGACGCCGCTCACGCTCCGCGACGAATTCCCCGCCGATGAGGAAGCCGCCCTTCAAGTGAGGCACCGGTGGGTGGAGACCAGTCCGCTGCGCCGGGCTGCGGCGTGCGCGCTGGCCACGCTGGAGGATCAGGGCATCGACCTGGGCGGGGTCGTTCTGCACGGTAAGCGGCTGTTCGGCCCTGGCCAGCCCGAGCGCTGTTTCGTGGATCTCGGCTGGAACAGCTTCTGGCACATGGGGCGCCATCTCGACGCCGGCATGAGCTGGCTGGAGGTCATGCGCCCGCACGTGACCAAGTCCATGGACGCGCTGTTCGTCCGGCCCGTCCCGCGCTGACAGACACCAAGTCCCCCCAGGGCATACGTGTCAGCGGCCGGTTGGATTTTCGCGCTCGTGGCCATTTCAGCTTCTCTCCGTGACCACTGCCCTTCCCCTGCTGGTGGCCACCGTGTGCACGGAACGTGAGGTCATCCTCGCTGGTGCTCGCCCCACCACGGCAGGATCGGAGGCAGGTCGCTGAGCCCACGGGCTGGCCGCTTCGGCATCGGCGACTGGCCGCCGTCCCCGTCCCAGCGGCGTGCGTATTGGTCTGGGAGGCTGCCCCAGCCCCAGCAGGGAACCCGGGCGGTCGGGGACCTCGCCAAGCTCATCTAGAGGATCGATGCGCTTCTCTGGCACTGTGCACAGGTGGGCCCGGTCATCGCCCATGTCGAAGACGTAGGCGAACTGCTCGCCAGCCTGCAGCCTGCAGCCTGCTCAGCTTGGTGGCATGGCCATCCACGGCGCCGTCCGGGGCCTCGCCGTCCCCCCAGTCCAGGGGGCTGACCCGGGGGTCGTGTCCCGAGGCCTTGCGCGGTTCGACTCAACGGGCGGACGGTGGCGGCGTCATGCTCACTCCACGTCCAGCTCCCGGAGCGCGTCCAGCTGCGCCTGAGCAAGTTTGCCCCGAATCGATTTGGTGTTCGATACTCATGCGCCCAGTTTCACGACCACCAGCTCCGCCTCGCCGTCGACCACGATCTGCTCGCCGTGACCGCGCGGCACCGGCCGGGCCGCGCCTTCCGCTCTACCCACTGCGCGAGGGCCGTCAGGCCCCGCTGGAACGCCTGATGTGCCTTGCCCAGCTCTTCGTCGCGGGCAGGTCCACCAGCCATACGGCGCCAGGGACGTCCGCTGCCTAGGCCAGGCCCCGCACCGACTCCGACCAACAGCCAGTTCCATTGGCCGACCCGCCGCGAGTGGGCCCGCAACCGCACTTCCGACCGCGTCCAGAACTCCTGGTCCGACGTTTCCAACCCGCTCATAGCAGTCGTGCCGCTCGGACTTCGGACGCCGGCTTGATCTGGCCGGACGCCCTGACCCAGTGTTCCTGTCACCGCAGTGGACATCGCATCCCAGTCGAAATGCCGGCGGTGCGGCCACGGCTGCGGAGTCGCTCAGCGGCGGACGGTGAGGGCTGCCAAGCCTGCTGGTCCGCCGAAGGCGATCGCCGGGTCGGTGGTGTCCGGCATGCTGCCATCGGGGAGGGTGCAGAGGGAAGTGAGGGGGGTGCCGGTGACCACCCGCATGAGCTCTTCCCCGGTCCACGGGTTCCAGAGGCGCACGGTGGTGTCGCTCGAGCCCGCGGTGGCGAGGAGCGGCTGCGGCGAGGTGGGGGTGGGTGGCAGAAGGCCGATGGCGGAGACCGGGCCGTGGTGCCCCTCGAGTACGGGGTACGCCTCCGTCCGAGGAGCGTCCGGGGACCAGAGCCGGACGCAGCCGTCGCTGCCGCCGGTGACCAGCAGGGAACTGCCGTCCTCCGCGGGGCAGACGGCGAGCGAAGGGACGGGGCCCGTGCGGCCGGGCAGGCGCAGGTGTGACGGCGCACCGACGCGGCTGAACCTCACGGTACGGCCGCTGGAGAAGGCCACGAGCGGGCCCGTCTCGGTTGGCAGAGCCGCGAGGGCGCGCACGGCCGCGTCCTCGCGGACGAGCTCCCAGCGTTGCTCGCCGCTGGCGAGGTCATGGAAGCAGATGCTTCCCGCGCTCGTGCCGCTGACCAGGACGACGTCGTCGGTGCCGGGGAGGGAGAGCGTGGTGAGAGAGCGGACGCTCGCCGCCTGCCAGCTCTGGTCCACCGGAGGGGACTGCCAGCCGCGCTGCTCGTCCCAGCGGCCGATCAGGCCGTTCTTCAGGCCGATGACGACGGACGCCGACCCGTCCGGCCAGACGTGGGTGGCCAGGGCGGTCAACGTGTCGCAGTCCCATTCGGCAGGCCACGTCAGCTGCTGGGGACGCCGCCGCGTACGCCGCAGCTGCCCCCTCGCCGCCGACCGGATGCTGACGGCACCTGAACGGGCGGGCGTCAGCAGGCTGGGGCCGTCGCCCGATCCGGGGAGCACGGCTAGGAGGGAGCCGTCTTCTGACGCCTCCAGATCGAGTTCCGGCTCCGACGTGCGCCCGGCGGGGTTCCAGATCCGGACCGTCCGGTCCAACGATGCGGACACCACGAAGGGCATCCGCTGTTCCGTATCGACTGTGACCACGGCCTTGACTCTTCCCGTGTGGTCGGGCGGGGATGTGTACACCTTTTCCCCCGTGGCCGGATCCCAGAGGCTCACGGGCCCCCCGTCGGTGCCGCCGAGTGCCAGCAGTGTTCCGAAATCCGGATGGGGGTAGGGCCCGAGGGAGGCTGCCGACCGCGGGATGCGCGCTGCCTTGTTCTCCTCGCCGGTGAGCGCGTCGTAGGTCCGCACGCTGCGCGTCGTGCTCGAAGCCGCGGCGAGCCGGGGACGGCCCTGCTGGTCGAAGTACAGGGCGAGCGCGACCACTCCCCGTCCCTGCCCGTGCACCACGGTGACGACGTCCAGCGATTCGGCGTCCAAGACCTCCACCGTGCTGTTTTTGCCGCCCGCTGCGAGCAGCGTCCTGCCCGAGGGGAGCCGCAACGTCGCCAACGCCTTGACTGAGGGGCCCATCACACCGTCGAGGGGCCTGAGAGGCAGGACCAGTGCCTCCTCGTCGAAGGGATCACAGGTGATCAGCCCCGCGTCGGTTCCGACGGCCAGCCGGGCCCGTCCGGTCCTGGTCCTGAAGGCGGCGAGGGCGAACACGGCTCCTGGCATCGGGAGCCGGGCCACATCGCCGCTCTGCGGGTCGTAGATCCAGACGCCGTGGGAGGTGCCCACCGCGAGCAAAGGGCTCTCCGCGGGGGCGGTCAGCACGGCCAGGGCGCGTACGTGCGGGGCCGGCCGGAAGGGCAGGCCGAACTCCGTTCCCGTGCGCGGGTCCCACACGCGCACCTCACCACCCTGATCGCCCGCCGCGACGAGCGGGCTGCCGTCCGGAAGGGTGAAGGACACCAGCGAGGCGAGGGGGGCCGAGGTGCGTGCCAAGAGGTTGTCGGGCACACGCAGTTGGTTCCACCGCGGTGTGACCCCGGGGCGGTAGCCGGGTAGGGGCTGTGTCGCGACCATGTTCCCGGTGGCACCACGCCCGACAGCCGTGCCCAGGAGGGACAAGCGGAGGCTGTCGGCTCGGGCCATTGCTCCTGCATCACCCAGGAACGCTTCGATACGGGCCCACGCGGCGAGGCGCGCGGCACCGGTGTGGAAGTCGGCGGGGAGTCCGAGGGCCGCTCGGACCGTGCCGCTCGTCTCCCATGGCAGGAACCGCCAGGGGACGTGCAGGTCATCGACCAGTCCGGCGGCGGCAACGTGCCCGATGAGGTGGCGTCGTAGGTACGGGTGCGGGGGCTGGTCCGGCGCCGGGGGGAGCAGCTCTCCGAAAACCCAAACGAGTTGCGCGTGCGTGGCGGTGATCGAGATCTCGGGGAAGCGCTCCGCCGGGTCCGTGTCCGGGAGACTAAGCAGGAACTGCGGTGAGTACCGGAGGGTTTCGCTGATCCGTTCGTGGATCGGCCGGTACACGGTCCGCTCGTCCTCGACCGCGGTGGTCAGGTAGCCGTTGAGACGGCTGGCCATCACTTGGCGGATGACCGCGTCCGGGTCGGCTACGGGGGTCAGGCACAGCGCCCGCACCGCGGCGGGCCAGATGTCGGCCCAGGGTAGTCCCGCCCCCTGCCCGAAGGCGGACGTCCGCAACACGGTCATCAGGTGTTCGGCCGGGGTGTCGTGCCATCGGGCTACCTCACCGAGGTCCTCGCGAAGCAGCGCCTCGGTCCCCTCGCGCAGGGTCCGGCGCCACCAAGCGTCGTCGGGGCTCGGCAGGACACGCATCGAGCGAAGTCGCTCGGCGGCGATCCGGGCGTCCAGGAAGGAGGGGGACACCTCTTCGGCGACCGCTGCGGCCAGCGAGCGGTGCTGGTACAGGAGCTGGGGCTGGGCGGGGTCCAGCGCCGGGAGCTCCGGCCGCCCTTCCTCGGCGCCGCCTTGGCCTTCGTACGGGGCCTGGAGCAGCGCGCGGACGTATGCGGCGATGTCGCCCCTGGTCGCCTCGACGTCGTCCGTGCGGATTGGGTTCCCGGAGTGAGTGGCCCGGATGAGGAGCCCGAGCAGGTCGGTGGAAGGGGCCGTGGGGGTCGAGGTGGAGGGGCGCCACGCTTCGCCCTCGACGGCCGTCGTGTACTTCCTGGGGCTGCGGACGCCCAGAAGCAGCCGGACCGCGGGACGTCCGTCCGTATCCATGCGCAGTTGGGTGAGGGGGCGGATCAGGTCGGTGATGACGCGCGTCGGGTTTCTGGCCTCGTCGATGCCGTCGACCACGAGGGTCAGGGGCCGCCTCCGCAGCAGGGCAAGCTCCCCTACGAGCTTGCACAGGGCCACCACTGGGCCCTCGTCCAGGGGCTTCGCTGGCGCTCTGGATGCCGTCCGGGTGCGTGCCGTACGCGCCGTGCCGACGGCGCTCGGGGAGCCGCCGAGCGCCTCGTACAGGGTCTGGGCGAGTTCGTCCGGATCGGAGTTGCGGGCGAGGGCGGCCGCGTCCACTGACCCCACCGGGACGTCGAGTTCCTCGGGGATGTCGGCGATGAGCGGACTGTAGTGCGGGTCCGCGCGGAATTGGGCGTCGCTGAGGGTCACCATGCGGGCGAGGAGGGCGGACTTCCCCGATCCGGCCTCGCCGGTGACGATGAGTACGTTCTCGGGGCCGACCAGGAACGCGAGCACCCGCTTGACCAGCTCGGTGCGCCCGGTGAAGTACCAGCCGGGGTCGCCGGCTCCCGGGTGACCGGAGGCGCGTGAGATCCAGTACGTGTTCAGCTCGGTCCGGGTCCACCCGACCTGGCTGAGGGAGGCACCGAGTACGGGTTCGACGGCCGTGTAGCCGGGGTTCGGAAGGCAGGCGCTCGGCTGTTGGTGCGCCCTCTGGACCGCGGCGGATGGGGTCGGCCAGATCTCGTGGACGTCGGCCATGGTGTTCGCGTCGAACACCGCGCCGACGATGCCCTTCCAGTCCTGCCAGCTGAGGTGGGACCCGGCGTAGCCGTTGGCCCGGTCCGCGCAGTGCTCGTGGGCGGCCCGGAGCAGGTTGGTGAACTGACCGAGTCGGGGCCTGCTCTCGTCGTTGCCGGCCGCGAGTACGACGAGCGAGCCGAGCGAGCGGCGGCCCTCTCGGAGCGCCTTCAGGTTGGCCTTGAGCTCGGTTTCGAGCCGGCCGGAGAAACAGGAGTCGACCATCACCAAGACGTGCGTGGCCTGGGAGTCCAGCACGGTCGCGATCAGTTCGGCGGTCGGGAAGGCGGTGCTGAGCGGCCGGTCCTCGTAGGAGTCGGGCAAGCGCAGGAAGTGCTGGGGGGAGTTGGCGGGGGCCAGACCATGGCCGGTGACGTAGACGACGAGCGCTTCGTCGTCGTCCACCTCGGCGAGTTCCTCGTTCAGGAGGAACTCGCGCAGGTCCCTCAGGTTACGGAGCTGCTTGGGCCGGGCGGGGGCGAAGCGGCGCCCGTCGTCGAGGCCGGGATCGGCCCACCAGCCCTCCACAACGGTCACCTGCGCCGAGACGCCCGTGCTGAACTCCTGCTGCTGTGCCGGGGTCCCATCGTCGTACTCGGTGACGGCTATGACGAGGAGGCGACGGGTGTACGTGCCGGGGACCGGGTCGCGCGTCATGGCCGACCGCCCGCCACTGCGCGGGCCACGGGCTGGCTGCGGAGGTAGCGCATGGCGCTGTGGGGGTCGCCCACGCCGTTGCGGACCGCGGCATCGACCAGCCCCGGTGCCACCCGGCACAGCCCCGCGCCGCCGGTGACCACGTCGTCCGGGTCGTAGACGTTGAGCCACCGGACGTGGTCGGGCAGGCGCAGGTGGTCGCTGTCCTCGATCTTCATGAGCCGCCGCACCGAGGGGATACCCAGTGGGGAACCACAGGTGATGAGGGTGTGGACAGCGGGCCCGGGGACATCTCCGGGTGTCCGACCTGTGGCGTCGTCCTTGTGGCGGAACAGGTCGTAGGCGATGACGCTGCCGAGGGAATGGCCGATGACCACGGAGGTGGTCGGGGTGACGTGGTCCCGGACGAGTGCGCGGACCTTGACGGCCAGGCCCGGCTCCGTCAGATAGGAGCGGACTTCCCGCATCCGCTGGACGAAGAACCGTCCGCCACCGCCGGGGAAGCGGTGGTCATAGGCCATCAGCAGTCGGGTGATCCGGGGCGGCCAGAGCTTCGGCGGGCCCAGTACGGCCAGCGGCTGTTCCTCGGCGTAGGCCAGGTCCTGCGGCCCGACGACGTCACCGAGGGCCTCCGCTACGAACTGTTCCTCCGCCGGTGCCATCGACGCGCCGTAGGGGTCGTCCTGCGGCCCCAACCGATCCGTGCCCTTGGCGAGCAGGGAAGTCCAGTGTGGCATGCGGAGCGTGGGCGGGAGGTCGGGCTGGTCCGTGAACTCCTTGATGCCGCGCCCGAGCGCTTTCCCCCAGTCCCGGGTCAACTGCTCCCCCGAGGTCCTGGACTGTCCGATCCCGTGCACCCCGACGATCTCCGCTGCCTGCATCCGTTCCCCACTCCGCCCGGCCCGTTCCGTGCCGGCATCCATCGACCGTTACCGGCGACCGTCGGTACACGGTCCGGGTTTCCGGGTCGTCGGCCGGATCATGATTGTGCTGTATCTGGACAGGACTTGTCGGTCGATCGGCCGGACTCCCGAAAGACCGGTCACGTCTGCTGGAGTGGTGTATCGATGGCCACTGGGTGATCTCTTCTATGAGGCAGCGCCGCCAGCATGCGTGCGATCATGCTGGTCGCGGGTGTGGAAGGGGAGGGGTGGGATGGCCGGAGTATGGGTGACGGTGTGTCTGCCGGCCGAGGCGGCGGATGATATCCAGGGGGCGCTTGCTCGGGCTGTCGCGCCTTTCTACAGCGACACGGACGACAATCCCGTGGAGCGTGGCATGTGGGATGAACGCCGCATCCAGGGCGGTAGTGACGGTCTGGGTTTCGCGGTCGCGCCCGGCTACGAGGGCGACCCGCGACTCATCCATGACGACCCCGGGCATGATGGCGCGCCCCGTCCCAGCGTTCCGGGCGTGTGTGCCGGGGGACCTCGGGCCCTGCTGGACTTCTCCCAGCCGTACCTCGCGTCCGAGCGTGCGGCCGCCGCGTCCTGGGACTTGTGGCACAGCCTGGTCGCCCTTCACCCGCCGGCCGCTTCCCTGGCGAGTTTCGTGGAGCGCTGGCGGAACGATCCGCAGGCATTTCCGGGTGACCGGTGGGGGGACGAGATGCTCGCCGCCTACCGGGCCCAGCCGCTGATCGCGGCGTACCTGGACCACCCCTTCAGCCTCCGGATGGGCTTTCTGGCCTTTTTCGGACACGACGATCCGGAAGAACACCCTGTCATCGCTTACCAGGGAACGCGCGCCGAGTACATCCGTTGCTTCACCTCCCCGCATCCGAGGGACACGGACGTGCTCACCGTGGACGGCTGGTGGCTGGAAGGCGGCAGTTACGCCGTCCACGCCTCGTGCCACCCGGACCATTGCCCTCACGACCGTCCGGAACCTGTGTGGCCGGGCAGCGAGGCGTACCTCGCAGGCCTTCCCAGCGACACGATCCTCGTCCGGCTCCGCTGCCACGCCTGACCCGCACGCGGTCGAACCTGCGGCCATCGATCCTTCCGGCGATCCGTGTCGCCGCCGCCGACCATGAGGCGTGGGTGCGTGCCTGGGTCGCCATCGTCCTGGACCGCTTCCCCCGGCCGGAGGCGGGTCCCGATCCCGGGACGGTGACGGGCCTTGAACGGCTCGATCAGGGCCCGGACGCGTAGGTGCGCGGGGAGGCGCTGGCAGCCCTCCAGCGGCTGCGCGGAGCGCGCATCCGGGCACCAGATGATCGGGCGGCCCGGGCAGCGGAGCACGCCCCGGGCGCCTGCCCGCCACCCGGGAGGAAGGGCAGCAGAGCCGTTCGGCATCGCTCATGGCTGGCCCGACGGCGGGGAGAGCAGCTGCGGAGAGTTCCTGAGGCTGCCCCCACGCGCCCACCGCTGCCGCCAAGGCCCCGAACGCGGAGCGGCGGCGGTACCGCCGCGCGGTGCCCACTGACCTGCTGCTGTGGCAGGGGCCAGCACCACAGTTCCCCCGGCCCCTGCCTGAACGGCGGGGTCAGGGATGATCGTGCGGTGTTGGTCCATGTGGAAACAGCAGGGCAGGGTCCGTCGGGGTCCGTGTGGGTACGGGCGCGTTCCCAGATCGGCACCGTGGTGGCGCTGTGGAAGGGCGAACCGGTAGATGTGGGCGGTCAGCACCATGCCGAGTGGACCGTCGATGAGGACATCGCATGGCAGGTCAACACCTGGCCGGCCTTCACTGCCGCGCCCGGGCTGAGCAGTGAGGGCGACCGGATCACCTTTCGCGGCCGGCTCGACCTGACCGAGGACGGAGCGGCTTTCCTGAACATGGGAGAGGTAGCGATCCTGTTCGACCTCGCGGACCCGCCACCGCCTCAGGACGCCGACGCCACGTGGGTGGACGTCCGCGTCGCTCGGGACAGCGTCACCCTGTGGCCCTACCACCTGTGACCACAACCCTTCCGAGAGCCCAGTCGTCAGTGATCACGGCGGCACGGGTTTCGGCACGAGACGGGCGGGCTGCCCGGCCACGCGCCAAACGCCTGCACAGCACGGGGCACGCCTCCCCAGGTTGCGGATCCGCCCTCTTCTCCGGCACTCCCGGCCCGCTACCCACTGGCCCGGGAGAATGCCTCGTATGAGTACTGCCGCTCCCACCCCCGCCGTCACGAATCCCGCGTCAGGGCGGGCGGTACTGCGCCCTGATCAGCAGGCCGGCCTCGAGTGTGCGGTGCGGCATCTGCACCGCCCGGCCACGCGGGGCTTGTACGTCTCCGCGTGCGGGACGGGTAAGACGCTGGTCGGCATCCGCCTGGCTGGCAGCATGGGGTCGCGGCTGACCTTGGTGGTGGTGCCGACGCTGGATCTGATTGCGCAGACCGCGTTGGCCTGGCGCAGGGACGGTCGGACCGAGGCGATGGTGGCGGTGTGCTCGATGGACACCCGGGCCCATCAGGGCCTGGCCGAGGCGAATGTCGGCTCGACCGGGGATGCCGCCGGCCTCGCGGCGGTGCTGTCGGCGGTCGGCACCGGTGTCCTGCAGACCGTGACGGTGTTCTGCACCTACGACTCTCTGGACAAGATCGAGGCGGCGCAGCGCATCGGCCGCTCGGTGCCGTCGTTCGACCTTGCGGTCATGGACGAGGCGCACCGCATCGCCGGCCGCGCGGACAAGAAGTGGGCTGCCGTCAACGACAACGCCCGCATCCGCGCCGACCGCCGCCTCTACATGACCGCCACCCCACGCATCTTCGGTGGTCCGGATCTGGCGGAGTCCGCGGATGTACGCCGTCCGCGCCGCCGCCGGCTCGTCGAGCCGGATCTGGATGCGTCGGCGAATTCGATGGACTCCGAGCCGGTCTACGGCAAGAAGATCTTCGAGTACCCGCTCGCCCAGGCGGTTGCCGACGGCGTCCTGGCGGACTACCGGGTGATCGTGCCGACCATCAGCGACGACGAGCTGCGCACCCGCCTCAACCTGCCCACCACGGCGACCGCCCCCGGCCTCGCCTCCGGGGGAGGGGATGCGCTGCGCACCACGGCCCTGCACCTGGCCGTGCTCAAGACCATGGCCGAGCACCAGCTCAAGCGGGTCCTGGTGTACTTCCAGCTCGTCGCCGACGCGAAGAGGTTCACCCGCGAGCTCGGCCACACCCTGCGCCTGCTCCGCACCACCGCCCCCGAGCTGTGCCCGGACCTCGACCCGCTGACGCTATACGTCGACGGCGACCACACCCCGGCCGAGCGCGCCGAGGTCTTCGCCCGCTTCGCCCAGGCCCCGTGCGCGATCATGACGAACGCCAAGGTCGTCGCCGAGGGCGTCGACATCCCCAGCGTCGACGCGGTCGTCTTCGCCGACGTCTCCCGCAGCGTCATCCGCGTCGTCCAGGCCCTCGGCCGCGCCCTACGCCAGCCCGCCGACGCCGGCAAGGTCGCCAGCCTTGTCATCCCCGCCTACATCCCACCCGCCGCCAACCCCGCCGACATCCTCGACACCCCCTACGAGCCGGTCTGGGCCATCGCCACCGCGCTGGCCAGCCACGACCACCGCATCGCCGAACGCCTCCCGAACAAGACCAACCGCCTCCCCCAAGAGACCCGCGAGCTGATCGCGCACCGCTGGCACTTCGACTTCACCGTCCAGCCCGAACGCATCGCCCGCGCCATGGACCTGGTCTCCTTCGACCCCCGCGCCGCCGAATCCCGCCCCCGCCGCGAAGGCCTCGCCTCCGCCCAGGCCTTCCACGACGACCACGGCCACCTCGACGTCCCCACCGACTACACCGACCCCACCGGCTACCACCTCGGCGCCTTCATCACCGGCATGCGCGACGCCCGCCGCACCGACCGACTCAACCCTGACGACCCCGCCGACGCCGCCTGGATCGCCGAACTCAACGCCCTCGACATGATCTGGGACAAACACGACGCCACCTGGCGCGCCCAGCTCACCACCGCAGCCGACTACCACCAAGCGCACGGCCACCTCGCCATCCCCGTCACCACCCCCGGCGGCACCTTCCTCGCCGAACAACGCTCGCTGGCCGCCAACGGCCGACTCGACCCCGCCCGCGCCGCCGACCTCGCCGCCATCGACCCCCACTGGCGCCTGCCCCACGGCCCCGACTGGCACCGCAAATACCACCTGCTCCGCGCCCACCTCGCCGCCGGCCACAACCCCCGCGCCCTCCACATCGACACCGTCATCGGCACGGTCAAGATCGGCCGCTGGCTCCACCGCCAGCTCACCACCTTCACCACCCTCGACCCCGGCCAACAGCAGCTCCTGGCCGACCTCGGCCTGACGCCGGCCACCAACCCCCTCAAGACGCCCTCCAAGGCCCGCCGGACGTTCGCCCAGACCGTCCAGCTCCTCGAGCTGTTCATCGCCCGGGAAGGCCGGCCCCCCACCGCCCGCGAAGAGATCCTCGTCGACGGCGACACCGTCAAGATCGGACCCTGGCTCGCCAAAGCCCGAACCAAGCACCGCACCGGCCAGCTCCCGGCCGACCACGCCACCCTGATCGCTTCCCTGTTCGACGGTGACTGGACCGACGACACCACCCCCGTCAGCCAGTTCGCCTGACCGCCCGGCAGTTCGCCTGCTGATGAGGAGCTGCCCGGCCTGATGGGGCTCGTCCGTGCTCAGGAATGGGACCGACCTGCGCGCTCCGATTCCCCACCCGCGGGTGTGACAAGCCGGCGGCGCCAGGAGCCCTTCCCGTCAGCCAGTCGGCTACTGTGACGCGCCGATAATCAACGGCGGAGAGTTCGCCTTTCAGCCGGGCTGGGTGCCCGGCATCAACTCGACCCTGATGGTGTCGCTCTGCTGGATGAGGTAGATGGCGTCCACGCGCCGATCCCAGCCCACTGGCAGAAGGTAGAACCTGCCTCCCCGCTCGACCAGCTGACGCAGGCCCGTGTACCGGTAGCGGAAGCGAAACTCCTTGCCCAGATCCACTACCTGTACCGATGGGCCGGTGATGCTGAGGCGGTCCGTGGAGTAGAGCGCCACCGCCGTCCTGCTCAAGAGGTTCTTGGCGTCGTTTTGGGCGTCCTGCACTCCCAGTTGGCCGGCCACCAGCGTTGCCGCCCAGAGAAGGAACACTGCGGCTGTGAAGGTGGGGACGGCCCTGTCGCGCAGCCCCCGGGGACGTCGCCCGCCGTTTGCTGCCGGGCTCTGGCCGATGAGGAATCCCGCAGCAATGGTGACGGGTGCGAGCCAGCGGAACGGCTGTATCGCCTGCCAGGCGACCACAAGACCGATGCCAGCGAGGACGATCCAGACGTGGGCCCTGGCAACAACGCCGAACGCGCGGCCAGCAGCAGCCGCGAATCTGGGGGGCAGCAGCGTCGTGGGCAGAAGGCCGGACCCCCGGGCCAGGAGGACACCGAGAACGCAGATGATGACGACGGGCGCCCGGATGAGCCCGAGGCTGTGAATCACGAGCTCACCGAAGCCAAAGCCGAGCGCGAAGATGCTCACATGGAAGTAGGAATAGTAGGCGCTGGCGTAGATCACGCCGAGGTAGAACATGACGGCAGCGAAGAAGGAGGCCTGCGCGATGATGCCGTTAACCAACTGCGTTGCTGATGGCGCGGGAGGAGCCTCGGGCTGCGGCGTACGTGTCCGAATCCGCCTGGTGGCGTGGAACGTGTAAGCCTGGCGCCGTTGTCGCCGCTGTCGGCGGGTACTCATGAGATCGGTGAGTCAAGAGACCCGGCAGAATCCCCGGGCACATCTGTCGTAGTGACCTCCGAGGGAGGCAGATCCGTTGGGGACGGTTCGCCAGCCGTGACACAGACGGCTTCGGGGACGGCTTCGGGGTCGCTGCCGTCAGTAGGCTCTGGCCAAGTCGGCACCTGGCCCTCAGGACACTCCACGGGGTCGCCGGACGGGTAGGTCGGATTGAGAGACAAACCGTTGTTGTCATGCATAGGCCCCGTCGGCGGAGGGCTGGCTGCAGGGACTTGATCGCCGCCGTAGGACCGTTGTGTCTCGCCAGGAGTAGGCAGCGCCGATGCCGCGCCAGTTCCTCCGCCCGACGCGGGTGCGCTGGGGATGCTGGGTCTTTGATCCGGCTGCGGCTGTGGTGCTGTCGCGCACCCCGTGGCGCATAGCGCAACGAGCAGGAAAGCGATCAATACGTACACTCTTGCCGGTCGCGAACGCATGCCCCGTCCCCCCCGAAGCTTCCCAATTGAGCGTAGCGCTGACAATCCGGATGGTCTCCAAATCAGACAACAAACAATCCCGGCCAGTGCCAGCGTTCGCCGAAGGCACCCAGGTGGCTTCCCCAGCGACACCGCCGCCACGACCCCTGCTGCGCGGACGTGCGCCACCAGATGTGAGCAGGCACCCACGCCACGTCTTGTGCCCGCCGGCAATGGGTCAAGGCCTCGAAGCAGGTATGCTCACCCGCGCCAGGCCGCGGCTGTCGTCGACCTGCCGGGTACCCGCCCATGGCCCCGCTACCTGCTCAGCTGCGCGAGGATGCGCTGCGCTTGCCGCTCGGAGATGTTCTCTGCCTTGGCGATCTGGCCGGCGCTGATCCCGGGCGCGGCTTCGACCATGGCGCGGACGCGCTCGAGGCGCTGTTGCGCGCGGGCGAGGCGGGCGTCGGTCTCGGGCGTGCGGGGGGTGGACTCCTTGCTGCTCTTGGGGCGGCCGGCGCCGGCGCGCTCGCCGGGGCGGCTGTCGGGCCAGGCGTGGATGGTGCTGCGGTACCAGTAGGCGACGCCCTCGATAGTCTTGTCCGCCTTCGGGGCGTAGCCGTGGTTGATGTACGCGCGCCAGGCCTCCGGCTTGAGGTCGATGCCGAGCTTGACCAGCTCCTCGCGGGCCTCCTCGCGGTCCAGGAGATCCCTGGGGGACTCGTCGGCGGGCAGGGCGGGGGCGTCCTTGCCGACGAGGTCTGCCCTTATCTGGGCCTTGTCCCAGTACCGCGTGCGGGCGCCGGGGCGGCTGATCGGGTCGGGCAGCTCGCTGGCGAGGGCGGGCGACAGCGTCTTGCGGTTGGCGAGCTCGACGATGCCGTTGGCAAAGATTGCGGTGCGGCCGGCGGGGATCACGGCGGTTCTCCTTGGGTCTGCACGCCGGCGTGGTGCTTCCGGCGGTGCGGTGATGGTCTGCGGGGGAGTGCCAGTTGGGCGTCGTCATCTGAGTGTCAGTTGTGACCCGATGCAGTGGGGGAGCGTCATCACCGAGTCAGCATCAGATCGCTGGCATAGTGCGGTGACCTGCGTCTGCCGACCTGATGTCCTGGCACTTCGTGGCGCTATAGGTTGGCATGGCGCGGCATCGATGCAGGACGTTTCGGTGGTACTCCTCGACCTCGATCCGGCCAGCGGCAGCTCCTGGCCGACCTCGGCTTGACGCCGGCCACGAACCCCCTGAAGGCGCCCTCCAGGGCCCGCCGGACCTTCGCCCAGACCGTTCAGCTTCTGGAGTTGTTCATCGCCCGGGAAAGCCGGCCCCCCACGGCCCGCGAGGAGATCCGCGTCGACGGAGACACCGTCAAGATCAGCCCTTGGCTCGCCAAGGCCACACCAAGCATTGCTCCGGACAGCTCCCGGCCGACCACGCCACGCTGATCGCCTCCCTGTTCGACGGCGACTGGACCGATGACACCACCCCCGTCATCCAGTTCGCATAACCGTCCGACTGATTCGCGCGCCGACGAGGAGCCGTTCGTTTGGTCGGTTTCGCGGTGGTGGAAAAGCTGTTGGCTGGTGATCGCGGAGCCGGGATACTCCGCATGTCCAGGGCGGGGGAGGTGCATGACGGTGTTCGCGTGTGCGACGTGCGACGCCGTGCTGAGCACCCCGCTGTCACAGGTCGCACTTCCCGCCCATGCCCGCCAGACCTGGGGACCTGCTGCCGGTGCTCATGGAGGCGGGGACGTACGCAGTCGACCCGGAGCCGTTCGGGCCTCCATGGCGAAGCTGGAACGAGGTCGACGAAGACGAAGCGGCAGCCCGTGGGGTGTTCGCCCCGGTGGACTCGCTGCCCTTCGGCGACCCGGGAACGATCGTCGTCGCGCCCGGTGACACCCGCGGCACCGTCCTGATCCCGGAGCGATGCGACGGCTACTGCTGCGGGCTCGACGGGCGCGACGGCCCGAACCTTGCCTGCGAGCACTGCGGACAGCCCGTGGCGACCCGCATCGACGACTGCTCACTCTGGTAGGCCGTGCGGTTCGCCCCGCGCGCCGTACGCCGCATCCCCACCGGTGACCCCGCACCCCAGGCAGCAGACTGGCAAGCGCTGGCCACCGAGGTGCATCCCACCCCGCCGGTCGGCCCCTCCGGCGCCTGGAGCCCGCAATGGGCCGCGGCAGCCGGCGTAGCGCTGGCCCACCTCCTGGCAGCCTCGGACGGCACACCCGTGACCGTCCCCGACGGCCTGGCCGCGGAAACCCTCCGCCGCACCCTCGACACCCTGCTCCCGCAGGAGCCGCCAGCGAAGACGGCGGCGTTGGCCGGCCCAGGCCTGCTTACTCCGGGGCCTGCTCTCGACATCCTGCTCGTTCCGCAGCATCCGCGGACAGGGGAAGCGTGGCAGCCGTCCAGCAGTGCGAGGACTGTGCCCCTGCCTGCCGACGTGTGGACACACCTGGCCTTCCACCAGGAAAGGCTGCCCGTGCCCGCAGCAGGTGGACTGCCCGCCGGTGTCATCCGCGACGACCCACTGCCGATGCATCCATGGAGCGTGTTTCGGCCCGACTGGGGAGTTTTCCTCTACACGTTGGCGCGGCTCCCCGCCGTTCGGCAGCCGTGGCTGCGCAGAATCTACGACCGGGTGAAGGATCACCCCTACGCTCGGCCCTTCTACTGACTTGTAATGCGTGATGTCGTGGGGTGCTGACAGGTCGTGATCGTCGCGGTACACCACGGTAATGAGGTACGCGCAGGGTGGCGGGCTGACTGCCGAGCGGAGGGCGTTTCGTGAGCAGATCCGTCTGGACGCAGGCGAGATGTTCGCGGCTGGTAGCGACAACGCCGAGGTGGCGAAGGTGCTGCGGGTTCATGTGCGCTCGGTGCAGCGCTGGCGGCGCGAGTGGGCCGAGCGGGGTGAAGCGGGCCTGGTCTCGAAGGGGCCGGCGTCCCTGCCAAAGCTCAGCGACGAGTTGTTCGTGAAGCTGGAGGCGGCGCTGGCGTTGGGGGCGGTGGCGCACGGCTGGTCTGACGAGCGCTGGACGCTCGCGCGGATCCGGACGCTGATCGGGCGGATGTTCCACAAGAGCTACACCGTGCCCGGGGTGTGCATGTTGCTGCACCGGAACGGCTGGTCGCCCCAGGTGCCGGCTCGCAGGGCGGTGCAGCGCGACGATGAGGCGGTCGCGACGTGGGTGAAGGAGACCTGGCCGGCCGTGGAACCACCGCGGCGGCGCTCGGTGCCTGGACCGTCTTCGCCGACGAGGCCGGGTTCTCGATGACGCCGCACACCGCCCGCACCTGGTCGCGCACAGGCGTCACCCCGGTGATCCGGGTCAACGGCGGCAGCAGACGTCACCTGTCAGCGGTCGCTCTGTGCTGCTACAAGCCCGGCGAGCGGCCGCGGTTGGTCTTCCGACACACCGGTGACCGGCGGGCCGACGGCCGCAAGGGTTTCTCTTGGAAGGACTTACGAGACCTGCTCACCGCCGCCCACACCAAGCTCGGCGGACCTATCGTGCTGATCTGGGACAACGTCGGCCTGCACCTCAGTCGCGCGATGCGCGCCTGGACCACGGCCCGGGACTGGCTGACGGTGTTCCAGTTGCCGGCCTATGCACCGGACCTCAACCCCGTGGAAGGGATCTGGTCCAGCCTGCGACGCACCAGCCTGGCCAACATCGCCTTCACCGACTACACGCAACTGGTCACCGCAGTCCGCCGAGGCCTACGCCAGATCCAGTACCGACCCACCATCATCACCGGCTGCCTCATCGGCACCGGCCTCGCCACAAACCCCGGCGACATCACGCATTAATCCTCGGTAGGGGAGCCCCTTGCCGCGAGCGGTAGCTGACGTTCTCTCACGCTAAACACAAGATGGCTAGAGGCTCCCCCGCGCCGGTAGGGAGGAGAGGAGAATTCGGATTCTCAGAAATTTTTAGGGGAAGGAAGCACCTGTACTCCATGTAGCCAGAGAGACCAACCTGACACCCAGTCACCCGCCACCCCCCGCACTGTAGCCAGCTCGGCCCGCGCCAGCGGGCCGCAGAGGACCGAAGGCGAAGCCGAAGGTCCGTCAGGGACGCGAAGCGGACCTGACCCTGAAGGCGCGTTAGCGCCATAAACTAGGCTGAAGCGAAGCGGAAGCCTAGTCAGGCCCGAAGGGCCGGCATCCGCGAAGCGGATGCAATCCCCGTGCGAAGCACGGGGATTCACGGGCCGCGAAGCGGCCCGTCACCGCCGAGCGAAGCGAGGCGGTTTCACTTGCACATCGCGCAGCGATGTGTTACCCGCC
>NZ_JBHWGA010000077.1:0-26986 GCF_042733315.1 Streptomyces sp. NPDC059718
GACCTGCAGATCCTCCTCGCGACCTGGACCGGCGCCTGCCCCACCTGCCACCGCGACATACCCACCCCAATACCGACCTGACCAAGCACTACTAGATCCATGCACCCAAGCCTTCGCCCGGCCATGCGGGTCGAGGCAAAATACCGGGTCGTCGCCGTGCGGGCGCGGCGCCAAGGACCCAGGTATAGTGGTCAGCATAACCTTGTTACTCAGGCGCAGAGGCCCTTGCCAGGTGACTGGCAAGGGCCTCTGTTTTGCTCTCACGCCACGTGAAGGCCCGGGTTGCGGCCCTCTGCCGGGGGGACCGACGAGTACTGGGGCAGCCGGAGGTTCGGCATGTCCCCTGCGGCAATCTGGTTCAGAGCGTGTCGGAAGGCGGCCACCATGCTGTCGTGGCTCTCGTACTTGGCAGCAAGGGGATGGAGCCGGTAGCTGTTCCCTCCGCGTCCGTCACCGCGGTAAGGCCGCAGCACGATGTTCAAGTCGCAGAGCTGTGCCATGTGATTGCTGACAGCCTGCGGCGTGATCTTGAACTCCCGGGCCATGTCTACCTGTCGAACCGGGATTTCACCGCCAAATTCGGAACGGTAGATCAAATACTGCAGAAACTTCACTGCAGCACCCGAAACGGGCAATGCCCAGATACGCTCCCCCACGATCGGGGAGATGACTTCAGCCACTACACAGCCCTCCTCCGAGCAACCGCTCCGAACACAGACGACGTACGAGCACTATCACCCCGTGCGTGCCCCCTTGCCATACGAGGGGCTGGCATCCTCTTCGAGGCCAAGGTCGAGAGCCTCCTGGTGGCCTTCTACAGGGCCAACGGAGTATGGGAAGGCGCTGGGGTCGTGGTCGTGTGCATCCGCGATCTGCTCCAGCACCCGCTGCTGAGAGGCGCTGTTCCCCTGAAACCAGAGCCGCACGTTGAGACGGATCTTGCCGTTGCCAGCCCGCTCGAGCCAGTTGTAGGTGCACAGCGCCTTGATGGCGCGGTTCACCGTCGCCCGGGTAATGGGCTTGGCCTCCGGCTTGCGTTCGGCCAGGCGGTTGAGACCGTTGGTGATCTCTTGCTGGGTGTACTGGGCGATACCCGTCCCCGGGACCTGGCCACCGGCCACGAACAAGAAGACGCAGAGCTGGGACTTCGTGATGCTGTTGGCGACGGCCAGTTGCGCGAGGAACTGCGTGAACCAGTTGCTGGCCAGGCTGTAGCCGGTGTCCCCCGCCATGTTGTGGACCGTGCGAGGGTCGGAGTCGTACTCGAAAGTGACCTTCTGCAGCCGCCGACCTCGCGGACCCTCCGACGACTGGGCCTTCTCGCCGAGCTGCTGGCCCAGCTTGATCAAGATGTCGTCAAAGGCCGCTTCGTCCGGCAGCCGTCGCGGCCCACCAGCCCCTCGTCTGGCCTGTGGATCAGGTGACACATGACCTCCTCGTTTACTCAGGCGATCAAGACCTTATCCCATAAATCAACGCCAGCTTGGCTTTTGTTGCAGCGGCGCGCCGGAAGGAGTCGAACCCAAGGGGATCCGCGCAAGCGGCCTAGATACTCCACACAGGGTGGAGTTTAGTGGCGTGGAGAGCTCTGAACTCCACCTCAGCTTGAGATTCCGCGTCGAGTCGTGAGTACATTTACCAGCGGGACTCAGTGCGAGTGGGCCGGTTCCATGCAGGCGGTGGACCACCCCTGAGCTGGTAAAACGTGACGTGTGAACTTTCGGCGCACCTCCACAGCAAAACTCCACTCCTAGTTGAGTTCTGGGTCCAAACGTGAGGACCCCATTAACAGCTACCGATGCCAAAGGTGTCGTGAGCGACAACACCTGGCAACCAACTGCCCTGGTCAGAGCGGAATTTGAAGGAGGGTCCTCTTCCTAAAGAACAGGTCCCCACTGGCTTGTGCCTCGTACCCGAACCCGCGGACTTGGGACCCGAAGTGGCTGAGGAGGCTTCGCGTGCGGGTCAGTGCGCACCGCGCGGACCGTAGGCGGCACCAGCGGTCCTGAGTCTCGGGGGGTGCCAGCCATAACGGGAAAGGCAAACTAGAGTGGTTGCTGTAGTCGCTGGCTGAGGTGGCCACTCACGTGCCAGGGCGAGTGCTGGCGGACTACGGTTGCCGTTCTGTGGTGACCGAGTACGTGGTCAGCGATGGTTTACCAGTCCGAGCAGTGACTGAACAGTACGGATGAGAAGATACCGGGGGTCCGGCCACCTCGGCGGCGGGACCCCCGGCACGAGCGGTAGAACTTCAGGAGTCGCTGGCGGGCACGATCCCTTCGACCTGAAGCTGGGTTACGGCCTGGCGAGCGACCTCCCGCGACACTTCAAATGTCCGGGTCAAGGCGACCTCGCCAGGAATCGCGTACGACGCATCTTCCTGCAGCTTCCGGCGCAGATCACCCGCGATGTTCATGGCGGTACCCGGGAGGAACTCGTTGAGGGCCACGGCGATCAGGACTCCGGGCTTGTCGCGGACCGAGGCCTCGGCGGCCATCTGACGGAGGACACGCATGTCGTCCCTCGTGGGCTGCCACCACCGTTGGATGGGGCCAGTGCCCTTCAATGGGCCCTGCTCGCCGCGAGGCGCAAAGCGACTACGCCGCGGCTGGACTCGGGCAGGCATCTTCGCGCGCTCCATTACATCGGGGATCTCGTCCGCGATGTGGTCCAGCGCCATGATGACCACCTCGGTGACCGTGAGGTCCTGGGCTTGACGGAAAGCCTTGAGGAGGTCGGCGACTTCCTGGCTGAGACGGAAGCCGACCTGGCCGTTTCGGGGAAGAGCGCCCTCCGCGTCGGCGTCGGGAATGTACTGAGGCTGAGGCTCCGCCTCCGGTTCAGGATCGGGGACCTGTCGCGGGACGGCGCGGGGGCGTCGTGGAGTTGCTGGCGGCGATGCGACGGGCGTGGGAGCCGCGGCCCAACTCGTAAAGGGGTTATCGCCGGCCGTGGGGTCACTGTCGTCCGCTGGGGCATCGAAAAGGTTCTCGAGTGCACCCTTCTCCGGCTCCTGGCCGTCAGCCGTGACTGATTCGTTCGTCTGGTTTTTGGGCATCAGACGGCCTTAGAGATGTCGTTGGCACGGCTGAAGATCTGGCTCACGAGGACCTCGTAGTCTTTGGCGAGTCCCCCCGCAGCCTCCGGAATAGTCTTGTCGCCTGCCTTGCGGTCCTGCTCCAACTCGTAGGCCGTACGTCCGCGCTCGCGGATGAGGTTCGCCATCGTGGAGGAGTGCGCGACCGCGCGAGGGAACACGTAGGCGTGCCGGCCCAGGATCTCTTTTGATCGTTTCTCGATGTCCTCGTGGATGCGCGTCGCGTTTCGAGGCGAGAAGGCGTGGACGACACCCAGTATGCGGAGCTGGCGGTTGATCCCGACCGCAAATTTGAACGCCTGTCCGAAGTCACTGAGGCCGTCGTCGAGGGAAGCAGCGTCGTACTTCACCGGCACCACGGCATAGCGTGACGCGAGGAGGCACAAGCGCAAGAGATCAGGGTTCTCGGGAGGCGTGTCGATGAAGATGGCGCCGTATCGCGGAAGCAGCGGCTGTAGGCAGACGGCGAATCGCAAGTAGGCCTCGTACAAACCGTCGGTTCGGGCGATGTCCTGGACGATGCCGTTGATCTTGCGGATCTCTGGACCGCCGACGACAACATCGAGGTTCTCGCGGACGCCCTGGACGGGGGTGAGAGGGCTGCCGTCGGCCATCGCTTCGGCGAAGGCCTTTCCCTGGTCCTGCCTGCCGTAGCCGAGGTCGCGATGCATGTTCCCCTGCCCGTTCACGTCAATGGCGAGGGTGGGGAGCCCCTCGCGGGCCGTCTTGGCGGCGGCGTTCGCGGTCAGGCTCGTCTTGCCGACCCCGCCTTTGCCGTTCCCGGACATGAAGACCCGACCGAAGTGGTCGTAGTCGATCCCTGAGTCGGACACGTTCATCGGTGGTGGGCTCACTTTCCAGCTGTCGGGAAGGCCCAGGCGGGCGCAAGGCATCATCGCAGAGCGCTAGGTCGGAAGGCATGGTAACACGCCGATCGACCTGACGATCAACACGTGAGAGTACATATGGTGACGCCTGTGGTCCAACAGGTCTGTGGCCACACGTAGCAGACGGGGGGCAAGACGAAGTTATATTCCACTCCCCCACCGTCCGGTAGGTCGTCTTGCGGGCTCGTATGCACACCAACGACCACGCACACCTACGGAACCGCCGGAAAGCCTGCATGGGCACGTCTCGGCGGACCGCTAGGTCGGCACATCAGCGTGCCGATGTGCTCACCGGTTTGCCTTTCCGGAGTGGCACCTGTGTGGCCTCACGCCAGGAAACCTGTTTGAAGGCGTAGGTGAGAACCCATCGGGCGACCTTCATATAAACGTGATGCAGGCTCACGCTGCCGACGGGCCATCAAACGTGCCTCCCATCAGTGGGGCATACACAAGGTCCGTCATAGCGTCAAGCATGGCTTGGACCGTGACTGCCGACGTTCTGGTGAATCGGGCGTACAGCCGGGACTCGAACTGGCCGTATAACGGTCATGTGGATCGGTGTACATGTCTGGCTTTCTACCTTGCGTACCACCCAACGAAAAGCAGGCCGGTCAGCCTTCCTGTCAGCAGGAAGGCCACCTGTGTGTCATCAAGGAAGCGAACACGCCTGTGCGCCTGAGGTTCGACCGGGGGAATCTCATAAAGGTAAGCACGCACGTGTGCGTGTGTGCCATCGCACGGGCTCACGTGCCTGCATGCGTACTGTTGCGCTCGCACTAGGGGGATGGTTCGGCAGGGCTTTTAGCATCGCATAGAACATGCGAGAAGATCGCTCGGGCTGATGTCGACTTCACTTGCCTGAGAATTCGCATCCCTTCATGCCGGTCAAGACGCAGGTCATCATGTTGGTCAACACACATGCTGACGCGTTTGTTTCTGTGTTTGTTCCGACGTTTGCCTACCTCATCAAAGTGACAAAATAGCAGGTCGGATGGAGTTTGATCCAGGAATGCGGCATCGGCGGGGCGCCTCAGAGGTCGGGCTGGAGGGGAACGGTCTAAGGCTGCCTGCGGACCGCGACGACCGCTTGCGTCTCCGCATGTCAGGACACAACTCCAACGTGACGCCAGTCCCATGGTGGCGAGAAATGCACCCCATTGAGCGCGCGTTCCCAGTGGTGCTGATCGGCTGAGGCTCGCGAAAATCTCAGCCTGAACGATCCAGGTGCGAGAACTGGGCTTCATCTACAGAACCTGAGGGTCGCCGTCCGGTCCGTCATCATGGTGAAGGATGTCGACATGGACGAAACACATGGACGGCAAGCGTTGCGGCGGCTTGCGGACCGTCATTCTGTCCAGAGTCGTACAGACAAGCCTTCCCACCGTCGCGAATCCTTGGTGTCGACTGCATGACGATGCGCTGCGAGTAGCTACAACCGCATGCGAGGTCCTGCCGGCCGTGGCTGAGTTGTGCGCTGCACCAGGAGCCCGCCGAGCGAATCCAGGCGACAAAGGTATGCCAGTATCAGAGCAGAAGTGCAGGCACCGAAGGTCTCCGCGTATCGAGAGTCTGGTCTCGGCCCGGGCCAAGCGCAGCCTGCATGAGCCAGCAGGGATACCAAAAGTGGCGCCGGCATCGGCCAACGAACCCAACGGCTTCGTTGCATGCACAGGTGCAGTCCGCGACAGAAGACGTGGCCGTAGGGTGGCACTATCGCCGAATGCCGTTACGAGGCAAGGGGCTATGCGCGTTGTAGTCGGAGGACGTCCTGACGACCCATACTCAGGCACGGTGTCCCGGGCCAGTAGGAGAAGAGTCGAGGACGCTCAACCGGTGCTGACAATCCCCTCCGACCCATCGCGATGCAATCGGCCGAACCCATCAGACGCGCGAGGTCTGCAGCTCGTGATGCTCCAGCCGGATGGACCGTGTACCAAGTCCACCCGTGCACGAGTATCGGACTAGCGGGCTGCCACATCACCGTCCGCGTGACCTGAACTGGGACACGTGCTCCAGCGTCGGGCGCCAGCCCTCTGGCGCCCAAGGGTGCAAGAAGACCCGCACCTGACTCGGCCGCCTGTGAAGTCCCCCAAGGCGAGACGGCCTTGTCGACAGCGACGCTCGGAAGGCACCGTGTGTCGAACGTGCAGGGCCACTCGCCCTACCGCGCGCCATCAGAATCCTGCTGAAGATCCCTTGGCGTAAGGCGAACCAAGCTTCGAATCAGCGGCCATTCGAGTGACGTTGAGACCCCGCAGCGCCGTCCCGCGCAGAGGGCCGCCCTCGATCCACGTATCAGCCATATCCTCTTAAATGGCACACCACTTCGACCTTCAGTGGGCCCCTGACCTGCGGTTATTTGGAAACTCTCTTCTGGCGGCCGAACTCGGGCCTGTCGGGGTGATTGGTCACAGAGGAGCGAGTTAGGCCCGCAGAGGCGCCTACAGTGATTTCTGCAGGTCATTGGGCGATGTTGTCAATGACCGCAGGACCAGGATGACCACGCTGGCGCCTGAAGTGAGAGCGCACCTCAAGGTGAGGCAGGGGTTGCGTCCTTGGAAGTGGTGTAACGGATTGGAACTGATGCGGGGGTTTGCTCCGGCGTCCGGGTTGGTGCCTGCATAGACAAACGGCCACCGGCTGATCTTCGAAGTGTCGAAGCCTCGAAGGAGATCAGCACGATGACCGCACACAACAGTCTGCCCCTGCACGCCCTCGTACAGTAGTTGGCCGAGTACCGTTACCGGGCTGTCCGCGAGGTGCTGGGCGGGTCTCCCATCGGTGAGGTCGCGGCCCGGTATGGCACCTCGCGTCAGACCCTGCACAGTTGGCGGCGGCGGTTCGAGCAGGAGGGCATGCCCGGTCTACTGGACCGCTCCCGGCGCGCGCGGAAAAGCCCCACCCGCCTGTCCGCCGAGGTGGAAGCCGAGATCTGCGAGCTGCGCCGCCGACATCCTCGCTGGGGTGCCCGCCGGATCTCCCACGAGCTGGCTGGCCGCGGGCTGGACTCGGCGCCGTCGCGGGCCACGGTCCCCCGGGTTCTCTCCCGCGGCGGCCTGGTCCGCACCCGGGAACAGCAGCATCCCCGCAAGTACCGCCGGTGGCAGCGCGAAGCGCCCATGCATCCCCGGCCCGGGTCCGCCGGGGGTTCCGGCACCTCCGCGCGAAGACGCCCTGTCCCGCCAACGTGCCGAAACCTTCGAAGCCCGGTCCCGGACGCCCACCAGGATCACAAAACCGCAGCCCAGCACCACGCTACGAACCCGGGAAAACCCTGAAACGAGTCGAAACCCTCACCGAACACGTCCGCTTGAAACAGCAACAAGGTTAAACAGCAAGCTAAGGTGGGGTGGCAGGGAGCACGGCGCAGACTTCCTCCTCGCTCCCGGAGGACTGCCTTGGGCGCTTCCGTCCTGCGATGCCAGCCCCGGAATACACGCTCACCGATGGCGCGACGGGGGCGCCCACCAGCCTGCTGGACACCGCTGGCGGCTGGCCGTCTGCCGTGGTGATCGCAGAGGGGCCACCGCGCTAGTAGTGCTTGGTCAGGTCGGTATTTGGGGTGGGTATGTCGCGGTGGCAGGTGGGGCAGGCGCCGGTCCAGGTCGCGAGGAGGATCTGCAGGTCACGGACGACCTGGTAGAGGCTCAGGCCGGCGCCGCGTCTTTTGGGGCTCGGGTCAGTCGTTGCAGGGTGCAGAAGGCATGGGCGATGGAGACGAGGGTGACGTGGTGGTGCCAGCCGTTCCAGGTCCGGCCCTCGAAGTGGGCCAGGCCCAAGGCCTGCTTCATCTCCCGGTAGTCGTGCTCGATGCGCCAGCGGAGCTTGGCGACACGGACCAAGGTGGTCAGCGCGGTGGTCTCGGGCAGGTCGGACAGCCAGAACTGGACCGGCTCCTTCTCGCCCGCGGGCCACTCGGCCAGCAGCCAGCACGCCGGCAGCTCGACGCCGTCGGTGGCCTGCCGGATCTCACGTCCGGCGGGGCGGATCCGCAGGACGACGAACCTGGAGTAGATCCGCTTGACGCCTGAGCGGCCGGTGCCGGGCCGAGATCCCTCGCGCCACTGCACCGGCCGTGCCGCGCCACGTCCCGCTGCGATGACCAGTTCCTTCACCGAGCGGGCGGGCTCGGGGTATTTCGGCACCGGTGGCCGGCCGGTCCCGCAGTACGGTTCGGCGACCGGTGCCGCATGGCCGGGCTGGGCCGACAGCGTGCTGGAGATCCCCACCACGTAGTTCATGCCCCGCGCGTTCAGGCCGAGCCGGAAGGCCGCCGCATCCCCATATCCGGCGTCCGCGATCGCCAGCGGCACATCGATCCCCCAGGAGCGGGTCTCATCGGCCATGTCCAGCGCCAGCTGCCACTTCTCGACATGGCCGACGTCCTCGGGGATCGCGCAGGACGTGCGGCGTGCGACCTTGTCCGCGTCGGCTTTCGGCGAGGAGGGATCCCAGGCCTCGGGCAGGAACAGCCGCCAGTTCACGGCTGCCGAGGCATGGTCACGGGCCAGATGGAGCGAGACACCCACCTGGCAGTTGGTGACCTTGCCCGCGGTGCCGGTGTACTGCCGTGACACACACGCCGAGGCGTTGCCGTCCTTCAGGAACCCGGTGTCATCAAGGCCAGCACGGTGGGCCGGATCGCCGATTCCATCTTCCACGCCAGACGGGCCCGCAGATGGGCCGGATCCCACGGACTGGTGGTGATGAAGTGGGCCAGCGCCTGCCGGTTGCCGTCCTCTCCCAGCCGAGCTGCCATCGGCTCGATCGACTTGCGCCGCGCGTCAGTCATCAGACCACGCAGATACACCTGCCCCCACCGGCGCTGATCCTTGCGCGCGAACGGCTCGAACACCTCCGCCGCGAACGCCTCCAACTCATCACGCACCACCGCAACTTCGTCCGGACTCACACCTTCCCAACGCCCAACCAACCCACAAGGACACGCACAGACTCAGCCGACCTGACCAAGCACTACTAGCCATCGGCGAGTGGCAGATCTTCTACGGCGGCACCCTGCCTCAGGTACGGCTGTGGGTCGACGAGCACTGGCAGCTCGCCTACTGGACCACTGGTGACGACGGGCAGCAAACGACCCCCGATGCCCGCCTCCCGTCAACAGCCGCCCAAGCCGCACCGCGGGACGTAGCGGTGACCACGCCGCACGACCAGCCGCCCCGCACAATCGTGCCGGTACGTCACCAGGAGCCGTTGCGACTCCCGCGAACGGTGACGCATCCGCCACGGACGGGAACAGCGCCTCGCCAGACGAAATGCTTCGCGCACTGCCCGCGTTCCTGCCCGCCGATGTGAGGGAAGGGGGCCGACGGTCGGCTCTCGGGCGCTGGTTCCGGCAAGTCCGCGGGGCTTGAAGCTGCGGGTGCTGCAACAACCGTGGTGAATCGTCGGTTCAGGTGGTCATCTCACTCGGGCCACTGCGCGCGCCATGTGATGAGTACCATCCGGCATCAGGCACACCCTCAGTGACGAGAGCGAGACGCCCATGCCCCAGGACATCGCCAGCCCTCCAGCCGATGACCCCACGATCCAGCAGGAGTACGTCCGCCGCCTGGATGAGGACCTGACGCGCAACACCGCCGCCCGGTCCGAG
Organism: Streptomyces sp. NPDC059718; assembly: GCF_042733315.1. NCBI lineage: Bacteria > Bacillati > Actinomycetota > Actinomycetes > Kitasatosporales > Streptomycetaceae > Streptomyces > Streptomyces sp. NPDC059718. The sequence goes on from NZ_JBHWGA010000077.1 coordinate 9,596, forward strand.
GCCCACGACGCCATCCAGCGCTGGCAGGAGCACCTGGCCAAGCTGGAGCGGGAGGCTGTCTGGCTGGAAACCACCCTACCAGCACCCTGAACGGTCAGTCAGGGACGCCGGACACCGATCAGGGCGTCACTCAAGGCGAGGGTGGGCCGACTGAGACGAACGTCCAGCCCCAGGGGGTTCCCGCTCCCCGAACCGCGCGCGGCAACGCCGCGGGGCGAGGTGGGCGTGGGAAGACGGCGGCCGGCGCCGCCCGTGGACAGGCTGCCGGAGCGACCAAGGGCCCCACCCTGGGCGCCGTGATCCATGAGCGACTGCTGCAGCACCAGCAGCCTCGGACGGTCGCCGAGGTGACCACTGACCTTTCCGAAGCTCTTCCCGACCGGCCTGTGCGAACCCCGGTGGTTCGCAGCACCCTGGAGCAGCTGGTTGCCAAGGGCCGGGTCAGCGGTCACGGCAAGGGGGGACTGTGTATTACACGGCAGACTCATCCCCCGCTGACTCAGCCGTCACGGTCGCAGCAGAGGCTGCCGAGACGAGCGAGTGACGGCCTTCACCCTGGAGGTGCAGCGCTGGCCGTTGCTGCTTGTGTGTGCCCGTCGGGGGCGGTTCAGGGATTGGGGGACATTGCGGCGGGGTGCGCCGCGGCGAGGCGGTTGACCCCACTTTCTCTGGGGTCGGCCGCCGTCTTTCCGCCTGCTGTGTCGCTGGGAGTCTCCTCAAGCCAGGTGGTCGAGGCTCCCGTGCTTTGCGCCAGCGATCATTGCTGCGATCTCATCGCGCGTGAAGAGCAGCGGCGTCTGCTCAGGCCGCTTGGAGTCCCGCACGGCGATCAGGCCGCCAATGGTGCCGAACTCCACGCAGTTGTCGCTCCCGCCGCTGAACGGACTCTTCTCCCAGGTAACGCCAGAGAAGTCCAGTCCAGCGGGGTCGGGCTTGGTCGTGCTCACTCACAACTCCTTGATCATGCTGTCGAGACGGCTGCGGGTCTCAGGCGGACCGAGGGCCAGGGCCCGCAAGTGGTCGAAGGCCTCGGTGTAGCGCTCCACATCGTCCGGTCCTTCGAAGTACACCGAGTGGCGGCCATTCTCCATCCACACCACATCAGGGTTGGGCTCCGGGAACCCCATCAGAACGAACGAGCCGTCGAGTCCCGGGTGGAACCCCGCAGTGAAGGGCAGAAGTTGCACCGTGATGTTGGTCTGAGTCATCACCGTCTGCAGGTGTTCCAACTGGCCGCGTAGTACCTGCGGCGTGGGTTCGATCCGGCGGAACGCGGCCTCGTCGATGATGGCCCAGAGTTTGACGGCGTCCTCGCCGGCCAGCAGGTTCTTGCGGTTCATGCGGACCTTCACCAGGGCCTCGACACCCTTGTCGTCCAGGTCGACCCGCATCGAGATGATCACCTGCCGCGCGTACTCCTCGGTCTGCAGGAGGCCTGGGATCAGTTCGGTCTCGTAGTTCCGCAAGGTGGTCGCACTGGACTCCAGCGCGAGGTAGCCGCCGTACTGGGTGGTGTTGATGACCGCGGAGTATTTGCGCCACCACTGTTGCCTCTGTGCTTGGTCTGCGCGGACCAGGTCCAGGACGTCGTCGCGAGTGGCTGAATCGCTGACGCCGTAGCACTCGAGCATCGCCTTGACCAGCACGGGCGTTGTGCCTCGATCTCCGCTCTCGATTCGGCTCAGTGAACCCTGGTTGATCTCGATCGCGGCCGCGACCTCGGCCATCGTCAGGTCTGCTTGCTCCCGCAACTCTTTGAGCTTGGCTGCGAGTTGTCGTCGATACACCGACTTCAGGGCGGGACTTCTCTTCAGCGCCATGCGCACAGTGTGTCGGCCGCAGGGCCGAAGGACAATCAACCCCGGGAATCTTTGTGGGACATGTTGTCCAACTCTTGCCGTAGGGGCATGATGTCAGTAGTCGCCATACGTAACGGCTTGATCGCGTCGCATGGCCTGCGTCGCTGCCTGCAGCGCTGAGCACCGGCCGCGACGTGCCTGCCGCCCCACCCGTAGGCCGACCTGGGCGATCCACGGTCGGCTTCTCACTTCGTCGCCGGGGAGCACACGCCATGCACGATGCACTCCGCAGTCCCACACCATCCGTGTCGCACGCTGCTGGCCCACTTCAGGTCGCCGACTGCGGCTACTTCCTTGCCTTACGCCCCGGCGGGTTCGTGCTGCACATGAGTGCCAGCCCCGACCACCTACGGCGCATGCGCACCGCCGTGTTCGACACGGTCGTCTCAGCCGGGGCGGACGACCAGGTCGCCGAGACGGCCCGGCTGGTGGCGAGCGAGCTGGCAGGCAATGCCGTGCGGCTGTGCGGCCCCTGGGCACCGCTGATCGTGCAGATCATCAGCGCGCCAGACGAGATTCAGGTGCAGGTGCACGATCCGGAGCCGTCCGCAGTTCCCCATCGGCACGCGGTACGGCCGGACAACGGCCGGTTCGAGTCGGGACGAGGTCTGTGGATCCTCGATGCCCTGGCCCCGGGGTGGACCGTCGAACCGACCGCGACCGGCAAGCAGATCACCGCCACGCTGCCGCGCACTGGCTTCGCCCCGTGAGGAACCCGCTGCGACTCCGCAAGGACGGTCGCCCCGCTACAGCCGGTCCAGCGTTACGTCGCGAAGACCACCGCACAACCGCGACCACCTCACACGTCCACTCCTCACCTCGATCTCTGACCGGAGGTTGTCCATGACAGATGTCCTGACCACCAGCCCTGCCGTCACCGTCCGTCCGAGTCGCCCGCTGGCCGGACTGGTGACCGTCGACGGCTCGAAGAACGCAGCGCTGCCGTTGCTGGCCGCCGCTGCGGCGACCCGCCGTACGGTCCATCTCGACAACGTCCCAGGCAGCGCGGACGTGACGGCAATGCTGACGCTGCTCCAGCGCTCCGGGTACCAACTGACCCGTTCTGTCAGCCATCCGCACGCCCTCGCGCTGACGCCCCCGTCCACGCCCGTGCCCGAGCTGCCCGAGGCCGCCCGCATCCGTGCCTCGTACTACATGGTGCCCGCCCTGCTGGCCTGCTGTGCACAGGCCCGCCTGCCCTGGCCCGGCGGCTGCCAGATCGGCGAGAGAGGCATGGAGGTGCACTTCCAGGTCTACTCCGCCTTCGGCGACAAGGTCGACACCGGCGACGGCGGCTACCAGATCACCGCGGCCGGCCACGCACCCGGCGAAGTGTCGGTACAGCTGCCGTTCCGATCCCGGGGAGCGCGCGTCGTGGCTGTCCTGCGCGCGGTGGTCGGCGCCCAGCGGCTGCGGCTGACCAACCCCAACCACTCCCCTGAGTTCACCGGCATGCTGAGCGCGCTGACCGAGGCCGGGTGGGGGATCGACCTCGGCACCGACACACTTACCGTCGAACCGCCGGCCCACCCCCGGCCGTCGGTGACCTGGACCGTGCCCGGCGACAAGATTGAAGCCGGCACGCTGGCCTGCGCCATCGCCGCGACCGGCGGGTCGGGACGGATCGAAGGGGTCCGTGGGGACGAGGTCGCCGCCGTTGTCGCGGCCCTGAACCTGGCGGGTATCCCGGCCGCGTGCGAGCACCGCGCGGTGGTCGTGCACGGCGGCGGCAACCCGACGGGCCGGGCGCTGAGGGCGGTCGCTTCCCTATCCCCGGGGGGCCTGGACGCCGACTTCGAACCCGCGCTGCTGGCGTTGGCCTTAGGTCTGCCAGGCACCCACCTGTTCGCTGACTCCATCAACCCCGGCAGGCACGACAACCTGCTGTCCCAGCTCGCCCGCCTCGGCGCCCGCTTCGAGACACTCTCGCCGACCCAGTGCCGCGTGACCGGCCCACAGCGCCTGACGGGCGCAGCAGTGGAGGCCACCGACATTCGCACCGGCTCCGCCCTGATGGTGGCCGCGCTGACCGCCCGCGGTGCCACCACGATCCGGGGGCTGGGCCAGCTCCAGCGCGGCCACGCTGACCTCCCCGCAAAGCTCCGCGCTCTCGGAGCCGACCTGCGGGAGGTCACCGCGTGAAGCGTGACCTGGGAGGGATCATCGCCACCACCGACGTGCACTCCCAACTCGGTGACGCTGTGCCCCTGCTGGCCCACTTGCATGCCGAGCGTCGACGGTCGCTGATCGTGGACTGCGGAGACTTCTTCGAAGGCACCGGCTACTACCGGCTCGGCCGGGGCCACGCCGAGCAGGCGATCCTGACGTCGCTGTACGACGTCCTCGCGCCGGGCAACCACGGCTGGAGCCACCACTTCGAGCCTGATCTCCGCGAGCTGACCGTGTGCGCCAACGCCGTCGACGCCGCCACGGGAAAGCCGCTGTTCCGCCGCATGCACCGGGCCTGGATCGGCGGCCGGACGGTCGCGGTGACCGCGGTCATCAGCCCGCAGGCCTTTGATGCCATCCCCACTGCCGATCGTGCCGGTCACCAGGTCACCGATCCCGCCCGCGCGCTGGTCGAGCTGTTGCTGGAACACCACCACCAGGTCGACGCCTGGGTGCTGCTGTCGCACTCCGGCTTCAAGGGCGACCTGCGACTGGCCGACCAGTGCCCGTTCCTGGACGTGATCTTCGCCGGGCACTGCCACAGCGACCGCTACGGGCCCGAATCGGTCGGGCGCACCCTGGTGGTCAAGGGCGCCGAGCTCGCTGCCGGCTACGCCGTCGCCGAGTCGGTCGGGGCAGGCTGGGCCGCCCGCGCCTGTCGCTTCCCCACCGCGGCAAGGCTGCCGGCCGACCTGGAGCCTATCGGCCGACAGATCGAGGCGCTGCAGGCCGAACTCGCCGCTCCCCTCGGTCGTATCGCCGAACGCTGGCGCGGCCGGATGGCAGACCGCCACGAAGTACTGTCGGAAGTCGCCCGGCGGCTGCACACCGGCTTCGGCGCTGACGCCGTCGTGCTGAACGAGACCGCGCTGCGGCCGGTGCCGCTCGGGCAGACCCTGACCCTGAACGAGCTCCTGGCCATCGAACCGTTCGGCAACCAGCTCGTCCACGCGATCGTGCCCGATTCCGTCGTCGCCGATCTGTCCGGCCTGGCGGCCCGGCTCACCGAGCGGGCCGGTCCCCTCGTGCTGGCCCCCGATCCGCTCCCGCCGGGTGTGCGCACGGTGCTGACCACCGGCTACCTGGCCGAAAGCATGCTCGGCGGCCGCACGCCCTCGCCCGTCCTGCCGCTCGGGCAGGCTGTCGCCCGCGTGCTTTGCGATCCCCTCACCGTCACCGAGGAAGGAGCTCCGACGTGATTCTCACGGGACCGGAGATCACCGCCGCTGTCCGCGACAGCCGCCTGCGGATCACCCCATTCGAGCCCGGACAGGTCAATCCCAACAGCTACAACATGCGCCTCGGCTCCACTCTGCTGACCTACACCGACCCGGTCATCGACGCCCACCGACCCAACCCGACCACGCCGGTCGTGATCGACTCCGAGGGGTATGTGCTGCAGCCCGGCGAGCTCTACCTCGGTCACACCCAGGAAGAGGTCGGCTCCGACACCTTCGTGCCGCTGCTGTTCGGCCGCTCCTCCGTCGGCCGCCTCGGCCTGTTCGTCGAGATCACTGCCCCCATCGGCGACATCGGCTTCCACGGCCAGTGGACGCTCATGCTCACCCCACCCGGCCGCTACGGGTCTACCCGGGGATGAAGATCGGGCAGATCATGTTCTTCGTCTCCGTCGGCCCCGTCGACCTCTACCAGGGCAAGTACCAGGCCGCGCTCGGCCCACAGCCGTCCGGCTACTGGCGTGACCTGGCCAGCGGAGCGGTGGCCTGATGATCCTGACCGGTCCAGCGATCGCCGCAGCGGTCGACGCAGGCGAGATCGCCATCGGCCCCTTCGACCCCGGCCGCCTGTCACCGAACGCCTACGACTGGCGGCTGGGTGAGACCTTAAGGATCTGCGACGGCAACCTCGACGCAGCCGCCCCCACCCCCTTCAGCGAAACCACCATCCCCGCCACCGGATTCGTCCTCCAGCCGAGCGTGCTGTACCTGGGGGTGACGCTGGAGCGAACAGGCTCCGAGCGGTACGCGCAGATGCTCAACGGTGACCGCTCCACCGGCAGCCTCGGCATCTGGGTGCACGTCTCCGCCCCGCTCGGGCACGTCGGCCACGCCATCCGCTGGACGCTGGAGATCCGGGCCGCCAGGCCCGTGCGGGTCTATCCCGGGATGACCTTCGGCAAGCTGATCTTCCTGCAGACCTTCGGTGGCCCCACCAGCTACCAGCAGCCCGGTTTCAAGTACCAGTCGACCGACGGCATCGACATCTCCCGCCTCTACGAAGAGATCGACGGGGGCACCGCATGACAGTGGCGACGTTTCTGGACCTTCCCGCCGGCAGTCCCGGCGGCAGCGTCGAGCTGTTCCTCGACCTGTACACCGGCGCCCCGCCGCTCATCCCAAGCCGCGCATTCATGCTCCAGCCCGCGGGACAGAAGCCAGATGTCCCGGCGGGCCTGAACTTGCTCACGTTAGACGGCAAATGCCTGAACGGCTCCGCCTTCCAGCACTACCTTGCCAGGCTGCGCCAGGCCCTGCGGGAAGCGATCGACCCGGCGGACATCTCAGTCCTCCACCTGCAGCACCTGGCCTTCGGGGCCACCCCGGCGCTGATCCGGGCCTTCCCGCAGCACCCGCGGATCGCCCTCGTGCACGGCACCGACCTGCTATTCGCCGAAGCCCACCGCGACCAGTTGCGGATCCTGCACGCAACCGCCCGCCACGTCGACGCCATCGTGGTCCCCACCGGCGCGATGGCCGACCGCCTCATCCGGCTGGCACCGCACACCGATCACGGCAAGATCGTGCAGATCCCCTGGGGCATCCCCGACCGTCTCCTGACCACCCCACCGCCCGCGCGCCTGCAGCATCCTCGAGGCACGCTGCGGCTCCTGTACGCGGGGCGGCTGACCGCCGAGAAGGGCGGCGAACACATGGTCAGGGCGCTGACCGCCACGGCTGGCATCGAGCTGTCCGTGGCCGCCCCGCGCCATGAGTTTCAGGCCCTGGCGCCGGTGCTGAAGCGGTGCGGCGTACGCCCCCGGTACCTCGGCTGGCTGCGGCGGCCGCAGTTGTGGAACGCATTTGCCGACCACGACGCGCTGATCATGCCCTCGACCACCTTGGAAGCGATGGGCTTGGTTGCCTTGGAAGCACAAGCCTGCGGGCTGCCCGTCGTCTACCAGCCGGTACCCGGGCTGCGCGACGCGCTGGGCACTTCGGCTCTGGCCACCGACTTCTCCGACCCCCAGGTAGCCGCCCGCGACCTGGAACGCATCAAAGCTTCGCCGAACCTGCTGCTTGCCTTGCGGGCTGCAGGACTGGCCAACGCCGCACGCTACCCGCTCAGCGCCACGGCCGCGGCGTTGACGGACCTCGGTAAGCAGCTCACCTGACCAGCTCGTGCCGCACCCGCCCCGCCCCGCCCGGCGTGACTACGCTGGCGCGGGGCAGCCCACCCACAAGAAATTCGGGGAGACCATGACACCCAGCACCGACCGCATTCGCCAGCTGCTGGAAGACGGCGTCCACGATCAGGTCTACCCGGGCGCCGTCTGGGCGGTCGGCGACGCCACAGGCACCAGCGCCAGCGGCGCCGTGGGACTGCTCGACCCCACCCGTCCCGCCCATCCGATGCGGACCGACACCGTCTTCGACGTGGCCAGCCTCACCAAGATCCTGGCCGTGTGGTCAACCATCGGCTGCCTCTGGCAGGACGACCGTCTGCCGCTGGACGAACCCCTGGGCGGCTTCTGGTCCGAAGTCACCGGGCACCCGCTCGAACAGGTCACCGCCCGGCAACTACTCACTCACACGGCCGGCGTCCCGCTGCGCGCCCAGCTGAAGAATCTCTACGGCACCGACCCGGGCATCATCCGCGCCGGCGTGCTGACCGAAGCCCTGCACCGCCCGTCTGGCCAGGCCGTGGAATACACCGACCGGGCCGCCCTCATCCTCGGCTACCTCGCCGAGCACCTCTCCGGGCAACCCCTCGACCAGCTCGCCCGCGAACGCGTCTGGGCCCCGCTGGGCATGCAGGCCACCCGTTTCGGCCCGCTGCCCGCCGACCTCGCCGCCCGCTGCGCCCCGACCGAAATCGACCAGACCACCGGCACCCACCTCAAAGGCACAGCGCACGACTTCTCCGCCCGGCTCCTGGGCGGAGTGTGTGGCATCGCAGGCGCCTTCTCCGTCCTGAACGACCTCGCCGCCTTCCTGCGCTACCTCCTCGACCCGTCCACCGCCCCGGCCACACCTGGTTTCGGACCCGACTGGACAGAGGAGTCCTTGACCGTACACACCGGCAAGCTGACACCGGTTCGTGGACTGTTCTGGCACCCCGCCCCCAACACCACCCCCGCCGACCGCACCTGGGTGCACTACGGCTTCACCGGAACCGGCATGTGGCTCTCCCCCAAGCTCGGCACCTGGGCCATCCTGCTGACCAACAAGCTGTACTTCACCCGTGACCGTGAGCCGCTGACAGCCATCCGCAACAACTTTCGCGAATTCGTGTTCATGTGACGGTCTGCGCCGCCCCACGCTGGATCCGTTGCAGCACCGCACCTGCCCCGACGGATTCCAGCGGCCGAAATGCACACCCCTGATTTTCCACCTGCCGAACGGACATGCCCTCAGCGGCGCGTTCGCGGTTCCCCGGCCGCCGAACCCTTCCTAGCGTGATGGTCGTCCCCACGTCCGGGGGCCTCACACACCGGAGGAACCATGCGTCTGAACCGCTCCGCGCGCCCCAACCGTTCCGCCCGTCCGAACCGGGCCATCCGTCCGCTCTGGGCCGTCCGCCCCAACTGAGCGTCGCCCCCCTGGTCAGAAGGCGGCCGCACTTCACGGCCGCCTTCTGTCTTGCCCGCACCCATCCGTGATCTGCAGGGGGACCGGACCGTGGCCACCACTGATGCACCCCTCACCCTCGCCCGGCACGCGGCGCCCGCCCGGGCGGGCCGCTCCGTGGTCTGGGCGCTGATCGCCGCCTCGCTGGCTGTGAAAGCGGGCGGCTTCGCCTGGGATTTCCTGGGCTACTACGTCTCCGTCACGCATGGCACTACCGCCGCTGGGGCGGCCATGACCTTGTTCGGCGTCGGCTGGTGCTTTGGCCAGGCCATCTCTGGCCAGCTCACAGACCGTGCGGGCCAGCGCACCGCGCTGGTGCTCATGATGACGTTCGCCGCCATCTCCTGCGTCGCCCTGACCTTGGTGGCGTCGCTGCCTGCACTGCTGATCGTGTCCGTCTGTCTCGGGCTGACCATGGAGACCTACCGTCCGGCGGTCTCGGCGTCGATCAACGAACACATCGCTTCCGGCGGGGGCCGGGCCCGGGCCCAGACCGCGCTGTACTGGACGATCAACGTCGGCATCGCCATCTGCGGCGGGCTCGGCGGTTACCTGGCCCACCATTACGGCTACAAGCCGTTGTTCATCGCCAACGGTGCCGTGTGCCTGGCCTTCGCGCTGCTGGCCCTGCGCCTGCTGGCTGCCCGCCGGACGACACCGGACGGGGACCCGGGGACGGACGTCACCTTCCGCCAGGTCCTCGCTGACCCCGGCCTGCGATGGATCGCGCTGGTCTCGACGGCGGCCATGGTGTGCGCGTGGGGCATGGTGTCGGTCCTGCCGCTGCTGATGACCGCCGACGGGCTTCCGCCGACCGCATACGGCACGGCGATGATCGCCAACACGATCGCTGTCCTGGTCCTCACTCCGCCCATGACCAGACTCCTCATCGGCCGCGGCGAGACCCTGCGGTTCTCCCCCGTCGTCGTCCTGGCGGCCGGGACGGCCATCCTCGGCGCGGGCATCGGCTTCGCCGCATACCAGCACACCACGCTCGGCTACTCGATCGCGTGCGCCGCCCTGGTGCCCGGCGAGGTCGCCTACAGCATCGCCATCGGCGCGTACCTGTCCACCGCCGCGCCGGACGGCGCCGTCGGCCGGTACCAGGCCGTCATCTCCGCAGCCTCCGCAGTGGCGTCCCTACCCCCGCTGGGCATCGCCATCGCTCTCAACGTCGGCGGCCGGCCGCTGGTTGCCGCGCTCCTGGGTGGCTGCGCCCTGCTGAGTGTCGCGGCCTGCCTCCCGCTCTCCCGTGCCCTGCGCCGCAACACCGGCGCGCACTGACCACGTCGTACGGAAGGAATCGTCGTGACTGCCAACTTCCTCAGAGTGCCCTGGCCAGGCCCCGCCCCGGTGGCTGTACAGCAGTCGGCCGCCGCCGTATCAGCCGCCCCGGCGGCCCAGCCGTCGGCCGTTTCCACCGAGCGCCCCCAGACCTTGGTGTCGGCCGGAGTGTCCGATCGCGCCTCGCCCCTCCGTACGCCGACGATGTGCGGCTTGGAGGCTCAGAGCGATCTGGGATTGCCGCATTCGGGGCCGCGTATGCCCTGGTGGTGGTAGACGCCGGTTCACGTTCGTACAGCGTCAAGAGCCGGGCGCGACCAGGGTGGAGGCCCTGGTCGCGCCCGGCTCGTCTGTGGGCGGACGTGTCGTGGTCAGGCGGCCACCGACGATGCGGCGCCGGCCGGCCGAACCACGGCCGGAGCGGGGTGCAGCTGCGGCAAGTGATGGGCGAGTTCGGCGAGGTTGCCGGTGTAGTGCAGCGTGCACATCCCAAGCCGGGCGGCGGCCTCGCAGTTCTCGTTGCGGTCGTCGATGAACAGGGTCCTGTCCGGGTCGGGCCAGCCGGCGGCGGCGAGCGCGGACTCATACGCCTTGGCGTGCGGCTTGTTGATGCCGATGCGGGCGCTGTAGACGGTGCGGGACATCAGGCTGCAGGACCACTCGGCGACGTCGATTGCGTCCGCGACGACGTGTGGGGCGTTGCTGAGGAGCACCATTCGGGTCGATGCGCGGTGTGCGGCGCGCAGCAGGTGTACGACGGCGGGGTCGACGGTGGTCCACATGGCGACGTCGGTGGCGATGAGGTCGGGCAGCAGGTCTCCGAAGGTGCGGTCGGTGCGCAGCACCAGGCCGGAGGACCAGAACTGGGCGTTGGTGATGACGCCGGCGTCGTAGCCGTCGCGCCGCGCCCAGAAGGCCTGCTGAAACTGGGGGGTGCGGTCGGCGGGCCACCCGGCCAGGTGAGCGAGGTGTTGCCAGGCCTCGGCCGACGGCTGCACGCCGACCACGCCGTTGTAATCGAGGATTACGGCCTGCAAAGCGTTGGCCGTGGGACGAAGGGTCATCGGGGGGACTCCAGGGCATGTCGGGAGGCTGCGGCAACGGTGGCCGCGAGCAGGACGGGCAAGGCGAGAGCGATAGGCAGGGAGCCGGTGAGGGAGGCGAGGGCACCGATGGCGGCCGGGCCGGCGAGCAGGCCGATGTATCCGGTGGCGGTGACGGCGGCGACCGCACGGGGGCCGTGCCGCCCGGCGGCGGTGATCAGGGCGGGCACCGTGGTCGACAGGCCCAGCCCCAGCGCCGCCCAGCCCGCCAGTGCGGCCCAGGTGGTTCCGACCATAAGTCCGGTACCGAGGCCTGCGGTGGCGAGGAGCGCGCCAGCTCGGACCAGGGCGGTTGCGCCGTATCGGGTGGTGAGGCGGTCGCCGGCAAGGCGGCCGGTGGCCATGGCGGCGCTGTAGACCGCATACGCCGATGCGGACACCGCCACGGTGGCGTGCAGTTCGTGCAGGTGGACCGCGGACCAGTCGGCCGCCGCGCCCTCTCCCAGCAGGCAGGCCGCGGCCAGCGCTCCGAGCAGCCATAGCCCGGCCCGACCACGGCCCGGGGCGGCGAGCTCCGGTGCGGAGCCGCCTGAGCTCTTCGGCTGGTTCGTGGGGAGGGCGGTGATGTTGCGGACGGCTGGTGCGGTGAGCAGAGCCAAGGCGGCCGCCGCGAGGCCCGCGATCAGGAAGACCCGGCCGTGGTCGGTGTGGGCGGTGGTGGCGGCCGCGGCCGCGCCCAGGAGCGCGCCGAGGCTGAAATTGGCGTGCAGGGACGACATGATGCTGCGGCCGTAGGCGTCTTGGCAGCGGACGGCGGCGACGTTGACGCCGACATCGAGGAGCCCGTGAGCCAGGCCGAAGGCGAGCGCGGCCACCAGGAGCGTGGGCAGGGTGCGGCAGGCGCCGAGGGCAGCCAGCGCAGCGGCGAGCGCCACGGCCGGTGCGGTCAGCAGCGCGGCGGGGCCGTTCCGGTGGGCGATCCGGCCGCCGGCGTACAGGCCCGCCACCATTCCGGCGGCCGCCGCGAGCAGCACCAGGGACAGGCTGCCTGCGGACAGGTGGGCGGCGGCTTGGACCGCGGGCATCCTCGCGCCCCAGATCGCCATCAGCGCGCCGAGCCCGGCGAAGTAGCCGGACAGCAGCCTTCTAGCGGCGACGGGCGGCGCATCGTGGACAACCGGTGCTGCGGCTGCGGCTGCGGGGGCGGTGGTGGTCATGGCTTGGCCTCGGCGGGTGTCAGTTGGGCGAGGACTTCGGTCGTCAGCCGGGCAGGTTCGGCGTCGACGACCACCAGGTCGCGGTCGTGGATTGCGAGGAACCCCGCCTGCTGAGCGCTGGTCAGGAAGGTCAGCAGCGGGCTGAAGAAGCTCGCGGTGTTGAGCAGCGCGATGGGTTTGGTGTGCAGGCCCAGTTGAGCCCAAGACCACATCTCAGCGAGTTCCTCCAGCGTGCCGAGCCCGCCGGGCAGGACGAGGAAGGTGTCGGCCAACTGGCACAGCCGGGCTTTGCGGGCGGGCATGTCGGCCACGATCTCCAGATGAGTCAGGCCGGGGTGGACGATGTCCGCGCGGTTGAGGACCTCGGGCAGGACACCGGTGACGCGGCCGCCGGAGGCCAGAGCGGTGTCGGCGAGCGCCCCCATCAGGCCGATGCGGGCGCCGCCGTAGACGATCTCGATCCCGGCCGCCGCCAGCAGGCCGCCCATGGTGCGGGCGGCGTGCTCGTAGGCGGGGTGGCGGCCGGTGGCCGAGCCGCAGAACACGGTCCACCGCAGCGGCCGGCCGGGATCGAACGGGGTGTCCAGGACGGGCGGGGCAGGGGCCGTCAGATCTCGCACAGGGCCACCTCGAATCCGCGCATCGCCATCTCGGGAAGGGCATCGGCCAGAGCGCGGCGCTGCTGGCGTGCGTAGTCCAGGTGCGCTTCGGTGACGGCGGTGGCGAACTGGGCGCGGCGCAGCCGGGCGGGCAGGCCGCGCAGGTGCATGGGGTCGGTGCCCTCGGTGGTGCACAGGTCGATGACCTCGCGGTATCCGGCGATGCTGTACAGCCGGGGCTGGGCTTCCGGATGGGGCCATAGGTCGGCGAGCTCGTCAACCAGGGTTCGGCCCGCTCCATCGCCGTAGCCGAGCATCTGCTCCACCCGTTCGGCAACCCGGGCCTCGTATCCGCCGGCACTCGACTCCAGCCAGCATTCGACCGCGACGGTGGCGTCCTCGAACCAGTCCCCACGGGTGAGGAGCTCCGCGAGGATGGAGATGGAGCCGCCTTCGAGGATCAGGCGGTCGACGCCGCTGTCGCGGAGCATCTTGCGGTGGTGGACCAGGCGGTCGACGGCGTCGCCGGCGGTGATCACGCCATGGTGCACCGGCCGCTCCGTCAGGTAGTAGCGGACGGTGTCCTGCAGTTCGGCCTGGGTGGGACGGCCGGAGCCGATGGCCAGCTGCGGGTGGCACTGCACACGGTCCAGCACCAGGACGGGGCTGTCGTGCCGCTGTGCCAGCGCGACGGAGCGGCCGGTCTTGCCGACGGCTGTCGGGCCCAAGATGAGATGGATCGGGATCAAGGCGTGCCTCCTGCCGCGGATCGCCGTAGCAGCGGACCGTTGGGGGGTGGATGGGTGGGGTGGTGCCGCGGGGCCGGGCGTGGACAGGGGCGTTGGGGTGGCCCGGCCCGGCGGCACCGGCTCATAGGAGTGCCGGGGTCAGGAGGTCACCGGTTGTAGGGGCACTCGACGTTCTCGGGCAGGCACATCTGGATGTCGAGGTAGGAGGCGCTGACCCAGCCGTAGGTGCCGGCCTTGATGCCGGTCTTCGTCTTCCTGTCGGTGCTGACGTAGTACCAGGAGCCCTTGCGGCAGCGAGCGGTGAGCCGGTCGGAGGTGTAGAGCAGTCCGGTTGCGGTGTAGCTGGTGCCCGGCCCGGTGCGGAAGCGCAGGCCGTTGTCCAGGGGCCAGACGTCCTGGTCCTTGATGTTGGTGGTGCAGGCGCTGGAGCCGACGGCGGATGCGGTCGGGGCGAGGGCGATGCCGCCGCCGAGGAGGACGGCCGCGCTCGCGGCGATGGTGAGGGCCTTGGTGGTCACACGCATGGGGAGGTCTCCCGGTGGTGAGGTCGGGTGGGGCGGTTGGGGTGTGTCAGCAGCGTGAGGGCGGCGGTGAGGGCCGCGGCTGCGCACAACTGGAAGCCGGGGCCGATGCGCCCGCCGGCCGCGGTGCCCAGGGCGAGGCCGCAGTTGATGGCGGACACCAGCCAGTCGATGGCCTCGGTGACGGTGCCGGGCGCGGCCAGGTCGGTCACGGCCTGGTAGCCGACGGTCAGCAGCGGTAGAAAAATGCCGCCGGGGGCGGCGATCAGGGCGAGCGCCAGGACCGGCGGGGGATCCATGAGTAGAGGGATCCACGCCAGCGCGAAGAGGCCGGCCAGCGCGTGGAGGTGGGTGGTGCGGCTGCCGGGCCAGGCCCAGCGACCGTAGATGAGGCCGCCGGTGATCCCGGACAGCGACAGCGCCGCCGGCAGTGCGCCGGTCAGCCACAGAGCGTCGTGTCGGTCCGCGGACCCCGCGGCCGCCACGTTCAGCCCGCCCAAGGCCACGCCCACACAGAAGTAGGCTGCCAGGACCACAACCATCCCGGCCGGCCGCAGGGCTCCGAGCAGGTCGCGGTCGCGGTGCGGGTGCGGCCGCCAGCTACGGGAGGGCTGCGAGGTGGCGACCCCGAGGGCACCGGCCAGGCCCACCACAGTGACGGTGAGCAGAGCCGCACCCGGGGAGATCGTGGTCGCCAGCACCGTCGCCAGGAGCGGGCCGACCACGTACACGCTTCCCTGCGCGCTGGAGTCCAGCGCATACGCGGCTTTCACCGCCGCCGGACGCCCGTGCAGCATCGAGGACAAGAGCGCACGCAGGCACGACTCCAACGGTGGGCTGGCCACACCGGCCACGACCACGCACACCGCGGCGGGCCACCTGGTGGCGTCCAGAAACGTCACGGCAGCAAGCGCCCCGGCGGAGATCGCCGCCCCGCTGGCCAGCGGCAGCGTCTGACCCCGCACATCGGCGAGGCGCCCGAGCAGCGGTTGCCCGAGCGCGGCTGCCAGCCCATAGGCCGCAGCGAGCATCCCCCGCTGCGCCAGACTCGCCCCGTCGGCGGCCGCCACGAACAACAGCGCCACCGGCGTCATGCCGCACGGCAGCCGCCCGACGTGCGTGGCCAGCATCAGCCGTGCCACGTGCGGGGCGCGCAACACCGCGGCGTAGCCGACAGCCGCTGTGGCTGCGGCTGGGCGCAGTGGAGCTGTTGCAGGCAGAGTCATCGCAGGGAGCTCCTGGCGAAAGGGGAGGATGGCAGCGCTTCGTGGTGAGCGTGGGCCGAGGTGTGGGGCGAGTTGTCAGGCGGCCGTCAGCTGTACCAGCCGAGGAGCGGCGTGGAGATCCACCCGGTCCGGCCCTTCGCCAGACCGGTCACGCTCCGCTTGGTCAGGTAGCCGTAAGCCCACTGGTTCTTCGCGCCGTAGCACTGGACCCGGAAGATGTAGCCGTCGCTCTTGTAGAGCAGGCCCTGGGACGCGTAGCCCGTCGACGGCCCGGTCCTGTAGTTCACCCCGTTCCCGTCGATCTTGAAGGTGAGGGGCGACGGACTCCAGGTGCAGGCCGACGCACCGACGGCCGATGCCGTCGGCGCGAGCGCCACGCTCCCCCCGACGATGCGGGCCGCCGTGGCGGCAACCGTTGCGACTGTGTGCCCGATCTTCATGGTGGATCCCGTCCCTGCCGCGCCTAAGCCCTGGTGGGCACGCAGCAGTCGCATTGAAGGAAGCGGAGTGCGATGGCCGCAGCCGGCGGATCGTCCCGCTGAAGACCGGCGTGCGGCATCGCGTGACCACCACTGGACCGCGAATGGCAAGGACGCGACAATCACAAGGCGCTTTGCGTAGCTCCCCCTTTCATCCTTCGAAACCGAAAAGGCTTCACTTTCAGGCTTCGGAAATGGCGTGCGAGGAAATGAGGCAATGCCCGCACATCGCTAATTCCAGTGTTTGAAATCGACTTTCGGTGTGGATTTCGTTGAGCGGAAAGAGCTGCCGGGTACGCATGCCGGGCCGAGGTGGTCAGCGGGAGGGGCCTTCGTGTCTCCCGTCCCGCTTCGTGCCTGCGGGTCACGGGTAGGTGTCTCGGGCCGATGCTCTGGCGCAGATCCCTTGGGACATCGCCCGATCACGGCCGGCGTCTGGTGACCACTACAAGGCCGATGACGGGGTGGAATACTGCCGTGCCATGGGACTACCTCACGCTGCCGACGGTCGGCACATTGTGGACGTGGACGCCCCCGGCACTTGGCCCGCGCCGCTGACAGAGCTCATCCACGGGATCGTCGAAGGAACCAAGCCGAAAGAGCCGGATCTGTACGTCGACCTGGAATTGGAGGAAAGGGAGCCACAGGTCCTCGGCCTGCTCGCTGGCTACCTTCTGCGGGCTCAGCACGCGACCAGACTGCTCGACCACGAGGCCGACGCCATCCGCGCTCGGGGACTACGCCCACTCAACGTTGCTCTTGTCGATCACCGCCTGGACGAAGCATGGGAGCGGGACTATCTGACTGACGCGGAGCGCGAGGTTCTGCGTTCTCAGAGCATGGTCGCCCCCGGTCGGAAGCGGCTGGGGCAGAGGCAGGACCAGGTCAGCTTGACGCTCTCCGCTGAGGCCACCTCCCATGACGTAGCTGGCGTGAGCCGGCTGCTGTCCTTCTGGGGCGGCGAGGCCATCTATTGGCACCACTGCGACGACCACGCCGGCGTCGCTCAGAAGCTGCGTTCACTGGGCCGGCCCGCCCTGGTCACGGCGTATGTCGACCTCGACAGCCCGGGCCAGCACCGAGTCTTCAAGTCAGGAACCCAGAGTCACTGACGTGATCACCCCGTGGCTGGGAAAATGGGCCTGGGTGTCCCGGTCAGGCCGGTGCTACTGCGATGCCGGTGAGCTCGTAAGTCAGGATGGTTTTGGGGGTCGCTGAGGGAACCACGGTTTGTGCCAGGGTCGCCGTCCGGCGCCCGGAGCACGTGTGTCAGTCTCCGTTCCGTCCCGTTGACCCCTCCGGGCCACCCGTCGCGTTCATGCGTCACTGCGTGGGAGGGAGCCGGTCATGGCCCGGCTGGACGTGAAGGACGAGATCATCCATCTGCGGTCGGCAGGGGTGGACCTGGGCAAGCGGTTCCTGCTCGCCTGCGTGCGC